>NZ_LSGP01000001.1:0-300000 GCF_001611555.1 Anaerosporomusa subterranea
GCGTTATTGCTAAGATGGCTCTGAAAGAAGATCCAACCAACTTTATCATCCAGCACGCCATCGGCGTTAACGTAGCCGGTCAGGTTGCATCAGTTGTTGCCGGCGGTCTGGTTCTGGCTCTAATTCCCGCATTATCGAAATAATTTGGAGGTGTGCTGAAAATGTCACAAGCTACTATGAATGCAATAACCATGATGGCAGTCGCACTGCCTACCATGTTCCTAGTTATCTTCGTTTTCATGATTGCCACAACGGCTTTGCATAAAGCTTTTCCGGCTCCTGTTGAAGGCGAAGACGACGAAGATTAATTTCTCTGGGAACTTTTGAGCATGCTGGGGTTACTGCAGTAGCGGTAATCCCGGTGTTACCCTAATCACACGGAAACCGACAAAGACTTTAGCGACAGCAAATCTAACTCTCCGCCTTAAAAACTGAATAATTTGAAATGCAGATTCCTCAAATTATTCTAGGCGTTCAAGATATCTGCACTATAGATTATGAAGGAGGAAGAACTCATGGATATTAGTACTGCTGCAATAGCCTCAATGGTAGCGCTAGCTATCGTGGTTATTATCAGTTGTGTCAACGAGGATCTTAACGTAGGCTTCTTGGGTATTGGTTTCGCCATCATTGTTGGCGGTGTCTTCAGCGGAATGACTGGGGCAAAAGTAATGGCCTCTTTCCCGCTAAGTCTGTTCATGATTCTGATTGGTGTTACTTTCCTGTTTGGTATGGCTCAAACTAACGGCACCATGGAGAAGCTGACTGCTTACTCTGTTCGTGTTTGTAAAGGCAACACCGCCCTGATTCCGTTGATCGTGTATCTATTGACAACATTTGTCACCACGATTGGACCTGGCAACATCGCTGGTTGCGCTTTGATGGCGCCTGTAGCGATGGCGATTGCCACCCGTGTTGGCATGCCGGCTTTTCTCATGACTCTGATTGTTGTCGGCGCCGCCAATGGTGCTGCGTTCTCACCGTTTGCTCCGACTGGTATTATTTCCAATGGTATTATCGCCAAGATGGCTCCCCAACTTGGTATTGCCGCTGATTCACTCAACGGATTGGCGTGGAAAATTCATTTCAACTCTACTGTGGTTCAAGGGCTTATCAATATCGGCGGTTTCTTCCTGCTTGGCGGCTGGGCTTGGATTCAAAAACAGCGTGGCGCCACCCTGGATATTGATGAAATCGCGCCAAAGCCTGAGCCGTTCAACAAGCATCAATTGCTGACTCTCGGAATGGTAGCTGTACTAATTCTTCTCGTCGTTCTGCCTGGTCTGCCTGGCATGAAGGGCATGTTCCCGAAAGTCGTTCTGAACATGCTGTCAAACGTTGGCTCTATTGCTTTTGTACTTTCCTGTGTCTTGATGCTCACCGGATCCGGCGACAGCAAAGCAGCTGTTAAAGTAATGCCTTGGGGCGTTATCATGATGGTTTGCGGCGTGTCTGTATTGATTGATGTCATGGATAAGGCCGGCGGTCTGAACGCAATGGTTAAAATGATTGGCTCCTTATCTAGTCCTACGAGCGTTGTGCTATGTATTCTTTGGTCTCTTAGGTTTCTAATTAATACTAAGTGAATGATCTGCAAAGTAAAGGCAGCCACTCGATGGCTGCCTTTACTTTGCCTATTACTCTACCCTCAATGACGATCTATGCGGGATGTAATCCTATTCCTGCTTATGGAGAGCGCCGCTTCTATCGACCTATGTCTTATACTTTCTCCGATACCTCCTCATAAAATTGTGAACGTAGAAAATACTATGATAAGGCCTGAAAAGGAGGTATTAGTATGGATGAAAATCATTCGAAAGAAAAGTTTTTAGCTAATCCCATTGAACGACATGATACGGCGGCTTGGCGCGGGCATGTCGAAAGTACGAAGCCTGAGTCCAATGTCCCTATTCCCAGCGAGGAGGCAGTAATTGAGGCTAAGGAATGGGTGGATACGAATTCATTGTCTTAACTGGTTAAAGTAGCAAGAGGGGTGCCTCAAAGCAATTTGAGACACCCCTCTATTACTAATACTGCATTTCTGAGAAACGCTTTAAGGTTTGATATTTTTCGTGGGCATGTTGTTCGGCAGTCACGAACATCTCGTCCGCGACTTCAGGGAACATCGTCTTAAGTGAGGAGTAACGAATTTCGCCCTTCAGGAAATCTTGGAAGGAGCCTGTCGGTTCTTTTGAATCCAGGATGAAGGGATTCTTGCCTTGCTCTTTAAGACGTGGATCGTGACGCCAGAGATGCCAGTACCCCGCATCGACTGCTTTCTTCATTTCATATATGCTGGTGCCCATGCCGGATTTAATCCCGTGGTTAATGCAAGAAGCATAGGCAATAATCAGGGACGGTCCTTTGTAACTTTCCGCTTCGGTAATTGCTTTCAGGGTTTGATTCATATTTGCCCCCATGGCGATTTGGGCGACATACACATAGCCATACGTTGTAGCGATGAGCCCGAGATCTTTTTTGCGAATTCTCTTTCCGGCGGCTGCGAATTTAGCGATGGCTGCAGTTTGAGTCGCCTTCGAGGCTTGACCACCTGTGTTAGAGTAAACCTCTGTGTCCATAATGAAGATGTTTACATCATCCCCACTGGCGATGACGTGATCAAGTCCATTGTAACCGATATCATAAGCAAAGCCATCGCCGCCGAGAATCCAGACCGAGGGCTTAATGAGGTAATCTTTCCGTGCCATGATCTCGGAAAGAATCGGGTTAGCAGTGCTGGTTTCTTTTTTTATCGCTTCGAGTACCTGGGCTGAGGCTTTCTTAGACCCTTCACCATCATCCATATTGTCTAGCCATTCCTGGAAGGCCTGTTTCAGATTTTCACTGTTTGAGTTCTTCAACTCTTGGTGCATCAGATCGGCAATTTTGGATCGGATTTGTTTCGACCCGATATACATGCCGTAGCCAAATTCGGAATTATCCTCGAAAAGCGGGTTCATCCAAGCCGGTCCTTTTCCATCGGCATTCGTGGTATAAGGGATCGACGGGGAACTGCCACCCCAGATTGAAGAACAACCTGTGGCATTGGCAATCAACATACGGTCACCAAATAATTGTGTTAGGAGCCTGACGTAGGGAGTCTCACCACAGCCTGGGCAAGCTCCATTGAATTCAAGGAGCGGTCGGGCAAACTGGCTGCCAATGAGGGTCTTTACATCGATTAAATCCCGTTTTTCAGTAACATTCATCGCGAATTCCCAGTTCTCCGATTCCATCTCGATTTCATGATCCGCAGGCTTCATTACAAGGGCTTTACCTGGCGCCGGACAAGTATCCGCACAGTTACCACAACCGGTACAATCAAGTGGAGAAACCTGAATACGGTAATGATAACCCTCAAGCTTCTTAGAATTTGGTTTCTTTGTCTTAAAGGTGTCGGGAGCTTTCGTGAGTTCGTCCTCATTTAAGAGGAAGGGCCGAATGGTCGCATGTGGGCAGACATAGGAACATTGGTTACATTGAATACATTTATCGATTTGCCATTCTGGAGTATAAACCGCAATTCCCCGTTTTTCGTACTTTGTCGTACCGAGCGGGTGAGTTCCATCCTCCATTCCCACAAAGGCGCTGGTTGGAAGGTCATCTCCGTCGTGGCGAGCCATGGGGCGTTGAATATGTTTAATAAAATCAGGCTCGTCTTTCATTGGCATTGCTTCATCTTTAATGTCAGCCCAGGATGCAGGAATTTTTACTTGCTGCAATCCTTCAATTCCGCGGTCTACAGCTTTTTGGTTCATCTCAACAATACTCGAGCCTTTATTGCCGTACACTTTTTGAATGGAATCCTTCAGGTACTGGATAGCTTTCTCGACCGGGATGACTTTCGCCAATTTGAAGAAAGCTGCTTGCATAACCATGTTAATCCGACCACCAAGACCGATTTCTTCGGCAATTGAAATCGCGTCGATGATATAGAGATTGATATTGTTTTTAGCAATATAGCGCTTGTACAAGGCCGGAAGGTGGTCCTCCACTTCTTCTGGCCGCCAAGGGCAGTTCAGGACAAATGTGCCATTCTTTTTTAGCCCTTTCAGAAGGTCGTAATTATAGAGGAAAGACCGATTGTGGCAGGCAATATAATCGGCGTCAAACACGAAATAAGAGGATTTGATCGGCTTTTCACCAAAGCGCAAATGGGAAATTGTTGTACCGCCGGATTTTTTACTGTCATATTCAAAATAGCCTTGGACATGGAGGTCAGTATTGTCGCCGATGATTTTAATCGCGCTTTTATTGGCGCCGACCGTCCCATCAGAACCTAGGCCCCAGAACTTACAACTAATCGTGCCTTCCGGAGTGATATCTATTATTTCTTTCATTGGCAAAGAGGTGTGGCTGACATCGTCGACGATACCAATTGTGAACCGATCCTTGGGTTGGGTTTGTTTCAAATTTTTATAGACTGCGAGGATTTGGGAGGGAGTGGTATCTTTCGAGCCAAGACCATAGCGTCCGCCAATGATTATCGGTTTCGTGGCCTCATGATTAAACATTTGCAGGACATCGAGGTAAAGCGGTTCGCCGGTTGAACCGGGTTCTTTTGTTCGATCGAGGACAGCAATCTTCTTCACAGACTTAGGCAAAACTGCAAAGAAATGTTTCTTGGAAAACGGACGATATAGATGGACTTTAATCAGCCCGATTTTTTCACCTTTTGCCTGTAGGTAATCGATTGTTTCTTCCGTGGTGTTGCAGACTGAGCCCATGGCCACGATGATATTTTCCGCTTCAGGGTCCCCATAGTACTCGAATAAATGGTATTCACGCCCGCTTATTTTCTTAAATTCCTTAAAATAATTTTCCACAATATCAGGGATAGCTTCGACAAAAGGATTAGAAACCTCACGTCCCTGGAAATAAATATCGGGATTCTGGGCGCTGCCTCTTAAAACCGGATGTTCGGGATTCAGTGAACGGTCCCTAAATTCTTGAATCGCGTTATAATCGACCAGTTTAGAAATCTCTTCATAGGGAGTCACTGCGATTTTCTGAATTTCATGAGAGGTTCTAAACCCGTCAAAGAAATGCAAGAATGGTACCCGGGACTTGATTGAGGAAAGATGCGCGGTAAAACCGAGATCCATGGCTTCTTGGACATTATTAGAACAAAGCAAAGCAAATCCGGTTTGGCGGCAAGCATTGATATCCTGGTGATCTCCGAAAATCGATAATGCATGCGTCGCAAGGGCACGCGCGCTGACATGAAAAACTGCTGGTACCAGATTGCCCGCCATTTTATACATCTCAGGAATCATCAAGAGTAACCCTTGGGAAGCTGTATAGGTTGTCGTGAGAGCCCCCGCCTGAAGTGAACCGTGTACCGCTCCCGCAGCACCAGCCTCTGATTGCATTTCTACTACTCTGACAGGTTGATCAAACAAGTTCTTCTTACCATGAGCTGCCCATTCATCAACCCCTTCAGCCATCGGAGACGAAGGAGTAATCGGAAAGACAGTTGCCACCTCAGTAAGGGCGTAAGATGCCTCGGCTGCCGCCTGGTTACCATCCATTGTTTTCATTTTTTTTGACATTTGAGAACCACCTTTGCATACAAGAATATTCTTGCTTAGTATTAGAAATCTACAGACTCTAATACATGCAAGATGGAACAGATGTGCCGCGTTTATACGTTCAGCCCGGGTGAACCTTATCAAATCTAACTGTGCAAAAAAGCCTCAGCCTTTGCGTATTGCGGGTTGAGGCTTTTTGTCCTTTTGCAGGCTTGGGCGCCCCAAGACATTTGAGAAGGCTGTTGCCTTGTCACTCTAACTTTCCCGTGTTGAACTGAATATTTTCGGTAATGCTATATCATGCTAATTCATAAGGAAGGAGGGACTTTAATGACAGAGTTAATCAGATACTTTATTACCAAAAAATGTGAGAAGTGTAATCGTTGTATGGAAGTTTGCCCTGAAGGTGCAATCTACGCAGCGGACGAGAAATATGAAATTAATGATCACATGTGCAAAGGCTGTGGTATTTGTACTGAAGTATGTCCAACCAATGCCATCATACACGAGACCGATCCATTTCGCAGCATTAACCGTGAAGCAGACTCGTTTTTCGGTGGCGGTGCATGGCCTATACCATGGAATAAATTAAGATAGCTGGAGGATTTGCTGTGAATGCTTTAACCTTAGTCATTATCGCTATACTGGTATTAGTTTTGGCATATCGCTACTACGGCTGTTTTATCGCGGCCAAAATTCTAGTGCTTGATCCAAATCGTGAAACTCCTGCACATGAGTTCGAAGATGGCCATGACTATGTTCCTACTAACAAGTGGGTGGTATTTGGACATCATTTTGCGGCGATTGCCGGTGCAGGACCGCTTGTTGGTCCCACTTTGGCTGCTCAGTATGGCTATGCCCCAGGCTTCCTTTGGCTGCTGATCGGAGCCGTTCTGGCAGGCGGTGTACATGATATGGTGGTGCTTTTTGCGTCAATTCGCCATAAGGGTCGATCACTTGCTGAAATTGCTAAGGATGAGGTTGGAAGAACGACAGGCGCTGCTGCGAGTTTCGCGGTTCTTGTTATTATTCTTATGACGATGGCAGGGTTGGCAATTGTTATTGTCAATGCGCTGTTTAAGAATGCATGGGGCACTTTCACGGTAACAGCGACAATTCCGATAGCCATGTTTATCGGAGTATACATGCGTTATCTCCGACCAGGCCGTCTTGCTGAAGCTTCGATTATTGGTACTATTCTCGTCTTGCTGGGAGTAGCTTTTGGCCCAGTTATTAAAGCTTCTATCTGGGCGCCCCTGTTTACTTTTTCCGAAACTCAGCTGAAAATTTTGTTGCCAACTTACGGATTTATAGCAGCAACGTTACCCGTCTGGTTTCTTCTGGCGCCGCGCGATTATCTTAGCACATACTTAAAAATTGGAACGATTGCTGCACTAGCGTTGGGGATATTTATTGTCAGGCCAGATATTCAAATGCCCGCATTTACGGTATTTACTGCAGGCGGCGGGCCTATTATTCCTGGGCCCGTTTGGCCCTTTCTCATGATTACTATTGCTTGCGGTGCTGTCTCCGGATTCCATGCCTTAATTAGTTCGGGCACTACACCTAAGTTGGTGGATAATGAGTGTGACGTTATGGTAATTGGTTTCGGAGCCATGCTGACCGAATGCTTTGTTGGTGTTATGGCCTTGATTGCCGCCACCGCGTTGCATCCTGGTGATTATTTTGCTATCAATACTTCAGCCGCTGTTTTCCCCAGCCTTGCTGCAATGGGGTATACTGTAGTCGACTTACCTCAGTTATCGGCTATGGTTGAAGAGGATGTAGCCCACCGTCCGGGAGGAGCAGTATCTCTGGCTGTGGGAATGGCTTCTATCTTTGCAGGTATTCCCGGATTAAAGGGTTTAATGGCTTACTGGTATCAATTTGCCATAATGTTTGAAGCTTTATTTATATTGACCACCATCGATGCGGGTACAAGGGTAGCCCGGTATATCGTACAAGACTTGTTTGGTAAGTTTTATAAGCCTTTCGGACAAATCAACTGGTGGCCGGGCGTCATTTTTACCGGCGCAGTAGTGTCATTTGCTTGGGGATATCTGCTTTATGGCGGAAATATTTCAACCATATGGCCGATCTTTGGTGTCGCGAATCAACTGTTGGCAACGCTGGCGCTATGTATTGGCACTACTATCATACTAAAACAGACTAAAAGCAAGAAATATTCGCTTGTTACCTTCATTCCGATGGTAGTCATGTTTATTACTACAGTTACTGCCGGGAGTATGTCCATCGTTATCACCTATCTGCCCCAAGGTTTGCTGGCAAATGCGGCTTTGATGGTTTCAATGATTGTAGCTGTTGTTATAACGGTGGTAGACTCCAGTATTAAGTGGTATCGGTTTATACGAAAAGAAGAGGGAAAGTAGACAGGAAGGAATTAGAGCGGTAGTTCAATGAGCAGAGAGATACTGATAATTAGATTAAGTTCGATTGGTGATGTTATCCATTGTACACCGGTAGCCGAGGCACTGAAAGCAGCTTGGCCGGACTGTAAAATAACTTGGCTTGTCGGTGAGGTCTGTGCCGACCTAATAAAATACAATCCGTATATTGATGAAATCATGGTTTGGTCACGGGAACGTTTCGATAAACATTTGCGATCTTATGAATTTAATCAGTCTTTTACTTTGTGGCGGGACTTACAAAAACAATTGGCGACAAAGGTTTTTTATGCGGCGCTTGATATTCATGGCTTGTTTCTTACAGGCATGATTGCCAGGCAGGTAAAGACAAGCCGGCGTATTGGCATGCGTGATGCCAAAGAGTTAAACCCGCTATTTATGACTGATACGGCTGACCCAATCGGTAAACATATTGCAGAACGGTATCTGGGGGTATTAACCTCGCTTGGCATTAGTCCGGACAACCGAGAAATGACACTGATTGTTCCTGAGGAGGCTAAGCAATTCGCGCAGAACTATTTAAGAAAGGAAATTGTTTTGCCTCAAGACAAGTTAGCTGTATTGGTTCCGGGAACGACATGGTCTACAAAAAACTGGCCGCCAGAGTTCTTTGCGGCCACGGCTAAAAGACTTAACAAAGACTTCAAAATACTACTATGTGGCGGAAAAAATGAATGTCTCATGGGAAAGGAAATAACAGCCAAAGCAGGGGTGCCGATAATTAATACAATCGGTCAAACAAGTCTCTTAGAAATGGCAGCTCTACTTGAACGCGCTACAGTGGTTGTTGCCGGTGACACTGGTCCGCTCTATATGGCGGCAGCCTTGAAAGTGCCGACAGTTGCAATATTTGGTCCGACCAATCCTGCAACATACGCGCTGCCGGGCAAACAAAACGTGGCTATATGTAACCAACACTCTTGTTCTTTCTGCCATAAAACCAAGTGCCCTAATGGTAACGCCGTTTGCATGCGCAGTGTACTGCCAGCGCAGGTAGTGGAAGGTGTGTATCATGTATTAGCCCATATTCCGTAGTCCGTGGGAACAACCATAGCAGATTATCGCTGAATATGCATACATTAAAATTGCCGCCTGGCAGCATGCTGTCAGGCGGCAATTTTTTATCTTATAGTGGCTTTACAGTCTCTTTATATACTTGCTTTCCATCTTTCAACTCGATAATAACCGCACTGCGAATAGCATCGTGGGTGGGTGTCAGGCTCATATCTCCGCTGACACTTTTGAAATTTTTAGTAGCTGCTAAAGCATCACGGATTTTATCCGCTTCTGTACTATTGGCACGTCTGATTGCGTCAACTAATAAATATGCTGCGTCATAGCCCATGGCAGACATTGAGTCAGGCATTTGCCCAAACTCTTTTTTATAGGCCTCAACAAAAGCCTTAGATACCGGGTTTGTATCTTCTACCGAGTAGAAGTTTGTAAAGTGAGTATTGTTCAGGGCTTCTGGACCACCAATCTCCACTAACTTCGGTGAATCCCAGGCATCGCCGCCTAAGAAAGGAGCAGTAATACCCAGTTCGCGCGCCTGCTTAATAATCTTGCCCACTTCTTCATAATAGCCGGGAAGATACAATACATCAGGGTTTTGGGCTTTGATCTTTGTTAGAATCGCCTTAAAATCCTGATCCTTTTGCAGATAGGCTTCTTCTATTACTATCTGCCCGCCGCCTTTAGTGTAGGCCTCTTTAAAGAACTGTGACATGCCTTTGCTGTAGTCACTGGAACTGTCAATCAAAACGGCTGCCTTTTTTGCTTTCAGGCTGTTGAGGGCAAAGTTGGCGCCTACTGTTCCTTGAAACGGGTCGATGAAACAGGCGCGAAATACGTAGTCCTTTGCTTTACCGGTTTGTTCGTTAAGAGTGACTCGGTAATTAGTGGTTGCGGCAGCTACAAAGGGAATTTTGTTGGCTTCAGCAACTGTCGCGCCGGCAATCCCGCAAGAACTTACCGTGAAGCCGGTTACAGCCACTACTTTGTCTTGGGAGATGACTTTTGTCATGGCATTGGTGGATTCGGCGGGTTCACCTTTATTGTCTGCAATCACTGTTTGGATCTGCTTGCCGAGGACACCGCCTTTGGCATTGATCTCTTTGAATGCCAGTTTAGCGCCGTTAGCCGCTGCTGTACCGAAAGAAGCGGTATTGCCAGTAAGTTCATATACTACCCCGATCTTGATGTCTTTACTGGCTGAGTCACCACAGCCGGCTATTAGTCCGGCCACCAGTACAACGGCTAGGACACTGACAAGTCTCAATACTCGCTTACTCATAATCTTCTCTCCTGTTATTCATAGATTATTAAAATTCTCTCCCTAAAACAACTTTGCTTGCTACTTTTGCTTTGTATGATTATACATTTTAGTACGTTTTGCATTGGTTTACAAGGTAATATTTCTGTTTTTGTTAACGAAAACCAGTGCATGGTTTGATTTCTGAGAACAGTTAGCCTGATAAAGTTTGTGTTCACGCAAAAGCGGTGGTTTTGTATCTATTGTCGGTAGCAGGGCGCTCTCTGCCGCCGGCATAGAAGTATTGAGTTTAAATGGGGCATGATGATAGCGGAATAAAATTCCAACGCAGAATTCCAAATTCCGAGGGTTAATACTAACGTCGTTTTCAACTAACAGACCTTATAGAAAAAGGCTGCCGGGTTGAAAACGACGTTAGTATTGTTATTTATGACCGTTGGAAGGGCGTTAGGCTCTATTCGTTCCTGGGCTTTCCGTCAGTGTTGCGGTATGCCATGTTCCGTCCTTGGGAATTGATTTTTTCTATTACTTCTCTCATGTAGCGATTACTACCGGACATGATGTCTTGTAAAGAGTCACTCTTGAATTTCAGCAAATCGCTCTTCGTCGTATAGCCGATTGCTTCTGTCATCATCAGATACTCATCAGAGATATCCGTTGGGATGCCCATGTCCGCAATTGCGGTTCTTAATCTGCCTGTTTCTTTCATGAGTTCAGGAAGGCTGTGCCCTTGTAATGAAAACCCCAATTTGCCCCATAGTTCGACCGGCTTGTAAATGGAGTATTCATATTGCATGAGCTCGTAGACAAAATCCGGAGCCATAGAAAAGCCGAATTTGCTAGAGTTATCCATCCAGCTTGTTTTAGGAAAGACTCCTGGCGGATTGACAATCACTGTGTCTGGCAGAGTCTCTTTTATCAAACGCATATTCTCTGCATAGACATCTTGTAAAGTCACTCCGTCAATCACAGGGGTAGGATAAATGAGGGACAAACCGATCCGGCAACTTTTACCTACTTCCGTGGCTGCAAGCTTTATACAGTTGATAGTATCCACAATGTCTTTTTTCTGGATACCTTTATTCATGACCTTTTCATTGATAAGGTCATGGCCGGTTTCTCCCCCCATGAATACTGCTCTTAGCCCTGATTGAATCAGTAGACAATAGGCTTCGTAAACCGCAGGAGTCACTTTTGTCGCCCGGACGAACATCGAGTAATTTACTGTGATGCCTTGGTCCAGAATTGCCTGGGCGATTTTCTTGCCATATTCGACAGGCGTTTCTGAACTACTGAACCGGAAGAAAGCAATACCCTGCTCTCTCATCACTTGAAATTCTTTTACTATGTCTTGTACAGAACGTTGTTGATAGGATGCCACCTGTCTGGTATGGGAGCAAAAGTTGCATTTATTCCATGTGCAGCCTACGCCGTCCACCAAGGTATGAAACAACAGCTTGTCTTGTAAATCCACCGGCCGATAGCGGGGGATAATATGCTGTTGGCTGCATTGTACCTGATTCGCGGGTTCGGTTTCATCGTTACTGTAAATCCCTGTTTGCACCAATCGAGACTGACTGATTTCCTCGTGAAATCGATATAAGAATTCTGTTTTGTTGTCGACTTTCCGGTCTAAAACAATCATTTTTTTCAGTATTTCTTCCCCAGGTCCCATGATTGCCACATCGAAATCCGTTTCATGGAAGATGTGCTCTCCATATACCTTCACCTGTGGACCGCCGGCAATAATGATCACCTCAGGGCAGGATGACCTGATTTTAGTGGCCAGCAATTTACTCCACTTAAAGGAATCGCCGTACCAGACCTTGATTCCCAACAGATGAATGTCGTTTTCCTGAATGGTGCGGATGATGTCATTAATTTTACTACTTAGATATTGGGCTCTGTAATACATTGACAAAACTTGGATAGGCCAACCCAATAGCATGAAAATGAGCCAAATATACTTTAGACTCTTGCGGTACGTTTTCATTTGCATCGAGACGATAAGCTGCAAAAGCTTTACCAAGCATTTCGGAACTCCTGCTTCTGTCGCAGATATTCTTTGTTCGTCAATGACTTCCACCCGGAAATCTTCATCTTCCAAGTATGTGCGCAGAATCGCCAGGCTGTTTTCTAAGGCCGCGTCTGAGGCAATTCGTTGACGCGGCGCCATGCTATTGACAAGCAATAAATCAAGCTTGGGTTGCATCATTTGGCCCTCCTTTTTTAATTATGTGGGACAAATTTTCTAATACATGATTCGTGATACCTGGATAGCGATGGCGAAACTTCGGGAAAGCCATTCGGGACAATACCAGTATTTCTGTCAAAGTCACCGCTACAATGTCTTGGGTGTGACTGGTATGGTCGACTAGACCTACCGATCCAAAGTGCTGACCGGGAAGAATTCTGTTTGTGCCTGACTCAGAGAGACTTGACGCATGCAATTCTCCCGAAAGCAAAATATTTAGTTCGTTGCTGGGATCGCCACTGGTTATGATCTGATCATTTGCATGGCACTGTGTAACAAGGCCGCATTTATGCAAGAATTTTTTTGCGTCAGCTTCAGACAGGCCTTGTAATATCGGCATCGCTTTGTTTGGCGAGTCTCCTAACCGGGTGCATAAAACTGTCCATAGTTCTTCTTCCGTGACTAATTGACTGTTTATCACACTGGAGGCTTCAGAAAAATCAGTAAAGAACCAATCAGCGACTTGTTTGTTTACCGCTTCTCTTTTACGGGCTAGACGGTAGAAGGGCGAATGAAGTTTGCGCATATGTTCGATATCATCGATTAACCAGACGACCGGCGCCAATAAGCCGTAGCCCGGATCTTGGAAATTTTCACCGAATCGCCGCACTCCTATTTCTTCATAGAGTCGAAGTAAATAAAAGTTGCAGCCGCCAAAGGTAAATTGTACCCTATGCTCGCAAGAGAGTTCATAAGCTTTTGCCATTAGTAAATACAAAGCTGGAGAATTCCGGTAAAGCGGCGAAACCATTAGTTTGGTGATAAGGCCAAACTTCTGGTCTTTTTTGCCAGTATAAAAATTCTGAAATTTTTTTAAAGAAAGTGAGGTTATTATATCCGGATGGAAATTTTGTAGCAAGCCGATATTGATCCTGCTGACTCCGATAAGTTCGGAGTCGGCTTTGACGTATAATAGAACACCCCATTCGTCCATTTCGTCGTATAGCAACTTTTCCCCATTATCAGGGGATCTCAACTGCCGAGACATTTCTTCTACATAGATG
This sequence comes from Anaerosporomusa subterranea, assembly GCF_001611555.1. NCBI lineage: Bacteria > Bacillati > Bacillota > Negativicutes > Acetonemataceae > Anaerosporomusa > Anaerosporomusa subterranea. The sequence continues at coordinate 13,488 of NZ_LSGP01000001.1, forward strand.
CTATAGCGAAATTGGTAAATTTCCGTTTTTTCTTTAGCAGTTGACGCGATACCAACTGTGAAAACTCTTTCGGGTATTACTTTCTGATCGGGTTTCGTTGGCTGTAAATTGTTGTTCATAAATTATCGCTCCTTTTTAATGCATTCTTGGGGATGTTGCCGCAAAATATTACTAAGTTTTCATAACGTGCACCTCCCTTCCAATAAGAGAGATACGTGTAACAGTTAGGTGGTTCCTATCCTGAAATGTAATATTTTTAAGAAAAATGTAGATTTTTGCGAATTGGATGCAAAATTAAAATTCCCCTTTCCTTAAAGTTAAGAAAAGGGGAATTTTTATAATGTTCTTTATTAAAATAGTCGCTTATATGGGCGCTGTAGGAAGACTGAAGCCGACAAAAAATGTAGTGCCTTGGAAACTTGTTTCAACCTTAATGTCGGCCTGATGCCTGTGGGCAATTCTGTAGCACATTGGCAATCCTAAGCCTGTTCCGTTGTCCTTGGTAGTCAAAAACGGTGTACCCAAATTGTTGAGTATATGCTCCGGGACACCAGAGCCTTGATCACTCACTGACAAAATAACCTTGTTTTTGTCCATGAAAGTTCGTATATTGAGGCTTCCGCCTGATGACATAGCCTCCAAGCCGTTGCGGACCAGATTTAGCAATAGTTGGCGGATTTCATTTTCATCTAAATATAGTTCGGGTATCTCGTCAAGGTCATGAGTTATGTCTATCGCTGAAGCGATTGCGTCGGCTTGCATCAATGGAAACAGTGATTTGACAATACTATTAAGACAGCAACATTTCAGATCAGATCGTTTATCTTTTGCCAAGCAAAGATATTCCCGGATAATTGTGTTGGTTCTGTCAAGTTCTTGGATCATCAACTCAAATCTATCCTGGTAATGGGAAAACTCCTTTTTGCTGACCAACAACTGCAAGTAGCCGCGGACCGTAGTCATTGGGTTCCGGATTTCATGGGCGACGCTGGCGGCCATTTCGCCTACCGTGTTTAGTCTATCAACTCGGGAGGCAATTTGCTCCAGGTGCTTACGGGAGGTGATATCGCGAATGTTGCCTTCTAAAACCTGAATTTTACCATCGTTGGCGTAAATTGGCACACAGGTTTGTTCAATCCAAATCATACGTTGGTCTTTTCGGATTAAACGAAAGCTAAGTGGAAAAGTATCAGTAGAAGACTTATTATTAAAAAAATGATAAAATTGCGAGGAATCATCCGGATGTATCAAATTGAACAGGAGTTTCGCATCAGCATAATATTCCTCGGGAGTATATCCGGTAATCGGAAAAACGGCCGGGCTGACATATTCGAATTTTGCCTCTGGAAGTAATCGATAGCGGTAAATGATGTCGGCGGAATTTTCTGCCAATAACCGATATTGCGCTTCTTTACTAACCAAATCTGCTCTGGTTTTTTCGAAATACACCAACAAAGTACTCATTGCGATAAGCAGCCTTAGTATGCTATCGATAAAGTAACCCCAAGGTGCAAACCATGCTACATCGATCAAAAATGGCATATCTAAAGAGTGAAGACCCCATAAGATAAATGTAGATCCAAGTATTTGTTTGCTAATTCGATTTAATTTAAGTTGACGCATGAAGGTTATGCTTAACCAGATACCGGTGATTCCAGCGAACCAGGCAGGCGGCAAAAGTTTATACGCAATGGGCAATTGTATAATTGTGAATATGAAGGTTAATAGCGAAGCGCCCAACCCACTATATATCCACCATTTCACTAGCGGCTTGTCGATAAAGAGATGAATGCTCCATATGAATACTATAAGTGCACTAAATGTTAGCATTTGATAAATAGTAAACCATGCTATGGATTGCATCCAATCTAACATCCCAGAATCAAAAAGAACAGTTCGCAAAAGCAGGAATCCCCAGCTTACTATCCAGTAACCAATATAGCGTTCACGATATAGGGCGTATAAATAGACAAAAATTAGTATCATTAAAGTGGTCACTATTATCGTACCGAATATTGACATGGTGAAAAAATTCATTCTCTCGCATCCTCTACAGATAATTCAGATATTAAACATTGTTCTTTTCCACATGCAAATGAAATATCCTCCTATTTTGTGAAATTTTGTAATGTTTTACGTCCTTTGTGTCAAATACTGCTTTGAAGTTAACGGTTAGCTAGGCGTGGGCTTCGATTTTAATAACCCTGATTTTTTCGATGTCGACAATGGCCTCAACTCTTGCGTAATGTATGGTTGCGGCTGTTTGATTTGTGGGAAGCCTTAGCTTGGCTTAAAACAACTGAAAGCACTTCCGAAACTTCCCTTTTGTATGAAGCAGGATTATCACACTATTTTCGATAAGTATATACAAAAAGAAACAGAAATTGCGGAGAGTTTACTATGTTCTTCAATGGATATGTTATGATCCAGCATTTATGGCTGGAGTTGTCGGCCCTACTCGTGTTTATTTTTATTTTGAACCGCAGCAAGGTGTTTCGCCAATCGGTAATGCATGATAACGCGTCGCTGTTTGGGAAGCTCTTAATGTCCATCGCTTTTGGTATGATCGGAGTTTTTGGCACGTATTGGGGCATACCGGTGGTCAACGGTATGCCTGATATCAATGCCTTCGGCAATACGTTTAATACGTATTTGGGGAGTACGCATATCGACGGTATTGCCAATACAAGAGCCGTCGGTGTGATCGTAGGAGGCTTAATTGGCGGACCCGTTGTAGGGACTGTTGCTGGGCTTATCGCCGGCGCTCACCGTATTCTTGCCTTGGCGACGTTTTCTTCTGTTGTAAGCGGTGGTATTACCCTTGCTCAGGGAATTGTGGCAGGGATGATCCACCAGCAGATTAAAAACAAGAAAGAGCAATGGCGGTATGGTATGGTTGTCGGGCTCGTATTGGAAGCGCTGCATATGTTGTTTCTGTATATGCTCGGAGATCCAGCCGACAGGGCGGTACGCCTGGTTTACGCTATTACTCCCGCCATGCTGATCACCAATTCAATTGGGGTTGCAGCTTTTATCGGAATTTTAGAAGCCGGTTATCGGGAAAAAGAGAGAACTGAGGCGCTGGCTGCAAAAATTGCCTTAAATATTGCCAATAAAACAATGTCCTTTCTCCGGGCCGGTCTAAACGAGCAATCAGCTCATGAAGCAGCCAACATTATTTATCAAACTGTCGATCAGCTTGGCGCCGTAGCCATTACCTCTAGGGAACGGGTGTTGGCATTTGTCGGAGCGAGCAAGATTATTAACGACAATCACGCGATTACGGAATCGATTGCTCAAGTGCTTGAAACCGGCGAGTACGGCGTTTATCAAAAAAAAGAGGACATTGGTTGCTCAGATAATGCCTGCCCTTTGGCCTCACAGGTAATTGTACCGCTGAAGGATGACGGTAAGGTTGTTGGTTCTTTAGTCCTTTATCGGCTGAGTGAAAACAGCATATCTCTGTTCGAGACAGAATTGGCCTGCGGTTTAGCGAAATTAATATCGACTCAAATCGAAATCAGCAAAGGAGAAAGGCAGGCAAAACTGCTGGCCAGTGCGGAGGTAAAAGCATTGCAGGCTCAAATCAACCCGCACTTTCTATTTAACGCGTTGAATACGATTGGCTATTACTGCCGGAAACAGCCGGAGACCGCAAAACGTTTAATCTTTCATCTTGGGAATTATTATCGCAGCAATTTGGCCGGAAATGATACATTTGTCACATTGCGCAAAGAGATTCAATGTGTAGATGACTATGTTAAAATTGAGATGGCAAGATTTGAAGGCAGGTTGACAGTAGATTATCAGATTGAACCAGAATGTGATGCTGTAGTGCCACCCTTGATTTTGCAGCCGCTGGTTGAAAACGCGATCAAGCACGGAATCAACCCCAAAGAAGATGGGGGAAATATCCGGATTATTGGAAAACACAAGGATGGGATTGTCGAATTAACGGTCGAAGATGATGGGGTTGGGATTAATCCGGACCTGATCAGCAAAGTACTGGAGTATGATCCAAGCCGAAAATCGATTGGACTTTCCAACGTCCATAGTCGATTAATTTCAATATATGGACCGGACAATGGGCTGCGCATTGAAAGCAAGGAAAATGTCGGGACAAGGATCTCGTTGATGATTCCTCAAGAAAGGAGACTATAAATGCCGTTAAAAGTTCTTATTGTCGATGACGAATATCCTGCTCGCCAGGAGTTGAGGTGCATCTTTGAAGAGATTGGCAACATCGAAGTTGTCGGTGAATGCCGAAGCGGTGAAGAAGCCTATCGAACGATGCTTGAATCTGACGTTGATGCCGTGTTTCTTGACATACAAATGCGAACGATGGATGATGGGCTGGTTGTTGCTGAAAAAATCACGAAGCTGTCTCGTAAGCCCAAGATTGTTTTCACAACTGGTTTCAGTGAGTTTGCAGTACAAGCTTTTGAACTTGAGGCGGTGGACTATGTATTAAAACCGTATTCAAGAGAACGGTTGGAATTGACGATAGAAAGGCTGACAAGAGAGGAAAAAGCGGCTGTGCCAATGAATCAGCCTTCAATCTCCGACCGAGGGCGATCGCCAGATCAAGTGAGAGTATCTGTATGGCACAATGATCGGCTGCTTGTACTTCTGCCGTCGGAAATTTTCTTTGTCAGAGCAGAGCTAAAACGAAGAACATTACTGTGCACGGAAAAGGGAGATTTTATGAGCACTATGCCCTTAAAAGCTGTGCAAGAGCGACTCGCGAACTGTGGATTCTTTAGGACTCATAAAAGCTTTTTGGTTAATATGAGTAAAGTTCGGGAAATTGTCCCTTGGTTTAATGACACCTATATTCTATCATTAGAAGGCTGCTCGGTGCAGGACATACCGGTAGCCAAGCATTTCATCCAAGAATTTAAAAGAGCAATGGGCATCTAGTTGAATAAGTGATTTTAGGGAACAAAAAACGGGCCTTTGAGGCTCGTTTTTTGTTATCTTGCAGCGATTATTAGTATTTTCCCTGCTAAATAGCTTATTATGATTATAGCGAACCGATATTGAAATATTTAGTTATTTTACAGAGAGAAGGAGTAGTTGTTTATGAAACCTTTGCAGGGAATTCGCGTATTGGATTTGAGCCGGGTGTTAGCTGGTCCGTATTGCACTATGATGTTAGCTGACTACGGTGCGGATGTTATAAAAATTGAGCCACCGAAAGTCGGTGACGATTCACGTGCCTATGGCCCGTTTATCGGCAAAGAAAGCGCTTACTTTATGAGCCTTAACCGGAATAAGCGGTCAATGGTTCTGAATTTCAAACGCCAGGAAGATTGTGATCTTTTCAAAGAAATGGTCAAGCAAGCGGATGTGGTTGTTGAAAACTATCGCCCTGGAACGATGGAGAAATTTGGACTTGGCTATGAAGAATTGCAGAAAATCAAACCAAACCTGATTTATGCTGCTTGCTCAGGCTTTGGCCAGACTGGCCCATATGTGCATAAACCTGCCTATGATATCATTGTACAAGCAATGGGCGGTATCATGAGCGTCACTGGTCCGGAAGGCGGCGAACCGACACGGGTCGGCGCATCGGTTGGCGATATTATTGCCGGACTGTTCACCGCCATTGGCGTTATGATGGCCCTTCACCATCTTGAACGTACCGGTGAAGGCCAGAAAGTTGATGTCGGTATGCTCGACTGCCAGGTAGCAGTGCTCGAAAACGCAATTTCCCGTTATTTGGTTAGCGGCGAAGTACCTCAGCCGATTGGCAACCGCCATCCGTCCATCACCCCGTTTGCAGCCTATACGGCAAAAGACGGTCATATCATTGTCGGCGCTGGCAATGATCGTTTGTGGGAAAAGCTCTGCAATCTTCTCGAACGTACTGATCTGATGGCAGATGAACGTTTTAACACCAACTTAAAGCGGACTCAGCATGTAAACGAACTTAAAGTTATTCTCGATGCTGTTTTCAAGGTTAAGACGATTGATCAATGGATGGAAGCATTGGAAACAGCAGGAGTTCCATGCGCGCCAATCAACACTGTTGACAAAGTCATTAATGATCCGCAGATCAAAGCCCGTGAAATGATCGTAGAACTTGAACATCCGATTGCTGGTCATATGAAAGTTCCTGGAGTGCCGATCAAGTTCTCGGCAACACCTGGTTCGGTTGACACCCCGGCACCGCTCTTGGGTCAGCATACAGAGGAAATCCTAAAAGAGATGCTAGGATGGGATGAATCAAAGACCAGAGAATTCTTTAGCGCTAAGTAGAAATAGTGATAATGCTAAAATAATATAAACACCAAAATATGAAGATGTTTGGCAAACTTATCGAAAGATAAGGACGCAAAGCCGTGGGTCTAAGGGAGTTTTCCTATGATTGCCAGGTTGCCATTGCATAAAATAAGACCAGGCATTGGCCTGGTCTTATTTTATGCTGAGATTGAAATTTTTGAGGTGGTGCAACGCAGACAATCCCTGAATGCTTAGAACTGCTGTTACCGTTTGGAGTTTATAGCAATGAATAATAAAAGCGTTCAAACTCCATTAGTAACCCAAGTATCTGACCAGATAAAGGAAATCTCTACTGCTATTGAACAGATGGCTATCGGCAGCCAACAAATTGTCACAGCAGTGAATCAGATTGATAACTTGAGTAAAAAGGCATCTGGAGAAGCCGAGACAGTATCGGCAGCCACCGAGGAGCAGTCGGCATCAATGGAAGAAATCGCCTCCTCCAGCCAGAGCCTTGCCCGCTTGGCGATGGACCTCCGGGAAGCTGTTAGTAAATTTCGGGTTTAATTTTGATCGGAGAAATCAAGTAATAAATAAAACAAATCAAGCGCCACGAGGTAACTCGTGGCGCTTGATTTTTAAGGAAAACAATGGTTATCTGGGAACTGGCAGTTAAGTTGAGACATTGGTAGTGAAAAGGAACGTGATAAAAGGGCATTGATATCTATTGCTGATAATATATATAGGTTGCAGGCACCGTGCTAGTTTGACGATTGCTTTTGCAAAAAAAGGGATTTATAAAATTGTATGGAATTATTTGGAATATAATATTTGGAGGGATGCAAGTGAAACATTATATCAAGTCTAAGTTATTGCTTTTGATGGGTGTTTTCATTATATTTATTGGTTGTAGTCTTCCACAACCAGTCGCGGCAGCAGATAATGGTTTGAAGTACACGATTGTTGTATCGAAATTTGAAAATCGATCTAACTGGTCAGGTCAATTCAGTCTAGGCGATGCATGGGGTGCTGTTTTGACAGATATTCTTAATCAGTCTGGAAGGTTTATCGTACTTGCTGAGAATGATATGCGTCAGGAAGCGATGAGTGAACGCAACTCTAATCCTCATGCAATTCCGGCGCAGCTCTTAGTAAAAGGAGTTATAACCCATGTACAAAATACGGGAGGCCAAGCCGGTGGCATTGGTATCCATGGTCTTTATCTTGGTGGTACTAACTCGAAGTCTGAGATCAACATAACTATGTATGTTGTTGAGGCCGGTACCGGGCAAGTGTTAGCCTCTAAGAGTGTTGTCGGCAAAGCAGTAAAAGGCGGTATGGTTGTTGGCGGTCGTGGCGCTGTCTTTGGCAATTATGGTGCGGAAAATCTGGGGAAGGCTGTTGAAAATGCCGCTACCCAAGGCGTGGATTGGATGATAACACAATTACCCAAGATTAGATGGACTGGTACTGTGGTTATGAATAATAATGGCAACATTTATATTAATCGAGGCAATCGTGAAGGTATTATTAACGGTCAAGAATTTATAGTCGGTTCCTTTGAAGTATTGAGAGATCCAACTACCGGTGAAGTACTTGATGAAATGGTAACAGAAACGGCGCGGATTCGCGTAGTATCTGTTAAGGAGAAGATTTCTATCTGTGAAGTAATTTCCGGTAGCGCTGATAGTATCCAGCAAGGCATGAGAGTAACTTTGCCCTAAAAGAACGGACGTAGCCTACCTTTTTTGTGGCACCTTAGAGTGGAGTCCCATTTTACATTGACTTATGAAGGCGGCAATCCCGTGACCTAAAGTAGGTCGCGGGATTTTCTTAATATCTTGGATTATTCCGAACGGCCTCCCTGTTTGAATCAGGTCGAGAATTCACGAGAACTCTTGAAGGAGTTTATTGCTTGGTGAGGAAGGTAGAATATAGTACAGTACGGGAAGGTGAATTTTATGAGTGCTACAAACAATAAAAGCCATCGGTCTAGCTTGCAGCAAATTGCACGCCAGGCGATGCTGGAACGAGGGCTTCTTCCCGATTTCTCTTCTGAGGCTATTGCCGAGCTTAAGGGAATCCGAGAAACTGTCCCCAGTGTGGATGAATCGATGCGAGATCTCAAACAGCTTTTATGGTGTTCCATCGATAACGATGATTCAACCGATTTGGATCAACTTACCGTTGCTATTGAGATGCCTGAAGGCGCCACAAAGATTCTTATTGCCATCGCCGATGTTGATGCATTTGTTAAGCAGTCGTCAGCAATTGATAATCATGCCAGTCATAACACCACATCAGTTTATACCGTGGCGGTGATATTTCCGATGTTGCCAGAGCAGCTCTCAACTGATATTACTTCCTTGAATTTTGGCGAAGATCGTCTGGCCATCATCGTGGAACTCGTAGTCGCCGACGATGGCTCGCTACAAAGCTCAGATATTTATCAAGCGATAGTTTGTAATCATGCAAAGCTTGCTTACAACAGTGTTGCCGATTGGCTGGAGGGCAATGGACCAATGCCAGAGGCGGTCAGTGCAGTTGCCGGGCTTGCTGAAAACCTTATGTTGCAAAATCGTGTGGCTCAAAGATTGAAATTGCTTCGGCACATGCACGGTGCACTGGACTTTGAAACGATAGAAGCCAAGCCGATATTTGTTAATGATGAGATAAAGGACTTAGCAGAAGAAAAGAGGAATAGCGCTAAAGATATTATTGAGGACCTAATGATCGCAGCTAACGGTGTAACCGCACGTTATCTTGCCGCTAAGAGATTTCCGTCAATACGGCGTGTTGTTCGCACCCCTAAACGCTGGGATCGAATCGTCGAGCTTGCTCGTGAGCGGGGCTTTATACTGCCCAGGGACCCTGATTCTAAGGCGTTAAATGACTTCTTAGCGCTAGCAAAGGCCGTTGATCCGAGTCGCTTCCCCGATCTTTCCCTTAGTGTGATCAAGCTATTAGGCTTTGGAGAATACGTTGTCGAGCTTCCTGGTGACAGCTCTGCCGGGCACTTTGGTCTTGCAGTCAAAGATTATGCTCATTCTACAGCCCCCAATCGTCGGTATCCTGATTTGATCACGCAACGGCTGTTGAAAGCAGCAATTTCGGGCGGCCCCATTCCCTATGACACTGATGAACTGGTAGCGCTCGCCAAGCACTGCACAGAAGCAGAGAATGCCGCAAAAAAAGTTGAACGGCAGATAGAAAAATCCGCTGCCGCCCTGCTTCTGGAATCTAGGATTGGAGAAACATTTGATGCGATCGTTACCGGCGTAGCAGATAAAGGGACGTGGGTTCGCTTATTACATCCGCCTGTGGAAGGAAGACTGTCGGCTAACTTTACCGGTGTGGATGTTGGTCAAAGACTCCGCGTGCAGTTGATTTACACAGATGTAGAACGGGGATATATTGATTTTAAGAAGATGCCCTGATTGACGGATAATTATTATTACTTGAAAATAAACATCTTTGGTAGTAATATTATGATAAGTTTACTAACAATTCAGCAGGAAAATGCATAAAGACAAATAACGTATTTAATGTCAAATTATTATGATAAGGTCATAAAGGAAGGGGTCTGATTATGCGTTGCGTTCATAAGATTACACCGCAGATCTTCTGGGTAGGCGGCAACGATAGACGTTTGGAACGGTTTGAAAATATGTTTCCACTGCCAAATGGGGTAGCCTATAACTCCTATTTGATTATGGATGAAAAAACTGCGCTCATGGATACAGTAGATTCTTCGATCAGCGCTCTATTCTTGGAAAACTTGACCCATGTGTTGAATGGGCGAAAGCTGGACTACCTGATTATTAATCACATGGAGCCGGATCACTGTGCCAACATTGAAGAATTATTGCATCGTTATCCCGATATGAAGATCGTCGGCAACAAAAACACCTTTCAGTTTATTGAGCAGTTTTACAGCTTTGAGACAAAAGAAAATTATTTTGAGGTAAAAGAAGGCGATGAGCTTTCATTAGGTGGCCATACGCTCCAGTTTATCTTTGCCCCCATGGTGCATTGGCCTGAGGTAATGTTTACCTATGAACAAAAAGAAAAGATCCTGTTTTCGGCAGATGCCTTCGGTTCCTTTGGCGCAATCTCCGGCAATTTGTTCAGTGATCAGACTGATTTTGAATCCGTATATTTAGACGAAGCTAGACGCTATTATACAAATATTGTCGGAAAATACGGGGACCAAGTGCAGGCAGTGCTGAAAAAAGCCGCAAGTTTGGACATCCGGATGATATGCTCGCTGCACGGACCGGTTTGGCGCGAGTCCTTACCCTATATTCTTGATAAATATGACCATTGGAGCAAATATGAGCCAGAGAAACAGGGCGTAGTCCTGGTATACGCCTCTATGTATGGCAATACGGAAAATGTCATGAATCTGATCGCCGGAAAACTAGCGGAAAAAGGCGTTGAGGATATGCGCATGTACGATGTATCCAAGACTCATCCGTCATATATCATAGCCGACGCCTGGAAGTTCAGCCATATTGTCCTTGGCGCGCCTACTTATAACATGGGCCTCTACTATGGCATGCAAGCCTTCTTGCATGAAATGGCAGCGCTACGGTTGCGCAACCGGAAGGTAGCGGTGGTCGGAAATCACACTTGGGCCAACATGGCAACCAAGAGTATGCTCTGTGAATTAGAGAAAATGAAAAATATGGAGATTATCGGTGCGCCGTTTGATATTAAATCTTCGATGAAAGCTCATCAAGAACCAGAACTCAACAAATTGGTAGATGATATTTACGCATCGTTATGATATACTAAAACTGTAGTTTCTATTGCGAAAGTGAATAAGAAGAAGCTTTCTAGGGTTCCGTGGCATTATAATGTCAGACTGGTCCGAGAGGAAGCGCACAGCAAGCTGTGTACACGGAAGGATAAAAGCCTGGGAGTATTTATGTGCTTCTCCAGGCTTTTGCTTTTTTAAATGTCTGGAGATAAATCGTCCGTTGTGGCGCTATTGCCGCTAGTGGCGAATGTCGCCCGAGGGCTAAGCGCTAACCCCACTAGCCGCACTAGCCCCACGATGACGACGGAGTAAGAACAACAGGCAACAGGACTGCCCACAATGTGACCTGGGGGTTAAAGCGGTAAAGGGAGGAGAACGGCAGCGAAAACGCGAAGGGCGCTATGCGCCTTCGTGAAGGCATCCTGTCTTTTGTCGTCGTCGATAGTGGCGCTCGTGCCGTTTGTGCTATCGTACTCAGTACTTTCCCAAAAGACTACGCGTATCAATTTCCTCTGTGTCCTCATTACCCCTCTGTGCCTCTGTGGAATGGTGCCCCGTACTTCCCAAAGAAAAATAGCGTGTTTTGGAGGTGATTTGCATGTATCAATTCATAATAGAAAATAAATGGGCTGTTTTGTTAGTTTTCGAGTTTTTTGCTTGGTCTGCAACAATCTTTATGTTCTATGCAAGGTATAAGATGAAATCGCAGTTCTGGTTTAAAGTAGCTTCGGTGATATTAGTACTTACAGGTGTTATTCCGCAAGTTCTCTTGGGAGTGGTAAACTTTTCTGCAACAAAAGAAATGGATTTGTTTACGCTTATTATTATTTTGCTGATTGTCTATGGATTTACTATCGGCAAAAAACATGTTCAGGAGTTGGACGCCTGGGTACAAAAGAAATTTTCCGGTAATTCTTATTAGCAATATCCCACATCGTGCGTCAGGGACGCCTTTACAGATCGGACCGCGTAAGACAACGCTGTTCCGACAGGAATACCTCAATTTGGGCAAAAATCAAACTGCATTTAGTATTATTGGATTCCGATCAAGGGGACGCAGTCAGGGTTAGATCTCACTGCAGTGAGATCTAACCCTGACTGTTTATATTCATTAGACAAAAAAATCCGGTATTTCTTTTTAGCGAACTCTCTGAGTATATTGCGGGGTTACAGATTGACAGATCGAAGAGTATACGATAAACTTGATAATGAAAATCGTTATCAATGAGAGGTGAAACTTCGTGTCAGTTGTGGTTATAGGCGGCGATCATTTAGGGCATATCGAAAGGAAACTTTATGAACGAGGGGTTAGCAAGTTAATCCATGTTTCCGGCAGGAAAAAATCTGACAACAGACGGGTGGTCTTGAATAGCCAGACTGCTGCAGTTCTTATCTTTACCGACTATATTAACCATAACTTGATGGAAGAAGTAAAATCCCAGGCGCGCTGTCTTGATATACCTGTGATCTTCTCCAAGCGTTCCTGGTCTGCCGTTGAGCAGAAGTTGGCAGTAGGAGGATTAATGAATGCCTGATGTCGGGAGGTGTGTTCCGGGTTGTAGTAAACAGGAGATAAATCGCTTTATGGAGTGGCTGGCTACGGAGCTTGCTCCTACGATCTTGGGTAGCAAACCGGCAACCGTATTGTCTTTCAGGGATTCTGCTTATCAAGCTACACTTGCGATTTGGCGACAGCATGGGTGCGAGGTACTTAAAAATACACTCGTTCAATTTCTGCCTTTGCGTTATGGCCCTAATCTTGAGATAGTGCTATTTTACCGAATAGATGTTCTGGAAAAATGTATAACAGACGATCTACATATTTGCTTTCTTAGAGAGCTAGGCTATCCGGTAGATGAAGGTGTGGACAAATGCCTGGCTTTGCTACACGAACGGTTTAGCCATAGTTGTCCGCATGAAGTCGGCGTGTTGCTAGGGATACCCTTGAAAGATGTTTTAGGCTTCATGGATAGGACGGATTTGCAGTTAACCTGCCGCAAGGAGTGGTGCGTATATGGCAATCCGGACGCATCGCTGGCAGTAATGGGGAATTTCGCTGGTGACAAATCCTTTGTCTCCTGTCTGATTGCAAGGGGGGCGAATCCCTACGAGATTCTGTCTGGAAGATCTGCATTGTTGGGCAATATAGCATAGATATACTGTAAGAAGACTCTTGACTGCCAGCCAAGAGCCTTCTTAATTTATTAGCCTGCGATGTGGTTTGTTTCCTGCTTGTAAAGAGGGAATAGTACTGGATAAAAAGAACTATCTATAACTACCCTTGCTAGCGCGTGTCATGGTATTTTAACTCTCATACATTCGACAAATGAGAGAATGGTGTCAGCTAGGAATCTGGAGGTGCCGGGCTGTGAATCAAGTTTTTGTATATGGTACACTACTGCAAGGGATGGAGAATTACCACCTTATAGCGGGCTTTGTCAGCACGATCAGACCCGCCGTCATCAACGGTGGAACAATATATCATCTGGAATTCGGATATCCGGCCTTGGTTCTAACTAATGATCAGAATCAGGTGCATGGTGAGATTATTGAGCTTGTGGATATGGAACAGGCATTACTGGTTCTTGACAACTTGGAGGGGTATCTTGGTGAGAATTGTCCGGATAATCTGTATGACCGGGTGATTTGCCGGGCTTTCGATGAAAACGGCAGACCTGCCGACACTTATGTCTATGTATGGTCTCACCCAGACCAACTTAAAGAGATCGGTCAATTGCTCAGAGACGGATGCTGGCGCTCTTTTATAGCACAGCGATGACGAGTTAGCTATTTCCTATCTCTTAGATTTGGGATTAAGCGAAGAAAATATATGGAGGAAAATGAGTGAACAAGACTCAATCGACAATCACTGCTTATAATCATAATGTAAACGCATACTCGGCAAAATTTATGGACTACGAGCCCTATTCTAACCATGTTATTGAGTTTGCAAAAATAATTGATGCGGATGCAAAGGTCTTAGATATTGGTTGTGGTCCGGGCAATGTGGCGAAACAACTATTCGCAGCAAAGCCTATGCAGATAACCGGGGTTGACCTTTCGGAGGAAATGGTAAAATTGGCACGTTCTAACGTTCCCGCCGGTGACTTTTATACTCAAGATATTCGTAAATTAGATTTTCCTAGAGATCACTTTAATGCAATTGTGATGTCTTTTTGTATTGTTCACTTGAGTGACGAAGAGTCGTATAGACTGCTTGCAAATGCAATTAACTGGCTATATCCAGGCGGAATTTTATATCTTAGTTTCATGGAAGGTAAAAAGGCAGGATTTGAGACGACTAGTTTCTCTGAAGAGCCAATTTACTTTAATTATTTCAAAGGAAACGTAATAGAGAAGTTCTTGGTGTCTAATGGAATCACTATATTGCAGATGGTTCGACAGAATTATAATGAGCTAGACGGTAGTGTGACTACGGATATTTTTATTTTCGGCAAAAAAGACTAAATGTTTGCTAGTAGGTAATTTTTGAGAGAAAGCTGTTTTCGATTTGGGGTCGTCCCCTAATGTTTAATGTCCGATGTTTAATATAAAAGGACGATCGTTTATTTGGAGAATACAACTGTTTGACGAAACCGAGTATTCATAGTATAATAAAGTATACATTGTTATAACCTACTGACGATTAATGACAATACTATACAGTATTTTAACCGCCACGGGATATAGGTGACTGGTGTGATATTCACACTCGCCGGCATGCGCCGAATATCCAGACGTAGGAGGTTTTTTTATGGGAAAAAATAGATTTGAGACAAGTTGTGCAAATGATAATAATACAAGTGCATTCTTGAAAAAATGTCCGGAATCCTTGGATAAGGCGTTTTATTAGTCAGATGTGAAGAGGAGGAATTATGAGACTATATCATTTTACAACCGAGGAAAATTTGGAACAGATATTGGAAAGCGGCTATCTTAACCAGTCAGGCGGAGGCCTTGTATGGCTAACGAAAAACAAAGAGCTTGAAGCGCAGGAATGGTCTGGCGGAAGTAATGCTACAGTCAGAATAAGCGTTTCACTTCTCAATATATCGCATTTTGGCAGGAATGCACCGCCGCAAAAACTGGTACAAGGCGCGGTGGATTGGTATACAACAGAAAAAGCCATACCACGAAAGCTATGGGTTGATGTTGAATCGCTCCAGAATGGTCAGTGGCGCATTTACAAGGGGCTAAGCTATAAAAATAGGAAAATTAAATGACCACGTCATTGTAAGCAAGTTATGGCTTTAGACAATGCGTCGTCGACATCATTGGGAAGGCATGATCGTGCTTTGTAGAAATTTCCGTTTCAGATTATCAACGTGTAAAAACGGATCGCTCTGATGGTACAATAAGACCTTAACCCTTGCTTAATGCAGGGGTTGAGGTCTTTTATCTTTGTTAGGGAGATATTATTATGATATAGCTAAACGAAAAAAACCTTGCAGGACTTTCGCTTATTATGGTAAATAAACATAAATATAGACTTGCTTCAGGTGGAGTTTTAACTCCATCGCATTAGACGCAGCAAAATTATTGACGACTATGTAGGAAAATACTTAATAACTGTTTTTGAAAGGTCAGGTAGAATGAATAACTATATCCAAAAGGGAACTCCGCAGTATTGGAGGGCCATTTCGGCTTTGTTTCTGGGGACTCTTGCTTCGTTTGGTATTATGTATTGCACACAACCCCTAATTCCAATTTTTTCAAAAGAGTTTGGTCTGAATCCTTCTGTAGCTAGCTTAGCCATGTCTGTTACAAGTGGTGGACTGGCTATATCCATGTTAGTTATTGCCGGCTTAGCTGGTTTTTTAGATCGAAAATTAACAATGGCAGTTTCTTTATTAGGATCGGCTATTTTGGCAGTGGCTTCTGCTTTTAGCAACGACTTTACTACGATCCTTATTTGTCGAGCTTTTCAAGGTGTATTGGTAGCAGGGTTTCCTGCGTTGGCAATGGCTTATATTAATGAAGAATTTGAGCCTGGGATTACAGGCTTCGTCATTGGAATTTATATTAGCGGAACATCAATCGGCGGTTTATCCTCACGCCTTCTTGTTAGTACTCTGACCGATTTTTTCTCGTGGAAGATCGCGCTGGTATGCATAGGAATTTTGTACCTTACCATCAGTATCTGGTTTTGTTTTGGTATTCCTAAATCTAAACATTTTTTGCCACAGAAACATTTGCCGCAGCATATGGTCAGTGATTTATTGCAAAACTTGCGTAGCCCAGTAACACTTCGACTATATTTGATTGCATTTGCAATAATGGGGTCTTTTTCGGCTGTTTACAATTATATCGGCTACTCGTTGATGGCTCCGCCCTATAATCTTAGCCAAACGGCTGTCGGTGGATTATTTTTACTCTATTTGCTGGGTACCTTTAGTTCAACCTTTATGGGAGGTATGGCTGACCGGTTTGGCAGTGCAAGTATTCTATGCTTGTCAATGGCGATTATGTTAGTTGGCGGCATTGTTACATTGATGGCTAGCTTGGCCTTCAAAATAATTGGACTTGCTATATTTACGTTCGGCTTTTTTGGCAGTCATTCTACAGCCACTGGCTGGGTAGGTAAATCTTGCTTAGGGGATAAGGCACAGGCAGCTTCTTTGTATCTGCTCTTCTATTATTTTGGAGCCAGCGTTATCGGAACTGTAGGCGGGCTGTTTTTATCCTCTTATGGCTGGCCAGGCGTAATTCTTCTTAGCGGATTTATTTCAGGAGTGGCTCTGCTGCTTTCCATCAGGCTGCTAACTACTGAAACACACCGTGCTATGCCAGAATGTGTAGAATCATAGAATTATCTGTGAATACTTGGAAAAGGCAAGGATCTCCCATTACGTAGCTGCTGCTTATGGCGACGACTTTATTGCGATCCTTATCAGACACTCTGTTATTATGGAAGGCATAGTATATGAAGAGAAGAAAGATTGTGGCCGCAGACTGGGGCGGCATCAACAATAGGAGGTATTATGGAGGAAAGAAAGAAAAATAAAAATGAACTCTGCGGATGCTGCCGTCTGATCTTTACTCCGATTCCCGCGAATCGTCCTCCCTCAATAGACGCATCTTTCTGGGCACAGGCGACAGCGATGGGAGAAGTTTGCGGAGAAACTGAGGCAGGGCATATTGAAATATCGGCTCAGGGCTTAATCCCATTAGGCGTATACACTCTCTGGTTTTTAACAGATAGAGGACCCTTTCCCGCCGCTCCGCTGGACGCTAATTTTACCGCTGACGGATTTGATCCGAATAGATTGGTCGTCAATGGAAATGGGATTTTGAATTACTACATTGCGCCTCTAGATTACAACCCTTTCCGCGGGATACCAATCCCAGGCGGCATCGCCAATATTCAAAGCGTAGTAATAACGTATCATAGCAATCGAACAACAAATGGCTTGTCGCAAGGAACCATCAATGTAAACGCCTTTGATCAGCTGATAGCGCCATTTTGCCTTCCTCGTTAAATAGCAGATTCAGATGTAAGAAAATACCCATAACCACCATTGAATGGAGGTCATGGGTATTTTTAATCGGCTGCTCTCCCCTAAGTTTATCAACACACTGGAGGCGCAATGATCTCCTCGCGCTTAGTGGAGCAGCAGGGTCATATCAAACCACTGAGATCCACCGTGCGTTGATTCTGAGACTCCATTATTCACATAGCCAAAAGACTCGTAGTAATGCACTAAATGTTCCTTGCATGTTAAGAGGACACTTTGCCGGCCAGTATCTTTGGCTGTCTGAATAAAATGTTTCATTAACTGAGCCGCAATGCCCTGATTACGGTATTGCGGAATGACATCAAGCCCAAAGACGGTTAAGTTCTTACCATCCGGTATATGGTGACGCGTATTATGGAATAGTTCATCATAGATAACGGCGCTGTTAGTGATACAGCCGTTGATAAATCCAGCCAGGGTTCCATCTATTTCAGCGACAAAGAAGCAGTCGGGGAAAGCGGCAATCCTCTCCTTAAACACTTCTTGTTGGGCAGCTTCTGCCGCAGGGAAACAAAGTGCCTCTATTTCAGCTATGCGTTCTACATCTTCCGGCCGAACTCTGCGGATCGTTATTTCTCTCATCTGGTTGTCCTCCCTTGATATGACATAGTACAGATTAGCGCAACATTCATTATACCACAACGACCCTTTCTTGAACTTATAGCTTTCCTCTAATAGAGGGAAGACATTTAGAATATATTGTTTCGTTGTCAGCTTTTAGCAGGGGATTGCACTTGATGGAACGAAAATAGCCATGACCAATGTTGCTTAGCAGTAGGTCATGGCTATTTTTACATGACTAGAAAAGGTGGTTTGTGCAACGTAATGAATAATGGATTTTCACAGGTGGGTGATAAAGTGGCAATAAACAATAAGAAGCGAGTAGTCGTCGGGATAAGCGGCGCTAGCGGTGCGATATTAGGTATCGAATTATTAAAGATACTGCGAGAAAACCCAGACTATGAAACTCATCTTGTGATTTCGCGAGGTGCTGAAGAAACGATACTGCAAGAGACCAAATACACGGTGGTTGAAGTAATGGATCTAGCAGATAAGGTCTATGACATCAATAATATTGGTGCCAGCTTAGCAAGTGGTACGTTTAAAACCGAAGGCATGATCATTATTCCTTGTAGTATGAAGACAGTTGCAGGCATTGCCTGTGGTTACTCAGATAATCTGCTGCTACGAGCTGCAGATGTTACCATTAAAGAACGCCGACGACTGGTAGTGGTAACCAGAGAATGCCCGCTCAGTGCAATTCATTTAAGAAACATGCTGACTCTAGCGGAAGTAGGCGCGCTGATTATGCCGCCTATGGTCAGCTACTATAATAAAGCGGCCAGTATAGAAGATATGAACAGGCAGATTATTGGCAGGATTCTTGAAAAGTTTAGCATTGAAGTCAAGGGCTTTAACCGATGGTGTGAATGATGATAGTTGATCGTAAAAGAAGGCCAGTCTTGCATAACTTGCAAGACTGGCCTTCTGACCGACTCAGCGAAATATCTTTTTTACCAGAGCATCAGTCACTGCTTTTTTTACGTCTTCTTTGGAAGTCGGGATATTGTGTTGACTCAGCTTCTCTAAGGCATCGCGACTCAACTGCTCAGGATAAAACGTTCCCAGAGCCGTATGAATAGTAATGTTGGAAATCTCAGTGGTTCCACCGCGTTTGATGAAACTGCCGGTTAGTGTCTGAAAGGAGACACCGTAGGCCTTGCCGTTGCGAATCACGAAATCCCCTTGCGTAACCGCTGTTTCGCCTTTACCGCTAACATGGCCGGTAAAGTCTAGAGGACCTTGCACATCTTTGTCAGTAAGGGCCGAACTATTCATGCCACTGCCAGATGCAGCCAGTTCGTAACTCTCGTTTGCTGTCAAGACTTCGCCTGCCACTGACAACTGCCCTTGGTAGGCGGCCCCATGTACTTGTTGTAAGCTAAGACGCCCTTCGTCATAACGCATATTCCCGCTAATCTCGCTTACAGACATATCGCTAATCGTGACTTGGGGAATTTTGAAACTTCCGGATATTAACGGCTTGATTAATGGGCCCGTGATGTTCACGGTGACAAAAAGAGGCCGCTGTACGGCTAAACCGGTGAAAAATGCTGCAGGATCAACATCAGGTAGCGTTAACGCAAAGTCGAGCGATTGTTTGTTGTCTTTAAGTAGAATACTGCCTTTGCCCTCTGTTCGTTGACCAGAGATCATTAGAGCCAAATCCCGAAAGTGTAATCCATTTTCATCAGCGCTGAATTTTCCCTGCCCGTCACGAATATTGACCTTGCCTGCAACCGTTAAGGCGGAGAATTCCCCCTCGGCTTGGTAGTGTACTATACTCTTATCATCACGTTTTGCTACCACTTGTAGCTTCTTTAATAGTCCCTTCTCTAAACGGATCTCTTGTGTAGCAGGAAGTAACCCGCTCAGTTTGGCCACATCAAACCCATCCGTCCGGAGCGTAAGTTCACTAGCATTGCTTTCTCCCCAGTTGCCAACTATGCCTAGTGTGGCTTGGCTGACTCGCCCTTTGAGATCAATACCCAAGCCAGCGGGATATGTAATGAAATCGAGTGTACCGTTGACGCCTTCGATGGTTTGTGTAATCTGATTATTGCCAATATGAACGGTTCCTTCGCCGACTTCAACTTTGCCACGAAAATCTGTCGCGGTCTTATCGTCCTTCACCAGGCCTTCCCAATTCCAACGCTCTTTTTCCGTCTTGAGCCAAATTTCTGCGCCCTGGATAGCGACCACTTCAATGCTCGACATACCCAGATTGCCCTTCGTCAAATCTGAAAATTTGTATTTGATTTCGATATTTGGGCTTTTTGCGACAAGATTGTCCTGCTTGTCATAGACCGCTACATTGCGAATCCTTACCCAGCTCAGTAACGATAGGTCAATCGACCCTACCTGTAGTCGTCCGTTGAGCTTCTGTCCCACGCTGGCAACCAGGCTGTCTTGAAGCGCCTTAGCCACCTTGCCTGAAACGACTTGCCACAAGCCGCCTAGGACAATTAGCGGGATTAATGCGATGATAATATTTTTCTTATATTTTACTAGCCATTCCTTCAAAACTCTCAGCCTCCAAACTCACAAACGTCAGGTTATATAGTATTTAATTCGACAAACAATCGTTACCTCCCTGCTTAATAGACTAACAGCAAGGTTAGGCAAGTTCTATCCTTCGCACAGCCTGTAGACTCCACCTTCTTAAGGTCGGGCCTTACAGTCTGTAGTTCAAGCCCCTAAAGGGAACCTTCGGTTTCGCAAAAACGTAGATTCCGAGCCTCACTCACAAGTGTGACTAAGATTTAGATGGAGTCAAAACTCCACCTGAATCAACTCCTTTTTATCTTTCGTGCTCGCTAGCAAGCAAACTCCTGCAAACACTTGACAACTTGCAGAAGCTTGCCCTTTGCACTAAATGCCAAGTCTCGGTTTTCTTGACTAAAATATGACAATGTGTAATAATTATAGTATTGTAAAATACTGAAAAAAAGAATATATTTGGCAAACTTATCGAAAGGTAAGGACGCAAAGCTATGGGTCTAAGGGGTTCCCTATGATTGCCAGGCTGCCATTGCGGATGATAGGACCAGGCATTGGCATGGTCCTATTTTATTTTGTGAAGTGAAAAGAGGTGAAATATCGGCATTTAGGTTGTAATAATGTAAATAATTGGTGAAAGAGTGGATGCGATGAGTGAGGAACAACTGGTTGTATTTCGTCTAGGAAATGAGGAATATGGTATTGAGATATCTCAAGTTAGAGAGATTATTCAATATCGAAATGCGACAAAGCTTCCTAATACGCCAGAGTTTATGGAAGGGATCATCAGCCTTCGCGGTAAGGTCATACCTGTAATTGAGTTGGCAAAACGATTTGGCCTAAGTGCAGACACTGGAAAAGACAAGCGGGCAATTATCATTGAGGTTGCAGGCCAAGATATTGGCATTATCGTGACTGAGGTTACGGAAGTACTGCGGCTATCTGGCGAACAGATTGAAGCTGTACCTGCGATGACTGCCGTAAATGAGTGTGTGAGAGGAATCGGTAAAGATGCTAATCGGTTATTAATTTTGCTTGATTTAGGCAATTTGCTAAGGGCGGATGAGATTAGGGCGATCGGGGCAGCGTAGCGCAAGCGACCACCGAATGTCGAAATCCGGCTGTCAAAGGTTATTATAAAGGAGTTTATAGCATGAACATAAAAAGCGTTCAAACTCGATTGCTACTATGGTTGTTGCCACTTATTTTTGTGGTATTAAGTGTGCTATCAGGGGTTAGCTATTATATTTCTAAGCAATCTTTAGATCAAAGCATTGGTGAAACAGCTGAGGCAATTGGAACCGACTATGGGTACCGTATAAAAGGCAGTATTCAAGAATTGATGATCCAATTGGAGGATATGGCCAAAACGCAAACTTTCCGGACCGGAACCGATAAGGCCCAGATTAGCGCAGCCATGGCTGAAATACAGAAAAGGATTGGTTTTGAAACCGTTTTATATATTTCGCCGGATGGCTCGGCGATTCGCGGCGACGGCACTACAGGCCAATACCGCGACCGCGAGTATTTCAAAAAAGTGCTTGATACGAAAAAAGCATATGTCTCTGAGCCGCTGACTTCAAGGGCGACCGGCAAGATGTCCTTCTTTCTGGCTGTGCCGGTCATGAACAACGGACAACTCATCGCGATAACAGGGGGGACGTATTCCCTTGAAAAAATGACCGATCTAATTAAAGATCTAAAATTCTTGGATACCGGCTACGGTCAAATCTCCGATGATTCAGGGACGATTATTGCCCACCCGAAGAATCCTGGAATCATTGGAAAGCTGAATCTTGCCGAAAAGAAGATCAATGCTGAAATTAAGCTGCAACAGAACGAACTCGACGACCGTCTGATTGCTCTGTTTACCAAAGCAGCCCAGTCTGGGCAACAAACACATGGAGTATACAGCTTTGTGGACGGTGTGGCTAGATACGGGGTATACACGCCAATCGATCTCCCAGGCGGTCAACGCTGGGTAATGGGGGTATCAGCACCTGAAACGGAAGCCACTCAGGACACGGATGCCCTGGCGCGAACAGTGCTGATCATTTCGCTAATCTGTTTACTCATTGTTGCAGTATCTATCGTATTCATAGCCAAACAGTTCACCAAACCGATTGCGCTGATACGGGATGAATGCCTGCTTTTGGCCCAAGGCGACCTGCGGGAGCGTGAGGCAAAGGTTTCTTCAGAAGATGAAGTCGGCCAACTGGCGCAAGGTTTCCGGCAGATGCGGATAAATTTGCGTGAGCTTGTTGCAAAAGTACATTCCCAATCCGAGCAACTGGCTGCTTCGAGTGAACAGCTGACAGCCAGTGCCGACCAATCTGCCCAGGCCGCTAACCAGGTTGCGGCATCGATTACCGATGTGGCGACTGGTGCAGCAGAACAGCTAGCCGCGGCTAACGACACCTCTGCCGTGGTTGAACAGATATCAGCCAGTATCCAAGAGGTTGCGGCCACTACCAACGGTGTAGCCGCACAATCGGCGCAGGCTGCTGCTAAGGCTAACGACGGCAGCAAGTCGGTGAATAAAGCGATTAGTCAAATGACACAAATCGAACAGACTGTTAATACGTCCGCCAAAGTAGTCGCTGAATTGGGCGAACGCTCCAAGGAAATTGGTCAGATTGTAGATGCTATCTCCGGTATCGCCGGACAAACTAATTTGCTCGCTCTTAACGCCGCTATCGAGGCCGCGCGGGCCGGTGAACAGGGACGCGGTTTCGCTGTCGTTGCCGATGAAGTACGCAAACTTGCCGAGCAGTCTCAGGAAGCGGCCAAGCAGATCGCCGAACTGATCGGGGGGATTCAGGGAGAAACCGATAAAGCTGTATCGGCCATGAATGATGGCACCCGGGAAGTTAAAGTAGGAGCAGAAGTCGTTAACGCTGCCGGACAAGCTTTCCAAGAAATCGTAGCATTGGTAACCCAAGTATCCGATCAGATAAAAGACATCTCTACTGCAATTGAACAGATGGCTATTGGCAGCCAACAGATCGTCACAGCGGTTAACCGGATCGATGGCTTGAGTAAAAAGGCATCCGGAGAGGCCGAGACAGTATCGGCGGCCACCGAGGAGCAGTCAGCGTCTATGCAAGAGATCGCCTCCTCCAGCCAGAGCCTTTCCAACTTAGCGATGGACCTCCGTGAAGCTGTCGGCAAGTTCCGTGTTTAACATGACGGGTAAAAGGGCTTAAGTACACAAATGAAAAACTCCTGCAAGGCTATTAAAGTCTTGCAGGAGTTTTTCATTTGCCTGCGATTTTCTGAGCTCAGCCTAATAGTGGATTGTCGATTAATGCTTAGCTAGCCGGAATATATCGGTCATCCTATGACATAGTCATTGATATAACCGATATAAGAGGGAGGTATTCGAAATGAAAAGATTGGTGATTCTATGTCTTGCAATGTTTGTTTTGACCATACCATCAATCACTAAAGCTGAAAGCAGCGTAGCTTATCGACAAGATATCCGTCAAGATAAATATCGATTAGAAAATCAGAATCGAGACAAACTGGAGCAAGAGAAGCAACAACGAGAGAAAAGAGAGAGAGACAGACAACAACGAGATAGAGTAGAGAGAGACAGACAACAACGAGATAGAGTAGAGAGAGACAGACAACAACAAGATAGAGTAGAGAGAGACAGACAACAACGGGAGAGAGTAGAGCGGGACAGACAACAACGGGAGAGAGTAGAACGGGACAGACAACGGGATTATCGACATCAGATCGAGCGCCATCGAGACGATCGCGGGCGCAAAGGACGATATGATTGGTCACATTCAGCATACAGACATGATCGCTGGCGGCCGATAGCTCATTCATCCTTTAGAAGTATTCCGTTCAATTGGCATGAACGTGCAGGGCATTATGCGCCCCATCATCATTTTGAACAGATTCATGACCGGCATTGGCATGACAGATTTCCTGGATTACGGTTATTTAGATGGAGGGATAGTAGTGGTAGCGGCTTTTGGTATAATGGTCACCATATAGTAGATGGGATCATGTTTTACAACGATTCAGATGAATTGGTCAGCATCGGTTTCTTTCATAACAAAATATTTATCATGCTACGTGACGATGGCCAAAACTATGAAAACCATGATGAATTTTTCTTGTCGTGGTGGATACATCATTAAAGAATCGAATATAGAATTGTTACCCATATAAAACTATCATCAATCTGCTTTGGGGATACTCCTGCATTCTGGATACCAATCTATTAATGCCGCGATTGTCTGTGAAAATCGCAGCAGGGAAAATTGCTCCGCAGTGGCTATCTGAAAAAATGAAAACATTAGGTCTAGAGTAAGGCGGATTCGCATCAGTACACTGAGAGCTATATAAAACTTTAATAGTAAAAAGCCTCACCCTTGCTTTATGCAGGGCTGAGGCTTTTGTACTAGAAAATTAATCGCCCGCATAGTGGCGCTTGTGACGCTGGTGCCGCTCGTGCTAACCGTTACCTGCTCCTCAAAGGTCGCTTAATGTTATTTACTGGTCAAAGTTATCCCTGATATAGCGGCTGATATCTTCCAGCTTGCATTCCACGCTAGTCAACGTGTGATGAGTTAGGGCTTCAGTAAACTTGAGCCCGCTGCCAGTAATGATACTCACTATTTTCTCTTTACCAGTCAAGTAATTTTCGGAGCGTAATTTTTGAATCGCGGCGATAGGTACGGCAGATTCGGGTTGGACGAACAGGCCGATCTCGGCGAGCATCGCCTGCGCTTTGATTGTTGCGTCATCAGGCACAGCGACAGCAAAGCCACCAGTTCTCTTTAATAGCCGCAGGGTTTGATTACCGCTAGGTGGGAACGGGTTTTCTATGCCGTGGGCGATAGTATGTGGGTCGAGAACGCGTGAAACTTCCTCCTGCTTAGCATGAAACGCGTTGCAAATTGGTGAGCAGCCACTGGCTTGTGCACAAATAATTTTGGGAACGTTCTCGATGAGTCCACAAGCATGAAATTCGCGGAAGCCTTTTTCTATACCACGCAAATTTCCGCCAGCGCTGGTGGGGATAATCACATAATCAGGCATGTCGAAATGAAGTTGCTCGCAGATTTCAAAGGCGATCGTTTTCGAACCCTCTATCCGGAATGTCGCGTCAGAGTTGATAAAATAAATCTGGTTGGTTTGGCCGATCTTTAGACTTTCATAGTACAGATTGCCATAGTCGCCATCAACTCTGATCAAGTGCGGGTTGTAAATCGCGATCGGATTGATCTTTTCTGCGGCAATATTTTTACTAACAAAAATGAAGGCTTCCATCCCTGCTTTACGGGCATAAGCAGCAACAGAGCTAGCCATGTTGCCGGTGGAGACGGTGCCGATGCGCTTGTAGCCCAGCTTGCGGGCGTGTTGGACGCCAGCGACGGTTCCCCGATCTTTAAACGACCAAGTCGGATTTTGCGCCTCATTTTTGAGATAGAGTTCACCAATACCGAGTTTCTCTGCTAAGCTCTCAGACTGTATCAACGGCGTAAATCCCTCGCCCAGAGAAATATCCCGGTCAAGCGAAGCAAAAGGCAGGAACTCGGCATAGCGTTCTAACATTGTTTGCGTGAGTAGATTGCCATCACTAATTTTGCCGCAAGTTAACAGTTCTACCTCCAAAGGTTCGTTACAAAGGTCGCAACGGTACTGCAAGTTTTCCATCCGGAATGACTTACCGCATTTTGTACAGACTAACGGCAAGTTTTTCATGGTGATAACCCCCTCCCATTGGAATCGTAATTTCCTGTTTGCAGGAATGCACACATATCTGGTTGAATTATCAGACAACAGCACTGTTCCAAGCACTGCGATCCAGCGTGGGTTCATCCCCAAAGGCTGTTGTGAACGGACGCTAGTCCAAATAAAACTGAGGAGAGTGAATGTATGGCAAAGTACAGATGTGTGGTGTGTGGCTATATCTTTGATGAGGCGGAAGGGGACTATGAACAACATGTAGCTCCAGGCACTCTCTGGAGTGATGTGTCTGAAGACTGGGTATGTCCGGTATGTGGAGTGAACAAGTATCAATTTGAGCCAGTTGAATAATGTGGGCGTTGTCGGTTGACGGCGAAATAGTTAGGTGAAGGAGGATTTCTAATGAGACGACAGGATTTGGCATTAACCCGGGAAGAGACATTAGCGATCATTGACGAAACTCAATATGCCGTTTTATGTCTCACAGATCCAGATGGTCAACCATATGGCCTGCCAATGGATTATGTTCGCCAAGGAGATAGTCTGTACTTTCACGGTTCGCAACAGGGTAGAAAAATTGATGCAATGAAAAGCAATCCCAGGGTATGTGCAGTTATTGTCGGTGAGACGGAAATCATTCCCACTAGATTTGGCAGAGAGTATAAAACTGCCATTGCTGAAGGAAAAGTTGAATTGATTAATGAACCAGAAGTTAAACGGCAAGTGATGACTTGGGTGGTTGAACGCAAGAGTCCGGATAACATAGAAAAAGGAAAATTCGTTATTGAAAAGATGCTAGACCGGGTTTTGGTATACAAGATGTACATGGAGACGGTCTCCGGAAAGCATGGCCTGTAGAACTTTGTACACTCTGTGTCAATCACGCCAAGATCGCTAAAAGAACGTCCAATATTACTTTTTCGAAAGCGAATTGCGCAGGTATTCATCAAGAGTTTTATCACCAATATACAACTCTTCAACAACCCCGTAGCCGTTTTTTAAGCGAACAGCGGCAACGCCTGTTTTGCCCGCGCTTTCCCGGTAAGCAGTTTCCGCGAGAGCTGCCCAATGCTCGGGCAGATAATACCGCCTAAACGGTAATTGAACATGGGCTTTGCCGTTCTCGACATAGGTTACTTTGACTTTAACATAGGGTTTTCCTGCCGGTTGTTTGGCACTCACTCCACTGATGATGGCCTTACCATCGGCATTTTTTCCAATGATGGCATACGCCTTTTGGCCATAAGCAAATTTCGCATTGTCCATAACCGGGCCGCTTCTTTCTTTGAAGCCAAGGTCAATATAGCGACCCTTAAATGCATCATATGGATCAACAGGTGCAGTCTCCCACTCAAAACGCTGCCCGGTCTGCAGGATATCTTCCCATTGCCAGGCCATGTATAGCACGATAGCGAGCTGAATGACAGCAACGACAGTAAACAGTGCCAATCGCTTCTTACTTTTCATGCTGTCCTCCTGCTTTATGGCGTACCATCAACCAATTGACCACTAGAAATCCTATACCCAGACAGACAAAGACGACTCCTCGAATGACAAAGCTGAGATTTGCATCAAGGAACCGTGCAGCAATGAGCAAGGCCAACATCAGCATACCGGCATTAACCTGACCAATACTGCGATTGCGGGAACCGGCGCTGATAACCCAGATACTCAGAAGCAGCATATAGCCGTTCAGGAGAATCATGGGGGTTGACCCGCTAGCATCAAAGTACTGGACCAAATAACCGATGCTTACGACTAACGGTGCGACGGCGAATGGCAGATTCCTGTGACCGGTTTGTTTTGCGGTGCGAAAGAGAGCGGCGGCAGTTAGCAGCAACAGTGCGATAACCAGCAGTGTTTCGACATTTGAAACTCTCGATGTCGTCATATTTAGATGTCGCCAATAGTCATAAAAAGTCAAGATAAAGATCGTGATCCCACTACCAGCTAAACCGATCGCTTTAAACGGCAATCGACTTTCCTGAACGGTGTTGAACCACAATACGCCTGCCATGTAGTTGATGCTGAACAAGGCGCTGTACACTAATGCTCTGAACGTATTTAAAGAGCTATCGAATGCAGCTGTGAAGCAGCCGTAAAGACAGATATTCCATACCCAAGACAAAACGGCTGTAGCGTTAGAAAATCGGTCTTGACGCAACTTTTGCCAATAATAAGGCAGGGCCAGAGTTAACAGAAGCCATACAAACTGCTTTTCCACCGGTGAATAGATACTAGCAGACCAGTAGGTTACTCCCAGAAGATACAGCACAGCGACACTGTTTGCACGCAGCAGGTACATCAGCGGCAGCGATAACAGCATCCAGGTGAGCAGAAAACTATCCGTATCGCCTGTCAGATGATAGGTTTGCCCAACCAAAGCCAATACTGCGCCAATGACGATCATGTGCAGCGCTGCCGCTGATTCCCGCCATGTTCGGCTTTCTTGTTTGAAATACAACGTCATTCCCGCTACCAGTTGGGCGGCGACAAGCAACCCAATAGATAAAGCCAGGCGGTTGACTCGCGTCAATTGCGCCCAGTTGTGGGCGATTAATAGAGTAATTCCCAGCCCCACCAATAGAACGCCGAAAACGCCGAAAGCCAGCAAAAAGGTAGGTCTACCCTGGTTATCCTCGATTGGACCGTAATGATTTTTAATATTCTCAGCAGCCTCTGGTGTCAGCACACCTGTGGCAATTAACTCAGGCAGATCCTGATATAGCTCTGCGAGGGCTTTTTTGTTCATGACGACAATCACCTCAGTAAAGAAGGTTCTGCTTCAATAATACCATCATTGCATGCAATCGTATACTCATTAGGTCGCTTAGATCAAGAAACCCCTTTACAGCTGGGAGACAGCTTTAGAGGGGTTTCTTGTTGCCCGTGTTATTCAAACACACTCAGTGTGATTGTTTTGTCAAACTGGTATGATTTGCTTTTGTTTAATTAACAAATGGTATTGATCTCTCAACTCCGGTACACAGGCGGAATCGTTGCTATAACAGAGCCCCGCTAAAGCGGTTTCCAAGAATATAGTCAACTGGCGGGCGTAATGTAAAAGACTATTTAATTGCGCAAGCGATTCCCTGCATTTCTTTTCTGTAGAGTTGATCTGGGATGCGACCGGACTGTACGCCTGCCTGACTCCCGTAACTTCGGCAGTGACGGAGTCTAGCGCAACAAGGTCATCTGGACTGAGTTCTTTGAGTGATGACTTTCCTAACGCGCGCATTGCTTCTTCCATTTCCAAAACCATCGATTTCAGTACGTTTACTACACTGGTAGCTGCCTGTTCGACATTAAGCTGTGTTTTAGTTGGCGAATTGTAATATAGCAGAGTAGTCGGCGGTTCCCATGGTAGCACTTTTTCAGTTTGATTGTGTCCAAGAGCAAAAAGGGGAATCGTACCCAGGTAAATGGCATCTGCACCTAAGGCTAAAGCTTTTAGACACTGACCAGGCGTAAAGTATCCACCTGAAATGATTAAACTCATCCGACTGTTTTTTAAATAGCGTCTTGCACGGATCAACCCGTATAAACTGGGTATTCCGAAATCGTCTTGCTTAATTGGAGGGGTTGCATGTGATCCAGCCTCACAGCCATCAATCACTATGGCATCGAAGCCTAACTCTACGGCAACTGCCAACTCCTCCTCAATGCGATCTGTCGCCATAATCTTCAGGGCAATCGGAATGCCTTTCGCCCTTTGGCGTAATCTCTTCATGAAGGCAGGCCAGTCTTCAGGTTTGTTTACTCCCGGAGGCGCTGGGAGTCCTACAGCCGGTTCACCGGGAGCTAATTCCCCCAGAATTCGTGCTCTACCTTCGAAATCTATAGCCTCTATCTTAGCTGGCCCCACGTCTGCGCCTTGTCCTATTTTCACTTCCAACATATCGGCGGCGGCGATTTGCTCGTTCGTTCGCAGGCCCCATTGCCAGTTGCAGATTTGCAAAATAAACTTTCCCGATTGGCCTGGTTCCTCGGGTAAAAATGGCCCTTCTCCAGAGCAGTTAGCCGTATGCAGGATTTTAGAGGCCTTAGCTAAAGCCAGCTTAGCCTCCTCGCTAATTCCTAAACCATAGGCCATACCAGCAATCATCAAAGGGATTTTTAGTGTTAATGGTTTAGCAGCACTCGAACCGAGTGTTACCGACATGTCTATTTTGACGCTTACAGGCAGGGATAACGCAGTCATTTGTGGGGGGGAGAACATGAGATTATCATAGTTAAAGAAATGCTTAGGAGATCCTAATGGCCGGGTGATATCCGCTCCAGTTTGTGCCCGTAAACTCATTTCTATCAGATTAATGACCGAAAAACGTTGTAATGATGGCAATAATTCCGCAAGATTCTGGTCATACGTATCGGAGAGCAGCGTTGTTGCCACATCATTGGTGATGCGCTTGATGAGATAGCGGAGTAGCGGTTTAGCTAATAACACGAATGCTAGCAGCAAGAGAGTCAGGAGAAGAATGGGCTGGAGCAGACCCTGGAAGATCGTTATGATAAATTGCATAGCAGTGTCCTCTATCGATTTTTTGCTATTAGTATCCAATGTTTTATTTGATTTTAAACCAGCGATTGCTCTTGCTGTCTATACAGGAAATTCTGTCGAGATCTGCGGATTTGTTCGGGATTAACCCGGGAGGGCTATAATCAAATAGTTAAAATAAAAGCGATATAGTTAGCATAGAACCTTGCATTTTGCTTAGTAATATGCAGGGTTTTTGCATTTCTGTAAGAATATATTTTGTTAGATAATTCAAAAAATGAGGGGTGCTGTGGTGATTAAAAAGTTTGAAGAAATTATCAAGACAGCTCAAGTAAAAGGCCCCAAAACAATTGCGGTAGCCGTGGCACAAGACTTGGAAGTGCTGCTGGCAGTAAAAAACGCCAAAGAGTTAGGAATCGCTGATGCGATATTAGTCGGCGATAGCGCGGCGATCCGTCGGATTGCCCAAGAAAATCAACTTGCTATCGAGTCATTCCGGCTTGTCGATGTAAAGGATAACGTCGAAGCCTGCAGAACTGCAGTGAAGCTTGTTGCCGAGGACGAAGCGCAGGTTGTGATGAAAGGCTTGATCGACACTTCTGTACTGCTCAAGGCTGTGCTAGATAAAGAGTTCGGACTGAGAACGGAAAATGTATTATCTCATGTTGCTGTGGCCGATGTCGGCGACTATGACCGACTTTTTTATATCAGTGACGCGGCGATGAATATTGCCCCAGATCTAGCTGATAAAAAACAAATCATTGAAAATGTCGTGCGTGTTGCCAATGCACTCGGTAACGCTAATCCAAAAGTCGCTTGTGTCTGCGCTGTTGAAAAAGTGAATCCGAAAATGCAGGCAACGCTTGATGCCACAGAGTTAGTCAAAATGAACCAAGCTGGCGAATTGACCGGCTGTGTGGTTGCCGGTCCCTTTGCCTTAGATAATGCGGTATCGATTGAGGCGGCAAAACATAAAGGGATAACCGATCCGGTGGCAGGCAATGCGGACATCCTGCTGATGCCTTCCATCGAAGCGGGGAATATGCTGTATAAATCGATTGTATTCTTTGCCAAAGGGAAGATCGCTGGGATTGTTGTCGGCGCAAAGGCTCCAATTGTTTTGACTTCCAGAGCGGATTCTGACATTGCCAAGCTAAACTCCATCGCAATTGGCATTTTGCTGGCAAGTAAAAATGAGGCGGTATAAATATGAAAGGAATATTTAGAGTATTAGCGATTAATCCTGGTTCAACCTCAACTAAAATTGCAGTCTTTGACAATGAGCAGCCAGTCTTTGAGCAGGTTGTCCGCTATTCTAATGAGGAATTGGCTCCGTTTGAAACCGTGATTGATCAATTTGAATTCCGTAAAGAGGGGATTCTACAGCTGCTAAAACAAAATGGTATCGACATTGCCAGTCTGGATGCTGTAGTTGGAAGAGGCGGACTGTTAAAGCCAATCGAAGGCGGGACCTATGCGGTAAATGATGCTATGATTATAGATATTCGTCTGGCTGAACGCGGCGAGCATGCCTCAGATTTAGGCGGTGTGATCGCCAAGGAGATCGCTGACAGACTAGATATCTCCGCGTATATCGTCGATCCTGTTGTCGTCGATGAGCTTGCCGATATTGCGAGAATATCCGGTCTGCCCGGTTATGACAGAGTAAGCATATTTCATGCATTGAATCAGAAGGCTGTTGCCAGAAGAGTCTCAAAGGAACTGGGAAAGCCCTATGATCAAGCAAATTTAATCATTGCTCATTTGGGCGGCGGTATCAGTGTCGGCGCCCATCAAGGCGGCAGGGTAATTGATGTCAATAATGCTCTAAATGGAGACGGTCCATTCTCACCAGAAAGAGCAGGCGGGATGCCTGTAACGCAAATCATTGACCTCTGCTTCTCCGGTAAGTACACAAGTAATGAAGTCCGAAAAATGCTTGTCGGCAAGGGCGGACTGGTAGCATATTTAGGAACAAACGACGGCAGGGAAGTCTGTAAGAGGATCGATGCCGGTGACGTCAAAGCAAAACTGGTCTATGAAGCAATGGCCTACCAGGTAGCTAAGGAAATCGGCGCTGCAGCCGCCGTGTTGTATGGCAAGGTTGACGTCATCGTATTAACCGGCGGACTTGCCTATGATAAGACGTTGGTAGAATGGATTACTGACCGAGTGAAATTTATTGCTGGCGTCAAAGTAGTTCCCGGGGAAGATGAGATGATTGCATTAACCGAGGGCGCGTTACGAGTACTTAGAGGCGAGGAAACGGCTAAAGAATACAAGTAACCATAAACGCCAGCAAAGAACTCCTGTTAGATGCGATCTATCAGGAGTTCTTAAATAACAGAATATTTAGTCTTGACATATTCTTATTAGGTTGATTATAATCAAACCATAAGTAAACTTTTGATAACAGTTACTTTTTTTAGGCACTATGTAAACGTTTCACTAAAAATAAACTAAAAAAAATTAAAGGAATTGTTATCTTTTTTATGAGAAATATGTAAACGTTTAATTACTTGATTTCATTAGAATACGGGGATTTTGAGAGGGATTGCGAGTGGAAAAACGCTCTTACAGTGAGAGGCAGGGAAAAGTCACCATCCGGGAGGTGGCTGAAAAAGCAGAAACATCGATAGCTACCGTTTCCTATGTGCTCAATCATGAAGCCAATCGATATTTACGTCCTGAATTGAGAGACCGCGTACTACAAGCTGCCAGTGAACTGGGTTATGTGAAAAACGCTGCGGCAAGTAGTCTTAAAGGAAAGCGCCGCGGTATTCTAGCCGTGTTAGTGCCGCAGTTTGGCAATATATTTTTTACGCGGATATGTGTCAATGTGGAGGCAGTAGCCCGTCAGGAGGGATGCATAGTAACTATTTGCAATAGTGACGATGACCCAGCTCAGGAGCGCCTCATTCTGGATCGGCTTGTTGCCCAGCGCATTGACGGTTGCATTATTTCACCGGTTTTGTTACAGGCAGAGAATCTGGCATTGCTAGAACGGCATCAGGTGCCATTCGTCATTTTAGAACGCTCATTGGATGAGACATATCCTGCGTATGATTTTGTTGGTCATGACAATTTTCAATCCGGTTATTTAGCTACCCAAAGGTTGCTTTCCTCTGGACACAAAAACATCGCTTTTTTGGGCTGGGATTCGCCAGTCCCCAATGTCTGGGAAAGGTTG
The DNA here is from genome assembly GCF_001611555.1 of Anaerosporomusa subterranea. Classification (NCBI taxonomy): domain Bacteria; kingdom Bacillati; phylum Bacillota; class Negativicutes; family Acetonemataceae; genus Anaerosporomusa; species Anaerosporomusa subterranea. The sequence goes on from NZ_LSGP01000001.1 coordinate 47,447, forward strand.
GACGGGTATACTACAGCTCTGAGGGAGTACGGACTGTCATTTCGTCCTGAATGGGTTAAAATGACGGAATTATCAAAACAGGCGGGACGTGATGCGGCGGCACAGTTGCCCTTGACAGATATAACGGCTATTGTGCTAGGACATCATGAGTCAGCAAATGGAGCATTGCTTCACTTTCAGGATGCAGGATTGCGGTGGCCAGAGCAAATTTCTATCGTTATGATTGGTACTCCTGAATGGAGTGGCATGCTTAGACCTCGGTTAACGTGTATCAAACGCCCGGAATCAGAAATGGGGAGCGCGGCGGCAACCTTATTGTTTGAAAAACTGCGTGATCCCAATCATGTGGCAACGAGACGGATTTTCTCCTGCTCATTGCTGGAAGGAGGTTCAGTGCGCAACATCCTTTAATACTGTACTAATGATGAAATGCAGAAGGATGTGGAAACTGCGATATTTCTTTAGTATTTGTTAGAGGGAGGCCATATTTTGTTTGAGAACCTCGTAGTTGGCTTACAAGCTATTGCTTCACCGTCGGTGCAAGTGATGATTTTGTTAGGAGCTTTGGCAGGTATCTTGGTTTCCTGTCTCCCCGGGCTTGGTCCTACCATGACAGTTGCTCTGTTGATTCCGTTTACTTTTGGTATGTCGCCTACCAGTGCGCTGCTGCTTTTATCCGGTGTTTATGTGGGCGCCATGTTTGGCGGGGCTATACCTGCCATTTTATTAGCCACTCCAGGTACACCGGCTGCGGTGAGCACTACCTTTGACGGTTATCCGATGGCGAAGAAGGGCTATGCCGGTAAAGCGATTACCATTGCCTGTATTGCTTCTGTGGCTGCGGGTTTATTTGGCACTCTTGTCTTAATGACCATTGCACCGCCATTAGCAGAATTTGCTCTCCGTTTCAGCGCTCCTGAGTATTTCGCGGTTGCGGTGTTTGGTTTGGCTGTAATCTCCAGTTTGGCAGAGGGTTCAGTCATGAAGGCGTTTGTGAGTGGCGCTATCGGCCTGCTGTTAGCCATGGTAGGTATGGACCCGATGATGGGCGTGGATCGACTGACTTATGACAACACGGATCTGTTGGGCGGAGTGCCATTTCTGGCGGTTATGATTGGAACGGCAGCCTTGGCAGAAGTCTTGTACCAGATTGACAGCGACTGTAAAGACGATAAGACAACAGCGATCGCTGTCAATAACATGCGTTTATCTAAAGCCGAGCTTAAGCAAATGGTGAAACCGACAATTATTGGCAGTGTACTTGGCGTATTTATTGGCATTATGCCTGCTGCCGGCGCAAACATCGCATCATTTATCTCCTGGGCGCAGGCTAAGCTTTGGTCGAAACATCCGGAAGAGTTTGGAACTGGATCGATAGAAGGATTAGCTGCATCAGAGTCAGGTAACAATTCTGTGGTTGGCGGCGATCTGGTGCCAATGCTTACTCTGGGAATTCCTGGTGATCCATGTACTGCCGTTATGATGGGAGCGCTGATTCTACAAGGACTGCGGCCGGGGCCAATGTTGTTTACAGAACATCCGGAAATTGTCTATGGGCTATTTCTGGGATTGATCATATCTAATCTGTGGGTGTTGCCGATTGGGCTATTGGGCGCTCCTTTTTTTGCCAAGATGACTACCGTTCCTAAGCACTACCTATGGCCGGTAATCCTAGTTTTGTGTATCACTGGCTCGTATGCATCCGAGGGGGGGATCTTTCCCGCCTATGTTGTAGCCTTCTTCGGAGCAGTAGGCTATCTGATGAAAAAACTAGGCTATCCGATAGCGCCGCTAATTTTAGGGGTACTTCTGGGTCCTATTGCGGAAGAAAATATGCGGCGTGCCTTATTGGGCTCGCATATGGATTATTCTATTTTTATCACTCGACCGATATCGTTAACCTTGCTAGTGATTGCTGCAATCACGCTGATTTGGCCATGGGTTCAGGACTGGTATCAACAGCGGGTTGCTAAAAAAGCTGGCGTGAAAATCGACTGCTAATCAAAAATATTAGGGAGGTAAGAAAAGTGAGAAAAACAACATGGATGGCAGGTCTGATTATTCTGGCGCTGGTTCTCTCTCTAACAGGCTGTGGCGGTGAGAAAAAGGTCGAGGCTCCGAAGTTTCCGACAAAACCAATTTCAATCATTGTGCCGTATGGCGCTGGCGGTGGTACAGATGCGATTGCGCGCGCTATGGCTAAATCAGCTGAACCCATTTTTGGGCAGCCAGTGACGATTATTAATAAAGTAGGAGCAAACGGTGCAGTAGGTATGACCGACGGCGTAAATGCGGCGGCTGACGGTTATACGGTGACAGCGGCTGCGATTGAAACTGTGCTGCATCCCATTATGGGCAATGTAAAATGGAAAGTGGATGACTACAAATCCATTCTCATGACCAATTCAGATCCTATCTCAATTGCAGTCAGAGCTGACAGTCCGTATAAAACACTGGCAGAATTGATTGCCGTTGCCAAGCAAAAACCGGAATCATTAAAGCTGGCGACTCTTGCCCCGGGAGCAATTACCCATCTGGCGGGACTGAGCTTCCAAGAAAAAACTGGCGCTAAATTCACTATTATGCCATTTCCTTCAGGCGGAGCGGCGGCTATTACCGATCTGTTAGGCGGCCATGCCGACGCAGCTTGTATTACCGCAGCCGAGATGAGCCAACACGTCAAGGCAGGCAAGATCAGACTGCTGGCTATTTTGGACGGCAATAGAATGAAAGGCTTCCCCAACGTGCCGACAGCTAAGGAACAAGGATACGACATGGCGTTTAGCGTATGGCGCGGTATGACTGTTCCGGCAAAAACTCCAGATGCAGTGGTGAAAGTTCTCCATGACGGTTTCAAGAAAGCGATGGAAGATCCCAATTTTATCGCATTTATGGAAAAAGGCGACTTTGGCATCCGTTATGATACCGGCGCTAATTTCCATACGTTCATGAACAATGAAACAAAGCTGCTTACTCCGCTGCTTAAACAAGCAGGTTTGATAAAAAAACAACAGTAACTCGTTAGCAAGCTGAACATCGAAACTTCAGGTGGGGACTCTGCCCCACCTGAAGTAATGCCGCCGCGGCGAGAGTCTTAACTCAACGACGGAGATAAAGATATCCACAAGGAAAAGGGGGCAGACAGTATGCCGATGCGTACTCTTAATCTGCTATCTGCCGGTATACTTATTGCTTTCGCATGCTTTATTGTCAATGAAGCAAATCATATGCCAATAGAATATGGTGAATTGGGACCAGGCTTTTTTCCACGCTTGATCGGCGGTTGTCTGGGTGCGTTTGCTCTCAGTATTTTGGTTATGACTTTCTTTTCTCCAAAAGGATCCGGAGAAAAGGTAACGTTGCCCAAACCAGCGCTCTTGTATATCTTGGTTGCGACTGCTATTTATTTGTTTTTGTTGCCGCGTCTGGGTTATCTGGTCAGCACGCCGGGATATTTGGTGGTAACTGGTTTGCTTATTTCCGGTCAACCTAAAAAGTACTGGAAAGGGGTTACCATCAACGGCATACTTTGTTCGGCAGTTTTATATGCATTATTCGCTAACCTGCTGAATGTGCCATTACCCTAATAAGGAGAGAAAATATGAAAACAATCAGAGTAGGTATTGTCGGCAGTGGTTTCATCGCAGAATTACATATGTATGCGTATCGAAGGGTATATGGTCTAAACATTGAGATCAGCGCTGTTGTTTCCCGTGGAGACCATGTATTGGATTTTGCCAAACGGCATCATATACCCACCGTTTATCGCGATTTTCGGGACTTGCTAGCCGACAAGGATATTGATGTAGTGGATATTTGCACTCCGCCTTCGCTTCATGCCGATATGGCAGTAGAAGCCATGCAGGCTGGAAAACATGTTATCTGTGAAAAACCGTTTACCGGCTATTTTGGACGCCAAGGGGACGCTGTGCCCATCGGTCGCAAGGTGCAGAAAGGGCTGATGTATGAGCAGGTAATGGCCGAAATGAAAAAAGCTCGCGCGGTAATCCAGGGCAGCGGGCAACTATTCCTATATGCCGAGGACTGGGTGTACGCGCCAGCAATTAGTAAAACGGCCGAGATGCTGCGGGCGACCAAGGATAAAGTTCTGTTCATGAAAGCTGAGGAAAGTCATAGCGGTTCACACGCTGAACACGCGGCGAGGTGGGATATGACTGGAGGCGGGGCGCTGATTCGCCAAGGTTGTCATCCGTTGAGTGCGGCTCTTTATCTAAAGCAGGTAGAAGCCAAATCCCGGGGAGAGAACATTTCGATTGCCAATATTGTTTGTGATGTAGGTAATCTGGGAGATGGGCTGATTGGCGACGAACGCAAGTACATCTTTTCCCACCCAGTTGACGTAGAGGACTGGGCGATGATGAATCTAACCTTCACCGATGGCACTAAGGCAACGGTATTTGCAGGAGATATGATTTTAGGCGGTGTGCGAAACTTAGTTGAGACATATACCAATGGTGGCGTACTGTTTGCTAACATCGCCCCCAACAATCATATGGTAACCTACATGACAGATGAGCAGAAGCTGGCAGATGTGTATATAACGGAAAAGGTCGACCGCAAGACCGGTTGGCAATATGTCTGCCTTCAAGAAGAGTGGACACGTGGCTATATGCAAGAAATTCAGGATTTCATGGAATGCGTTGCAACCGGCCGCAAACCGCTGTCTGATTTGGATCTGGCACAGAATACGATTCAGGCGATTTACGCAGCCTATTGGTCAGCTGAAGAGGGCCGTCGAATCAATTTATAAAGTAGGGGTTGATTCCTCAAAACATAAAAGAACCCCGAGCGATTGTGTGGGAATCGCTCGGGGTTCTTTACTGGAGGTGCTAAAATACGTATTTCTCGACTACCGCTATGCCTAAGAGCAAAGCGACCGCTCCATTGACCACTATAAAGTTTTTCACCGCAAGGACAAAGGGTTCCCGCTTTGATGGGTTATGTGCGAACCTTTTTATGTTTTTATCTAATACTATTTTAGTCAAAATCGCCAGCAATATAATCGTCGGAGCAACATTTAGGACCACTGCGATTATAATGGAGAAGTAGCCAATATCATATGATGCTTTGAAAAGCTTCAATGCTTTTTCCTTGCCGATATAGTGAGGCAAGGTGTAGCGCTTATTCAGAATATCTTCATCCAGATCACAGATGTTATTAGCAAGCATGATATTGCCAATACCCGCAATGGCCGGTATGGAAAACAGGAATAGCGAAAGAACCTCAATGAGGTTTAAGTGGATGGTTAACATCGTCCCGCTATAGGACAGCAGCGCGATTCCCTGATCAAATATATGGATATATACTGCTAAGAAGATGATGATAAAGCCCATGAAAAAACCTGAGAAGACTTCCCCTAAAGGCATTCGGGAAATCGGAACAGGTCCGAAGGTATATAATATCCCTGTTGTAAAGGAAAGCACACCGATTACCAGAACTACTATGTCGGTTTTTAAAGTCAAAAATACGCCTAAAGCTGTAGCGGTAGTCAACAACATAACGATAACTGCCAGCGCGGTAGACTCCTTTATGTCATGATTGACGACAGCGTTGTGTTTCTCGTAGTTGTAGCCCTTTCTACTATGCGCCTTTTTATAATCTAGATAATTATTGATGCCAGTTGTCGCCATGTCGAAAGCGAAAAGAGAAATAAACATAATAATGGCGTTTTCAAATTTAAAACTGTCATATTTATATAAAGCATATAGAGTCCCAATAAGAAATGGTGTAACACTGGCGAGTTTTGTGCGAATTTCAACAAAGTCAAAAAAGCTTTTTAGATTCATCCCGTTGTACTCCTGTTACTTTATAGCAGTTAACACCCAGTCTCTGCACAAATTATAGTATATGTAGTTGCAAATAGTAAAGGAGTGGGTACCCTCTTAGTGCAAATGATAGATCATTAACAAATGTTACCAAAAATTCTTCTTTTTTCAACAAGCATCGACAAATGCGATATAATTTGCTATTATTAATTTTGATGTAAAAATAGGAGTTTAACAAAATGAAAATAGCGACGCCCTACTACTTAATTGATGAGAAAAAACTATTGCGGAATATGCAAATCATTGAGCAAGTGCGCCTGCTTTCCGGGGCGAAGTCGGTATTAGCGCTGAAGTGCTTTTCTACTTGGTGCGTATTTGACTTGATGAAACAATACATGGATGGCACAACTTCAAGTTCACTGTTTGAAGCGCGCCTGGGTTTTGAGAAATTTGGCAAAGAGACTCATGCGTATTGTGTTGGTTATTCAGAGTCGGACATTCGCGCCGTAGTTGGGTATGCCGACAAAGTCATCTTCAACTCCATTTCCCAACTTGAGCGATATTGCGATCTAGTCAAACCAGCCAAGCTTGGTTTACGCGTCAATCCGGGATTCAGTCACTCCGGTTTTGATCTGGCAGATCCGGCCCGTAAGTATTCGCGGCTGGGAGTGGCGGACAAGCAGATGCTGGCCCAAAAGCTTCCCCAGCTTAGCGGCCTAATGTTTCATTACAATTGTGAGAATGATGATCTGGAAACATTTTCGCAGCAGCTTGACCGAATCGGCGAGTGTTATGGGGATATACTCAGACAGTTAGAGTGGGTAAGTCTGGGCGGCGGATTGTATTTTACCAAAGAAGGTTACCCGGTTGAAGCCTTCAGTAAGAAGCTCGCCGACTTTGCCGCCGAGTTTGGCGTTCAAGTTTATTTAGAACCCGGCGAGAGCGCCATTAGCGGTTGCGCCGAGCTGGTCACCAGCGTGGTTGATGTAGTGCATAACGAAATCGATATTGCTATTGTCGATGCTTCCGTTGAGCCACATATGCTGGATCTACTGATATACCGCCTGTCGGCCAAGATGGAGTCTACTAACTGCGGCGAGCATCAATACATGGTTGCCGGACGCTCCTGTTTGGCGGGAGATGTGTTTGGTAATTTTCAGTTTAAAGATAAGCTCGCAATTGGTGATGAAATTCGGTTTGCCGATGCAGCAGGCTATACGATGGTCAAGAAAAATTGGTTTAATGGACTGCAGATGCCGGCTATCGCTGTGCGCAGACTTGATGGTACGGTTGAGGTCGTCCGTCAATTCACTTACTCAGATTTCCTAAATAACTTATCATAAATGTACCTTAAAGAATGACAAGCCGAGGAGGAAAAAATGAAAAAGAATGTATTAATTATCGGGGCTGGGGGAGTGGGCCATGTTGTTGCCCATAAATGTGCGATGCACAACGATGTGTTGGGTGATATTTGCATCGCTTCGCGTACGCAGAAAAAGTGTGATACCATCATTGAAAGCGTGCTGCGAAAAAACAACTTGAAGGATTCCTCGAAGAAACTCTATTCACGCAGAGTGGATGCGATGGATATCCCCTCATTGATTAATCTCATTAAAGAGACTCAGTCAGAGATTGTGATCAATGTGGGTCAGCCCTATATTAATATGTCTGTCTTGGAGGCTTGCATCGAAACCGGAGCAGTATATATGGATACAGCGATTCATGAAGATCCGGACAAGGTTTGTGAGAATCCGCCCTGGTATGGCAATTACGAATGGAAGCGCAAACAGCGTTGTGAAGAAAACGGGATCACCGCCATTTTAGGTATCGGTTTTGATCCTGGCGTGGTTAATTCCTGGTGCGCCTTGGCGAAAGATGAGTATTTTGACACCATTGATACGATTGATATTTTGGATGTTAACGCCGGTAGCCACGGCAGATATTTTGCCACCAACTTCGATCCAGAGATTAACTTCCGGGAATTTAAAAAGGTGTGGACCTGGAACAATCGGCAATGGATGTTGCAGAAGGTTCATTCCATCCGTGTAGACTATGATTTCCCGGTGGTAGGAACTCAGCCTGTGTACCTAACCGGGCATGATGAGCTGCATTCTTTATCAAAGAATATTGACGCGAATTCAGTTCGTTTTTGGATGGGATTTGGCGATCACTATCTGAATGTGTTTTCCGTTTTGTCGAATATTGGGCTCACCTCAGAAGTACCGGTAAAAATCGCTAATGGTGTGGAAATTGCGCCGATTAAGGTCTTAAAAGCCTTGCTGCCTGATCCGGCCTCGTTGGCGCCTGGATATACCGGTAAAACCTGTATCGGCAATTTCATCAAAGGTACTAAAGATAATCAAGAACGCTCCGTCTTCATCTATAATATCTGTGATCATGCTGAGTGTTACGAGGAACTGGAGTCCCAAGCCATTAGCTATACGGCAGGAGTTCCGCCAGTGGCGGCGGCGATTTTGGTGGCCCGCGGCGATTGGGATGTAAAACAAATGGTCAATGTTGAAGAATTGCCTGCAAGACCTTTCGTCGACTTGCTCGACCAAATGGGCTTGCTGACCGAAATTATTGAATCGCCTGCAAGCTTTACGCCGCCAGTTATTGAATCATTAGAGTCTGTCTGATCGGATGCAAAGACGGGATCTGCTGATTGGCTTAGTTGTTGTTACCGTATGGGGTCTTAACTTTATTGCGATTAAACTGGGTTTGCGAGATATGCCGCCGTTGTTATTGGGAGCACTGCGATTTGTGCTCGCGTGCTTCCCGATTATCTTTTTTCTGCCGCTCCCGCCAATTCCGTGGCGCTCTTTGGTAGCGCTAGGATTATCGCTTAATGTGGGACAGTTTTCTCTGCTGTTTATCGGCATGAAGGTTGGTATGCCAGCAGGCTTGGCCTCGCTTGTCCTTCAATCACAGGCCTTTTTTACTTTATTGATTGCTGTTGCCTGGTTGGGAGAACGTTGGCGCTGGAACCATCTGGCTGGTCTTGTGATCGCCGCCTGTGGCATGACAATTATCGGTGTTCAACAAGGCGGAGAGATGACAATTGTAGGCTTTGGTCTGACACTGGCTGCTGCCGCCAGTTGGAGTGCAGGCAACATCGTTATGCGTCAGATAACGGTTTCCGCGCCTCCTTTTTCAATGTTGTCACTGGTGGTTTGGGCCGGCGCTGTCGCCATCTTGCCTTTATTGCTTTTATCCTGGCTGTTAGAAGGCTATGACGCTTGGCTGGCTGCATATCAGACTCTGAACTGGATTAGCGTGAGTTCGCTTGTTTATATAGCATTTTTTGCCACTCTGGCTGGTTTCGGTCTATGGGGCAAGTTGCTTTCCCGCTATCCCGCCGCTGTGGTTTCGCCGCTATCTTTGCTGGTGCCGATCGTGGGTTTGAGCAGCTCAATTGTTCTGCTGGGAGAGTCGATTTCTCTTTTACAGGGCCTGGGCGCCATACTAGTGATGAGCGGTCTCGCGGTGAATGTTCTGGGAGGAAAACAGGAAGTTGTTTGCTCGCAGAAGTGAGAGTTACGTATACAGAAACCCCTCTGGAGTTTTTAATAGCTTCCAGAGGGGTTTCTGTATATAATAACAAAACTGAAAATTTAAAATATTTAGTTAGGAATGAAGGAGGATTAATTAATGATGGGGAAATACTATAACATCACAATTGAGCGGAGCGTGAATCATGGGAATCGTGAGATATTTTGTAAAGGCAGCGCTGCCGACAATCATTGGAAGTGTCGAGATCTGCTTCCTCGGATGGATTATTCTTAAGATATGGCGGGACGAGTATTCGCTTATTGCCTGCTTGCTAGCCTCTTTTTTATTCGGCAGTTGGATTCTCTTGAGAGCGATCAATGTAGCCTGGGATGCCGTAAATGCGTTGAATGGTCGACCTTGGTGGATTGCTGGAGGAAGGGGAAACAGACGCTTTGGCTTTTTCTAAGACGATCGAATCTTTGGTTTCCAGCATTTTTAAGCCTCGTAGCGCAAGGAACGGAACCTAGTGCCGAAAAAGAAGGCCCTAAGTATGCAAAAGTGTTGCATACTTAGGGCCTCTTACGTATGGTAGCAGTCTAGAAGAAAAGCAATGGAGCGATCAGCAGAGAGATGGTTCCGGCAACTTTGATTAGAGGGTTCATCGCCGGACCGGAGGTGTCTTTGAAGGGGTCTCCGACGGTGTCGCCAATGACAGCCGCCGCATGGGCAGCGGTACCCTTGCCACCAAGCTTGCCTGTTTCGATATATTTTTTTGCATTATCCCAAGCACCGCCTGAATTGGCCATAAATATCGCCAACAGAACTCCTGCGGCGGTGATGCCTGCGAGGAAGCCGGCGAGAGCCTTTGCGCCTAGGATAAAGCCTACCGCGATTGGTGAACCTACAGCATAGAGTCCGGGCACGACCATTTCTTTGATGGCGGCGCGAGTGCTGATGTCGACGCAGCTGGCGTAGTCAGGGCGGCCAGTACCTTCCATGATGCCGGGAATTTCACGGAATTGGCGGCGGACTTCTTCAATCATTTGAAAGGCCGCTTTGCCAACCGCTTCCATGGTAATACCGCAGACAAGGAAAGGAACAGCCGCTCCCAAGAATATACCAATAATAACATTTGGCTCGGTAAGGTTTACGACCAAATGGCCATTTGATAACAAGCCAGTCAAGCTGGGGTTTTTAGCGACTTCTTCAGCGAATGCGGCAAACAGAGCTAAAGCAGTTAATGCCGCAGAACCGATTGCGAAGCCTTTAGCGATAGCGGCAGTGGTGTTTCCTACCGCATCAAGTTTATCTGTTTTTACCCGGACCTCGGGTCCCAGTTCAGCCATTTCCGCAATGCCGCCAGCATTGTCAGCAACCGGTCCGAAGGAGTCGACTGCGACGACCATGGCAGCGGTGCATAGCATACCCATAGCAGCCATAGCAATGCCATAAGTGCCAGCCATTGTATAAGCCAACCATGTTGCCGAGACAAATACGAGCGTAGGGGCTGCGGTACTTTTAAGTCCGGTTGCGATGCCAGTAATAATGTTGGTAGCCGGGCCGGTTCGGGAAGCATCGGCAATTTCACGGGTCGGTAGCTTAGCGTGGGAAGTATAGTGCTCGGTAATCATACCGATAAGAACGTTCACAGCAAGGCCGGAAACGATGGCGACAAAGATGCCAAAGCCTTTCGCGCCAAACAAGTAGTTGGCCAATAGGTAGGCAAATATGCCTGTGATGATGTTGGTTCCCCACAGGCCCATATTCAGAGCCGCCTGTGGATCGCCGTCTTCGGACGTACGCACAATGAAGGTGGAAATAATGGATGCCGCAATGCCAGCGGCCCCGATCAGAAGGGGAAAAAGCACGCCATTGACGCCTAGTAGAGTATTGCCAATTAGCATTGCCGCAATCGCAGTAGCAGCATAGGACTCAAAGAGGTCTGCACCCATGCCTGCAGTGTCACCAACGTTATCGCCGACATTATCTGCAATAACAGCGGGATTCCGGGGATCATCTTCAGGAATTCCGGCTTCGACTTTACCAACAAGGTCAGCTCCGACGTCGGCTGCTTTAGTGAAGATACCGCCTCCTACGCGGGCAAAAAAGGCGATTGCGCTGGCGCCGAAAGCGAAGCTGTTGATGACAACAGGGTCACGGAACAGGATATAAAGCACAGAAACGCCGAGCAACCCAAGACCGGCGACAGACATCCCCATAACCGCTCCCGCCTTGAAGGAAACATTTAGTGCTTTATTCAGGCTGTGGCGAGCCGCTTCGGTGGTGCGCGCATTCGCTTTGGTAGTCGAGGTCATTCCTACATAGCCGGCTATTGCCGAACAGATTGCACCAACAAGAAAGGAGACTGCCAGCTTATACCCGTCTACTGCAAAGAGTATTGCAAAGATAACTACGGTAAAGGGTATGAGCGTTTTGTATTGGCGATTTAAGTACGCCATGGCGCCTTCAAAGATAGCCTGAGAGATTTCCTGCATTCTCGGCGTCCCTTGACTTTCCTTTAATACACTGACCATGAAGTATCCTGCGAATAATAGAGCAACGAGACCGACAAATGGTGCGACGTACAATAACTCCACAAAAAATCCTCCTCTGGTAAAATAAAGTGGTTATATAGAAGGTTAACTGTAATCAAGCAGTTAACATGTACATAATCATACAGGAAGGATTATAATGGTGCAACATATAAATACTATATGATTATACATTAGCGAGATAAGGGGGAGTAATGATGCAAGAAAAAACCGTAATATTAGAAAAATGCAATGGTGTTGCCACTATTACCTTAAACAGACCTGCGACCATGAACTCTTTGAATCGCGAGCTGGTCGATGAATTTACTGCCATTCTACATGAGGTGCAGAGTGATGGTGACGTAAAAGCGGTTGTCCTAACCGGGAATGGGAGAGCGTTTTGCGCCGGCGGTGATCTCAGCTATTTGGCAAGCCTAACTGAGCCTGCCGCCGCTAGAGGCTTTATTGCCGATGCCGGCAACATCGCTGCGATGATTATGAATATGGAAAAGCCGGTTGTGGCAATGGTAAATGGCGTGGCTGCAGGCGCCGGTTTTAATTTAGCGCTGGCGTGTGACATTGTTTATTGCGCAAAAACAGCGCGATTCGGACAAAGCTTTGTCAAGGTTGGACTCGTGCCAGACTGTGGTGGCATGTATTTGCTGCCAAAAGTAGTAGGAATGCATAAGGCAAAGGAATTGATGTTTACAGCCGATCTGATTGATGCCGAGACCGCATTAGACTTGGGTGTTGTCAATCATGTGGTTGACGATGCGTTGCTGCCGGAAACGGTATGTCAGTTTGCTGAAAAACTGGCCAATTCTGCTCCAATAGCCATCGGCTTAATGAAACGGGTGCTGAATCGCAGCAATAACCTTGATTTAGAAACCGTCTTGGAATTTGAGGCTGACGTGCAGGCTCTTTGTATGCAAACCGCCGATCATAAAGAAGGCGTGGCCGCCTTTAAGGAAAAGCGCGTCCCGCAGTTTACAGGCAAGTAAAAAAGTTTAAAGCTAAAGCCCCCCTCTAGAGTTGTGCGAAATGAACAGCACTAGGGGGGCTTTTTAGAACTGCCAGAAAGTGCCCAAAGATAGAAGAAAGGTAACATTTTTCCACAGAGTACACAGAAGTCGCAGAGTGGACCTTTGCGGGTGCCCTCTGAGACCCTGCGTACTCTGCGGTTAGCGCTCGCGTACTTTCCTAAAGACCGCTCAGCGGTTTTTTCTTAACGTACCAGAATTTATAAGTTTTTTGAAGCGGTGAAGCCTTGTGCCGTAAGGCTCGGCAGTTATTTAGTGGCGGCCCTTAGCCAGGCATTAGCCCCGCTCCGACGACACAGGACGTGTCTAGTGTCGAGCGGGCCATGGACGGCCTAAGCGCTCGACCGACGGTACACCTTAACCTCCGCTAAGGCTAATGCCTAGTTAAGGGCAGGTCTTAGATGTTAGTCGTCCATAGTGGCGCTAGTGCCGCTTGTGGCGTTTGTGCTATCGCACCCCGTACTTTCTCAAAAGACCGCTCAGCGGTTTTTTCTTATGTCTAAGTACCACTGATGATGTCGGCAATCGAACATCTTGGTTGATTTTCCCCATACCAACTATACTTGCTGGCATCAGAATTGATTATGAGAGGTATTCTTAACTAATTGTCGAAATTCATCAAATATCGTCATTGGAGGAAAATGTCTTGTCTAGTCCTGACATGTACGTCAATAGTGAACAAAGTAGGGATGAAGCTGCCGCCTTAATTGAGGGGGTAAATTCAGTCCTGCGTTGCGATAATCTTCAGGATGCTGCAAAAGCCCTATTTGAATCTTGCAAAAAGCTAGTAGGCGCTGAATGTGGGTATGTTTCCTTGCTTGATGGTGATCGTAACGAGAGGAACCAAGCACTCTATATTGACCCGGGAATGCAGCGTTGTACTAACGACCCGTCTTTGCCTATGCCAGTACGCGGAATGCATGGAATGGCTTATCAAACTGGGAGACCGCTTATTGACAACGACTTTAGAAATAACGCATCACAAAAGCTACTGCCTGCGGGACATGCTGCTCTTAGCAATGTCCTGTTTGCTCCGCTAAGGGCAGGCGGAGTTCCTATAGGACTGCTAGGACTTGCGAATAAGCCTGGCGGCTTTAACGATAACGATATTCGGCTGGTGACAGCTTTTGGTGACCTGGCGGCTGTGGCGCTGCAGAAGAGCAAGGCAATTGAGGCGTTGGCTGACCGGGAACGAGTATTACGACATCTCATGCAACATGAGGTCATCGAGCGCAGACGGGCGGAAGAGCTGTACCGGATACTGTTCAATGGCGGCAATGACGCCATTTATGTCTACCGTATGAAAGATGGTCAGCCGGAAAAAATGGTTGAAGTGAACGACACAGGTCTACGTAGCCTCGGGTATGCTAGAGAAGAGTTTATCAGTATGCCGATTGGGCGATTTGTATCTAAGGATATAATGGGGTCAAATGCATGGAAGGTATTTTGGCGAAGCATAGCCACAAACGGGCATGCCATGCTGGAATCAATCCATGTTACCAAGGCAGGTCAGGAAATCCCGGTTGAGGTAAATGCCCATGTTCTAGAATACGAGGGGAAGTCCTTGGTTATCTCGATAGCCAGGGATATTACCGCACGGAAAAAGGCGCAGTATGAGCTAAAACGTCAACTTGATTTTGAAAAACTTATCAGGCTGATCTCAGCTCGATTTATTAATGGAGATATAAAGAAGGTAGACGAATATATCATGACTTCTTTGCAGGAAGTCTCGGATTTTCTCGTCGTTGACCGAAGCTTCATTTATCGCATTACCGAGAATAGAGAAGAAGCGGTTTTGTCTCATTCCTGGTCACGCGCAGATAATTTCTTTGATATCCCTAGAACAGTGAATTTACTCAATGGCCCATATGCGGGATGGAAAAGGCGGTTGGAGAAGGGTGACCCCGTCTATATTGATGAGAGTGAAACAACGGAAGAGGATAAAGCGCCCTTAGCTGCGCTCGAGATCAAATCAGGCTTAATCGTGCCGATGGTTTGCGATGGAAAGCTTGTCGGGGTTCTGGGCTATTCGCACGTAGGCGAGGCAAAAGAACGAAATGCTAGGAAAGCGGCTTTATGCCAGATGATTGGCGAGATATTTGCTAGCGCTATGAGACGCAAACTGGAACTAGAGAGGTTGGAGAAAAGCGAGGCGGCGAGCCGGGCGCTACTCCGTTCTGTTCCTGACATATTGCTTCGAGTGAATAAGGAGGGGCGACTGTTAGATTATCAGCTTGCAAAAGGAAAACAGCTTTTCGTTAAGGATAACTTAAAAGAACTGCCGGTTGAGTATTGGTCGCCACTGATGGAAAAGATTCAGGCCGCCATCTCCACTGACGAGGTACAGTGTTTCGAATATGATCTGCAGCTTAATAACAGACTGCCACAAATAGAAGAAGCGAGAGTTGTTGGCATAGATGATTCTGAGGCGCTGATTATGATTCGGGATGTCACAGAGGCAAGGCAGGCGCAGCGAAAGACAGCCGAGGCCGAACTGAAGATGATTAAGGCGCAGAAGTTAGCGACTCTCGGGGTGATGGCGGCAGGGATAGCTCATGAAATTAACCAGCCACTGCACTCGATTAAATTGGCGGCAAGCGGAGTCTTGTATCTGCAGAAGATAGGCGTACAGTCCGGCGTGGATGAACTTATGGAAGAATTTGAGAAAATATCTGACGAAGCAGACCGTATTGCTGATGTGATGTCATCTATCAAGGCACTGTGCAAAAACAACGCGATTTTAGCGCCAACAGATGTCAATGCAGCCATTGAGTCATCCTTAAGTTTGATGGCGCCTAAGCTGCAGGCTGGTAGTATTGCTATTGAAAAGCAACTAAGTCCGGAGTGCCTCAGTATTTTAGGCAGTTTTACACAGCTGGAACAGGTGGTAACAAACCTCATTAAGAACGCAGTGCAAGTCCTTGAGCAAACCGAATCTGCAACAAAGCGGATAGTTGTCACAACCATTGTAAGCAATGGATTAGCAATTGTTGAGATTAGCGACAATGGCAGCGGTATTAATCCGCAAGACCTCGATAGACTGTTTGATCCGTTCTTTTCTACCAAGAGCAATGCGGAGAACATGGGATTAGGCTTGCCAATTGTGCAGGCAATTGTAAGCAGTTGGAGCGGCAAAATCGATGTATTCAACAATGAGTACGGTGGAGCGATTTTTCGGCTAGAGTTCCCCGTTTATGCATGGAAAGGTGAGATCAATGCAAATCTTAGTGGTTGATGACGATAAAGTCAGTCGCTCTACTATTACAAGATTCTTAAGCCGCCTAAACCACTCTACAGTCGAGTGCGCCAACGCTGAGCAAGCTATTAGGGAGATTGCGGAGAAGACCTTCGATTTGGTGGTCTCAGATATAAGAATGCCCCGATTATCTGGTATTGACCTTATGCAGACCATCGCTGCGCTTCCAGGCTGCGGTCAGCTTGATGTGGTGCTTGTTACCGGGCATGGTACGCTGGAGTCAGCGATTGAGGCCATTCGTGCGGGCGCTATGGACTATCTGTTAAAGCCGGTTGACGCGAAGGATTTGGTGCGCATCCTAAAACAGGTGGAAGATAAGCGAAAGTGGCATGGCACGATAAATGCGAAGGACGGAACCGACGTTAGCAAGAATTTGCCTGATACCGTACACTATGATGGTCAGACCATGAAGCTGGGAGTTTTCTCGCAAGAGATGAAGGCTGTTTTAGAGCAAGCAAAGCTTTATCATCTCGATCGTTCGATCCCGGTCTTAATCCAAGGGGAAACCGGTACCGGCAAGGAGATCGTTGCCCGCATCATTCATTCCGGCGGCGATGAGGGAACGCAGCCCTTTATTGACATCAATTGTGCGGCAATTACGCCTAGTTTGTTTGAAAGTGAGATTTTTGGCTATGAAAGCGGATCGTTCACCGGCGGATCGGCTGCAGGGCATAAAGGCAAGTTTGATCTGGCTGAGGGAGGAACGCTGTTTTTAGATGAAGTGGCTGAGATACCGATTGAACTGCAGGGCAAGCTGCTGCGAGTGCTTGAACAGAAAACATTCTACCGAGTCGGTGGTGTAAGAAAGATTCGCACGAATGTGCGAATAATCTGTGCGACAAATATGGATTTAGAAGATGCCATTCACAAGGGGAACTTTCGGCAGGACTTATTCTACCGGCTGAGAGTCGGTCACATTGTTCTTCCGCCGCTTCGCAAGCGGCCTAACGCGATCGTACCGTTAGCGCTGACGTTTCTGCAAGAGTCTGCCAAGATGAGAGGAAAATGCTTCAAACGCATAGACGAAGATGCGGCTAAAATCCTAAGCACCTATGAGTGGCGGGGGAATGTTCGAGAACTAAAAAATATCATCGAATGGGTCGTCTTTATGTTTGATGATGAAGAACTCAAACCGAGCCACCTAACCCGCTTGACGCAGAGACCGGAGAAGATTCCGGCTAAGGCTAATCTTATCCAGACCACTGATGCGGGGTCTGTCTTAGATGACCACATTGAACAATTAGTTCAGCATGCGCTGCATATCAACGATGGCAACAAAGCGGCAGCGGCGCGATACCTCGGAATATCGCGCAGTTCGTTATATAGGATATTGGAACGAGCGGCCAAAGAGTAAGGTGTTTCACTTGAACGCATCATCTTGACACAATGTGTCAAAAAACGACATTGATGTGTGCGGCAGAAATGTCGAAATGTCTAAAATAGATCAACTATTTATTGGTGTATAGTAAATTCTAAAAGGAGTGCCTCAGTTGGCACGCCTTTTGCAAGTATATAGAGAAGTGGGGTCATCCTGAATGGTGAGGAAGGGTCTACTGGTTTCCTAGGTTATCATCGAATATGTTGTGCTAATAAAATCAAGCAAAAGCACGAAGGAGTTATTTGTCGGTTTAACGAATACTATAGTATTCGTTAAACCGACAAAGTTCCTCATAATAGGCATTTACATAAGAAAAGGCTAGCGTTCTTGCTCTAGATACTCCATTAGCCGCACGAGGGAGATGCCAAGCTCTCCGCAGATTTTGCCGATTGTCCGTAAAGACGGACTTTTTAGGCCCCTTTCCAATTGGCTGATGTAAGTGCGGTGAAGTCCAGTATTGAGAGCAAAGTTTTCTTGGCTGATGCCTTTGGCCGTTCTTAATTTTTTTAGTATCAGACCGAATTTTTTGTCTATCATATATCCAATTATATGCCAGGTAACACTATTGTTATACAGACTATAGTATTCAGAAGAAAATAGATGCATTTTCATATGGCAAACTTGTTGAAAGATAAGGACGCAAAGCAATGGGTCTAAGGACGAATTAACGTCTATGATGCCAAGCCGCCAATTAGCATTAGCTAACTGTTTATGAGACTGGCTATTGCCGTCTTATTTTTTTATCAAATATGGTATCCAATAGGCGACCGAAAAAGGAGTGAAGAGGCAAGTGTCGGATTAGGTTGTGTAACACGTATAGGAAACAGCGAACATGCAATGAAAGTTTGAGGGGGAACACCGCAATGAAGATTAGTACAAAGATCTATGGTGGCTTTGGCATTATGCTGGCAATCATGCTGGTGATTGTGGGGGCATTCTATTTTCAATATCAAGCTATCGAAAAGGCAACGAATACTCTAACTAATTATCGTATGCCGCTAGGGGATAATACTAAATTGCTTGCTCTGGAGACAGCTCGTGAAGCGGCTGCAGTTCGGGGCTATTTGGCCACCGGCAACCCCCGGTTTAAACAGGATTTAGGTGAGGCGACGAAAGCGGCCGACGCTGCTCTCAACTACCTTAATAAAAATGCGCGAGTTAAAGAAGCACTAAAACCTGTTGCCGATGCTAGAAACAAATTTGTGCCTCACTTAATAAAGGTAGTTCAAATATATGATACGCAAGGGCAAACTGCAGCGGGGGCATATCTGTCCGCTGTTGCGCAAGACAATGATACTTTACTTGCGGAAATACACAAATACGTGCAAGAGCAGAACGAGTACATAGAAAAAGAGATTAAAGGTATTAACGAGCAGGAGAGCAAGATGACCGTAACCTTAGTTGTCATTTTGAGCATCGGCCTTTTAATTGGCGGCGTAAGCGCTGTATTCATCACCCGCCCGATCCTGGCTTCGATCAGGCAAGGTGTGTCATATGCAGAAGCAATGGCTCAAGGAATTTTTAACCAACATCATGAAATCAAGTCAAAAGATGAAATGGGACTCTTGCTGCAGAGTCTCAGCAATGCTTCTGACAACTTGCGTTCGTTAATTAAACAGGTATCCAATTCAGCAGAATTAGTAGCAGCATCCTCGGAAGAACTGACTGCCAGTGCTGAACAATCAGCTCAGGCAGCAAATCAGGTTGCAACTACGATTACTGATGTAGCCCAAGGCGCTGAGAAACAGGTACAGGCGGTCGATACAGCCGTTGCCGTTGTGGAGCAAATGTCGGCAGGTATCCAGCAAGTCGCTGCTAGTGCCAATGTGGTGACAGGTATGGCGGACAAGACTGCCGCAGCAGCCCAGCAAGGCGACAAAGCGGTAGAGGCTGCCGTGAGCCAGATGGGGAGTATCGAGAAGACGGTGTCCACTTCTGCGCAAGTAGTAACAAAGCTTGGCGAACGCTCGAAAGAAATCGGACAGATTGTTGACACCATCTCCGGGATTGCCGGACAAACTAACTTGCTGGCCTTGAATGCAGCTATTGAAGCGGCGCGTGCGGGCGAACAGGGCAGAGGCTTTGCCGTAGTTGCCGAGGAAGTGCGCAAACTGGCTGAACAGTCTCAGGAGGCGGCCAAGCAAATTGCCATTTTGATTTCGGAGATTCAATCGGAAACTGATAAAGCGGTTGGTGCGATGAACGACGGTACTCGCGAGGTCAAGGTAGGGGCCGACGTCGTGAATTCTGCGGGTCAGGCGTTTAAAGAAATCGTATTGCTGGTGAATGAGGAGTCAGGTCAAATCAAGGAAATATCGGCTGCCATTCAGCAAATGGCGTCTGGCAGCCAGCAGATCGTGGCATCTGTACGTGATATTGACCGAATCAGTCAGGACACCGCAGGCCAAACGCAGAGCGTTTCCGCGGCGACAGAGGAACAATCGGCATCAATGGAAGAGATAGCAGCCTCCAGCCAGGCCTTGGCTAAGATGGCGGAAGACCTCCAAGTTGCGGTTAGGAAGTTTACGGTGTAGAAGGCATCATAAGACTCAGCTGCGATGTTAGCAAGGAGGAACAAAAAGAATGGCGGAAGAACAATTGGTTGTGTTTCGCTTAGGGAAAGAGGAATACGCTGTTTCGATTACGCAAGTCAAAGAGATCATTCACTTTAAAGGCACGACCAAGATGCCAAATACGCCTGCTTACATGAAGGGTATCATTAATCTTCGCGGCAAGGTGATTCCTGTTATCGAATTGGCCATGCGATTTGGAGTAGGGGCAGGCTGTGCAGTCGACCGGCGGGTAGTGATTGTGGAAACGGCGGGACAAGAGGTTGGGATTGTTGTAGACGAGGTTACAGAAGTAATCAGGCTGCAGGAGGCCGCCATTGAACCCGTACCGACTATGTCGGCGAGCAATGACTATGTTCGCGGCATAGGGAAAGATAAGGACAGGCTGCTGATAATACTTGATTTGGCTAAATTGTTTAGAAAAGACGAGTTGGAAGAGATTCAATCAAGTCATATTGCGTAACTTAAGGTAAGAGGGAAGCTTCCCTCTTACCTTAAGTTACTAGACCCAACTCATACTCGACGCGCGGAATGAACAATCGTTTCGTCGAAGCGATGTGTTTGGAGGAATAAAGGGATGGCTGAAAAGAACAATACTCATAGTAAAACGGCGGGTGACATTACTAACGAATTTTATAGAACGATAATGGAGCAAGCAAGAGATATTATTCTAGTCGTCGCTCCAGACGGTAAAATCATAGATGCAAATCAGTCAGCATCAACTGCGTATGGTTATTCCCTCGACGAACTCAGGAGCATTTGTGTTTATGATTTGCGCTCTCCCGAGACTCGTATTGCCGTTGACGCCCAAATAAAAAAAGCGCAGCAAGAAGGAATATTGTTTCGCACTATTCATATGCGCAGAAACGGTGACCACTTTCCAGTGGAAGTGAGTTCGCGGCGGATTCAACTTCTGACGGGCGAGGCGGTTGTTAGCATTGTCCGGGATATCACAGAAGCGGTTGCTAGTGAAACAGAAAGCCTACAACGGAATATGGTTCTGACGGCGCTCCACGAAACGGCGATGGGGCTTATGCAAAGTCTAGATATGAATGATGTGCTTACGGCGATTGTTTCTCGTGCAGCCAACTTGGTCGGTACCTCGCATGGGTTTATCAGTATCTTAGATGAAGAACAAGGAGTTTTTGAACGAAAAATCGGCTTGGGACATTATGTGCAAGATGTTGGCAGGAAGATTAGACTTACAGAGGGCTTTTCGGGACAAGTATATAAAACCGGGGAAATAATAGTTGTCGATGATTACAGTACATCGCGACATCGCTTGAACGGCCCGTTTTTTGACCGAATATATCAAGTTGCTTGGGTGCCGCTAAAGAAAGAAAGTAAAGTAATTGGCGTTTTCGGCTTATCTTTTCTTGAACCTACCCGCAGATTTAGCGATCAGGAGATTTCCCTATTAGTGCAGTTCGCCGAAATTGCCTCTATAGCCTTGGTCAACGCTCGCTTACATAATTCACTTATCGAGTCAGAAAAAAAACTGAAAAAAAATAATGAAGATATTACGGCGCTGTATGAAGAACTGCTGGCTTCGGACGAAGAGCTAAAGCAGCAGTTTGACGAATTGCTTATTAAGGAAGAAGCGATACGTAGGCAAACTGTTATATTAAAATCACTCCATGATACGGCACTGGGGCTCATGCACAGGCGTGACTCTGAGGATTTGCTAAAGCAGATTGTCGTCGGTGCCACAGAACTGGTGGGTACGCCGCATGGATTTATCTATCGCTTGGACAAGGAAAAGGGCGTCTTTTACCAAAGTCATGGTTTGGGTACCTTTAAAGGGAATGTTAGGCGCGACATGCCAATCGACCAGGGTATCGCAGGCACTGTCTACCGCACAGGTAAACCCATGATTGCAAACGATTTTAGCGAATGGCGAAACCGCTATTCGGTGTCAGCTCAGTTTGAAGAATTGTGTTCGGTATTGCAGATACCGCTAAAGTCCGAAGGAGAGGTCGTTGGCATTATCGGCTTGGCCTATTGTGAGGAACAGAAAGCCTTTGGCAGCAATGAACTAGAGATTTTAAGCCGACTAGCTGAACTTGCATCAATTGCTTTAGACAATGCCATTATTGTTAAAACAATGTGGCGGATGGCCTACTATGACTCTTTAACTGGTCTGCCAAATCGCGCATATTTACAGGAACGTCTTGCCCGAGAGCTAGAGAAGGCAAGCCGAGGAGAGGCGACCGGCACCGTCTTGTTTATTGACTTGGACGATTTGAAGATGATCAACGATACCTTAGGTCATTCCTGCGGCGATAGCGTTATCGTAAAAGCCGGGGCTTGTATTCTTGCCGCGGCTGGAGAGCACTCGGTGGTAGCAAGAATTGGCGGCGATGAGTTCATCGTGCTGCTTCCTAACGAAAGTGACCAGACGAAGGCTGGATGTCTCGCCGATAATATGGTCAAGTTGCTTAGTCGGGACTATGAAATTGGCGACTCCAGAATCCATATGTCGGCCAGTATCGGTATTGCCCTCTATCCATCCGACGGGGGCACAGTGGAAGATATCTTTAAGAATGCAGATTTAGCTATGTATGCAGCCAAAGGAAGTGGGAAAAATACCTGGCGTTTTCACGAAGCTAGTTTGCAGGTAACTGCCTATGAAAATATGATGCTCAAGCGTGACCTGCGTGAGGCTATCGAGCGCGGGGAACTATCTTTACAGTATCAACCGTTAGTTGACGCCCAAAGCGGCTGCGTTGTCAGTTTTGAGGCACTTCTGCGATGGACGAGTTCAGAGCATGGCTCGGTGCCACCGAGTCGTTTCATCCCCTTGGCGGAAGAGAGCGATACGATTCGGAAAATCGGCAAATGGGTGATCGAGGAGGCTTGCCGGTTCGCCCGTAAGCTATCAGCAATGGGAAAGGGCGAGATTCGGGTATCGGTCAACGTATCGCCACGGCAACTAGTGGCTGGTGACTTTGTTGCTATCGTCTGCAAGGCGATAGACAGAGCGGGAATCAAGCCGAATCAACTGGAAATTGAAATTACAGAGAATGCCCTTATTGATTCGCTGGAGGACAGCAACGATAAATTCAGAGAATTGCGAGCCATCGGAGTGGGCCTTTCGCTCGATGACTTCGGCACCGGTTATAGCTCGCTTACCTATCTGAGAAGTTTACCGGTTGAGACCCTTAAAATTGACAAGTCGTTTATCGACCTGATTGTGTCTGACGAAGCACAACTTCAGTTCATCTCTTCTATCGTAGATATGGCACACGTTTTGCGGTTGGCCGTGGTCGCCGAGGGTGTAGAAACCAAAGAACAATTAGAAAAACTTGTGAAATGTCAGTGTGACTTTATTCAAGGGTACCTTTTTAGCCATCCGCTTCCAGAGAAAGAAGCGATCCTATATTTAGACCGATTAATAGCAGAAGGTACTAGAGGCGGTGCCAACTGGCCGAGATCATAAGCCTGTCAAATGTGAAGCTTTTAGGGGGGGAAGGTATGTTGGGTTTAGACGAGTATCAACAAATCGTCGAGGCAGCACCGAATATGATTTGGCGGTCTGGTCTTGATGCTAAATGCAACTACTTTAATAAAACCTGGCTAAACTTTACTGGCAGACAACTAGAGGAAGAAATGGGCAATGGCTGGACGCAAGGAGTCCATAAAGACGACCTTGAACGCTGCCTCAAGATTTACCTTGATAATTTTTCTGCGCAAAAGCCTTTCGAGATGGAATATCGACTCAAGTGTTTTGACGGAGAATACCGATGGATAAATGATAGGGGAGTGCCCTTCTACGACAATGATGCAAAGTTTTTAGGATTCATAGGCAGCTGTATTGATATAACAGAAAAAATTGAGGGCCAAATTCTTAAAGAACTCGCTCAAATAGATGATTTGTGCCAAATCAACAGTCGCCAGTATGCAGAAAAGCTAATTCGCCAGAAACTTGAGCGGACGAAGAATGAGGGCAATATATCACTGACTATTATCAATATTGATAATTTTAAACGCGTTAATGATAGGTATGGTCAGAACGTTAGTCATGCAGTATTGCGCAAAGTCTCTCGTGCCATACAAGATAACGTTAGGCAGTCAGATATATGCGGTCGCTATGATGGTGAGAAATTTATTGTTGGCCTTCCTGATACGGATTCAAGGGAAGCCTCAAACATAGCGGAGAGAATTCGTCAGGCGGTACATTCGTTAAGAATAAAACACAGTCATGGGAGCTTCACAGTAACAGCCAGCATTGGAGTCTGTCAAATTACGGATGAAGAATTTTTGGATATGTTAATCGATAAAGTGGATCAAGCCCTATTGAAAAATAGAGGAAAAGATTGTGTTACAGTTTACAATCAGCAGGAGGCTATCGCTTTAATAACGGTGTCATCCTAATCAACCGTTCGTTCAATATCGCCACTGACTATAATCTGGCAGTAATCTTCGTAAGTATCATGAGGAAGGTTTACAGCAGATTTAATTGATGCAGAGATGGCGTATAGAAGAAGGTGTGGCCGCCTTTAAGGAAAAACGCGTTCCGCAATTTACGGGAAGTTAAAGTTTAAAGCTATAAACCCCCTCTGGAGTTGTGTGAAATGAACAGCTCCAGAGGGGATCTTTTTTAGAACTACCAGAGGATAGAACGAGGCTGCGTTTTACCGTAGAGTACACAGAGGTCGCAGAGGGACACAGAGGGAACGGTATCTATTTCTCCAGCTCTGCTGGCTCTAAAATTTGAAACGGAGAACGCATTTCCACAAAGGAAACGGAGGTTACACAGAGACAAAGAATAAATAACCGTAACCCTCTGCGGGTACCCTCTGCATACTCCGCGTACTCTGCGGTTAACGTGTTCAGTATCTTTTAAGACGACGCTAGCGTCCTACTCTTCCTCGTTAAAGAAAACCTTGTAGTAATGCATACCCTTTAGCTCGTCATAACCGCGCTCGATAAACGATGTTTCACTAGTTTCTGCTGCCGGGGTCTTCACTTTGATTTCAATGTCTGTATCTAGTTTGATCAGGTTTTTAATCTTTCGTTTGATGCTTTTAACAGCAGGATTAGATATACTGAAGGATTGCGCAGGAGGCAAACCTTGGTTCATCTCCAACAGCTCTTTATGCTCCTTAAATTGCTCAATCAGTTCCGGTTCTTTTACGACTTGTTCGACAAAATCATCCAACTGAAAGTGCTGGTTTTTATCAAAGTAGGCAACCGCGTTATTCATGAATGTGACCTGCTCGCCTTTGCTGGCTTGATGCAACGGGCCATAGACGTTTTCGGCAAAGTCACGGCAGAGGTTTAAATGATTTTGAGTATGAAAATATTCATCCTGTACATCGGTCAGCCGCAGAAAGTCGTCTTTCCAGTACACAGCCTCACTAGCAGTCTTGTTGACTGTATCTACTATCGCTACCCGGTAGCCGTCTTGTGAATCAGTGTTGAAAATGATGCAACCCTTATCTAACTTTCGTACATTAATACCCTGATCCATGTCAATTGTGAAATCATTACGCCACTGGCTGACTTTCAGGTAGTTTTCTTTGCGCTCAGTCTTAAAGATGCCAATAGCATCGACTTGACGATCATTGATTAGACAACCTGAAAAATAGGTCATATAAAATTCGCCGCTTTTAATCTGGGGATGAGTCGAGGTTTCATATAAATGTTTCAGTACATTTACCGATTGCTCAAAGAACCGGCTCTGATCAATGAAAATGTTGCTAGCATACATATACAGCTCGTTTAGATGAAGATCTGTTTGATGAAAAAATTTGTAAACTACCTTTTCTCTAAACGCCGACAAGAAATACTTTAGCAATAATTCTTCCACATTGCCGTTTGTCAGTTCATATTCAGCTGTTGCGGTAATATACCCTTCCTCACGCAACCGATTGCCAACCTTGTGTACTACAATTTTCTCCAGTTGTATCTCCGAAAAGTCAAACATTCTTTTCTTCTCCCTATAGCGAAGTTGTGCACTTAATCTCCCCTTCTCACAGCCTTAAGGCCGCCCTGTTAGGTCGAGGATTAACAGGCTGTAGCTCTCATTTCCCGAAGGGGAGCCTCGGCTAAGCGAAATCGAAGATTTCGAGCCTCAGTCACAAGTGCGACTAAGATTCAGGCGGAGTCAAGATTCTACCTGAATCAAGTCTTACTATATCAGATTTGAAGAGAAAAACAAGATAAGACATATGTTGCAGGATATCGCAGTGATTTATTGAATTTTACATCATATGACGCATGATAGGTTGTAATTTTCTACATAGTTCATATGCAGGAGGTATTGGAGATGCGAAAGCATGGCGTGAGGAAAGTATTTCTGGGCATGATTCTTAGCATCATGATGGAAGTGTTTATTTGCCTATTAACGCCTGGCGTTGCATTCTCTGCTCACCATTTGCACCCGAACATCTTAATCCTAAATTCCTATACCCGGGAATTTGAATGGACAGACAGCCTGAACAAAGGGATGATGAATACTTATAAAAACGCTGGACTCGAACCGACGTTTTATATTGAATACTTAGATTGGAAAAGGAACCCTTCACAAGAGAACTTGAGCATTCTTTATCAACTTTTTAAAATGAAATATAGCAAACAAACTATCGATGTCATTATGACTACCGACGACGCTGCTTTAGAATTTGCTCTTAACTACCGAGCAGAGATTTTTTCCGATGCTCCGATTGTCTATGTCGGCGTAGATCCGGAATCGGCATGGAAGATGGTCCGTGGACAGCGCAATGTTGCGGGTGTGCAGGAACTGCTGGATGTGAATGGCACGTTAGCAGTGATGAAGAGTTTTAACCCGGACATCAAAAAAATTTATCTCATCTACGACAATACGGAAAGCGGGTTAGCGGCGAAAGGGCCGCTCGAACGGGCGGTCGGCAATCTTAATCCTAAAGTGTCTGTCCAAACATTAAATAATGAAAGCTATCAAGATATTGTGGAAAAATTGCGGACTGCTCCGGATAATAGTGCAGCGTTGATGGCGACCTACAGCCGAGATCGCAACGGGGTTGTTATGGAGCTTGAACGTTATGTGCAGCTATTCAGCAAAGACAGCCGCA
This sequence comes from Anaerosporomusa subterranea, assembly GCF_001611555.1. Classification (NCBI taxonomy): domain Bacteria; kingdom Bacillati; phylum Bacillota; class Negativicutes; family Acetonemataceae; genus Anaerosporomusa; species Anaerosporomusa subterranea. The sequence continues at coordinate 74,555 of NZ_LSGP01000001.1, forward strand.
TTCCTCTATATGTTTTGTATGATTTTGAAATTGGATACGGAGCTGTGGGGGGGAGTGTACTTAGCGGCTCTTTAGAAGGGGAAAAAGCGGCGCTGTTGGGTTTGCAAATACTGAACGGAGAGAATCCTGCTGTCGTTACACAGCGAGAGTTTCTCGGCCACATGACAGTTTTAGATTATAAGCAACTTCAACATTATAAGCTGCCAATGGACAGAGTCCCCGCAGGCAGTGAGTTGATCAACAGTCCCCAGTCATTTTACGAACAGAACAAAAAAGTAATCTGGACAACAGTGGCTATCTTTTGGTTTATGGCAATATCAATCATCGTCCTGATGCTGAATATCAGACAGCGCAAAGTTGCCGAAGCAAGCCTTAAGCTTAGCAATGAGGAGTTGGGGGCCACTTATGAAGAGGCAGTGGCCTCCCAAGAGGAGCTGCAAGCTCAGTACGAACAGCTTGAAGAGGTCCAACAGGCACTTTTTGTGAGTGAAGAACGTTTTAAATATCTTGCCTACCATGATTCTCTGACCGGATTATGGAATCGCGCTGCTCTGAGTGAACAAATGAATAGTATTCTTCGCAAGGATTCTCCCCGCAGCTCGGGAGCGATTCTGTATATTGACATTGATAACTTTAAATTTGTAAACGATACCTTTGGCCATTCACTCGGCGATAAGTTATTGGTGGTGATTGGTCGTATGCTAAGTGATATAGTGGGCGATGAGGGATTTCTGGCTAGGATGGGCGGGGATGAGTTTGTTATAGTTTTATACGATGTGTGCAGGAGCAAAGCTGCACCCTATGCAACCCTGATTTCCGAGCTCGTTAAGTCGCCGCTGCAGATTGATGGTAAAAAACTCTATATCACGTTCAGCATTGGCGTGACGATGTTTCCTGAAGATGGCGATAGTATGGAAGAATTACAGAAGAATGCTGATTTTGCTATGTATCAGGCCAAAGAACAAGGCAAGAATCGATATATATTTTTTAATCATTCGATGGAAACGGCGCTTAGGGAAAAAATACTGCTGGAGAGAAATCTACGCGAAGCAATTGCTAATAAAGAATTAGAGCTTTGGTATCAACCGTTTATTGAGGTAGCAACAAAGCGGATCATTGGCTTTGAGGCGTTACTCCGCTGGTATAGCCCTAAATATGGTAGTATTCCTCCAGTCCAATTTATCAGTCTGGCAGAGAAGACTGGCTTGATTATCCCTATCGGCTGCAAGGTGTTGCAAGATGCCTGTACTTTTGTTGCCTCTTTGCGCCAAGAAGGCTACAACAATCTTCGAGTGACTGTAAACATTTCTGTTATCCAGTTAATTGCCGACGACTTTATCCCGACAGTTCAGGAGATCATCGCTCAAACCGGGGTTTCTCCCAGTTCCTTAGGTTTTGAAATCACCGAGAGCGTTTTCATGGAGCAAAGCAAAGGCCTCGTCGAAAAGCTGGAGTGTCTAAAGGATATGGGGATTATCATACTGCTGGATGATTTTGGTTCTGGGTATTCTTCGCTAAAGTATCTCAACCACTTGCCGATTGATGTGGTTAAAATTGATAAGACGTTTATTGACAAATTAGATGAAAATGGAGACAAGAAACAACTAGCAGAAATCATTATTGCCTTAGCTCGTCAGATCAATGCAAAGTCGGTTGCGGAAGGTGTTGAGACTGAAAAACAATTGAATAGATTGATCGAGTATCAGTGCGAAATCGTCCAAGGCTATCTGTTTAGCAAGCCGGTGCCGGAAGAAGCGGTGAGAAGTCTGCTGATGAGTAACCAGAAAAGCGTAGCTCCATAGAAAGCTAAGGTGTCTGAGAAGATGGAGTGGTAGCTAGAGTTATTTTTCTCTGATGACCAAGCCTCTCTAAGGCCTCTTGTATGAGCGGGGGTCCTTAAAGGGAGCCTTCGAGTAGGTTTCAGATGGAGTTAAAACTCCACTTGAATCAAAGCTGCTTTAGCACGAAGATATTCGTATATTATAAGGATTCAAGTGAAAAGATTTAACTTGAATCCTAGTTTTGTATACCCCGAGGATAACTGGCCTTGTATAGGGAATATGTTTGTTAGTCTACTGCCTGTCTGTTCGCTAAACGCCGACAGTAAGAGCAGATAATTTTAAAACGGAGGAAGGTCTTAATGAAAAGAAGTGTATTTGTTAAGAAATGCTGTGCTTTGTCAGGTATCGTCTTTGCTTTGCTACTCGCCTTGCCCCAAATAGCCTTAGCTGCGGGTGGCGAGGCAGGAAAAAACTTAGGAAACATGTTGCCCATGTGGAGTGTTATTCCTTTTGTTGGCATTTTGTTATCAATTGCCCTTGGTCCCCTAGTCAATTTGCATTGGTGGGAACATAACATGGCCAAAGTCAGTCTGTTTTGGGGGCTACTATTTTTATTGCCCTTCGCCCTGGGCTTTGGCGCGGAAACTGCAGTCTATAACATTCTTCACATGTATGTAATTGATTATATTCCGTTTATTATCTTATTGGCCGGGTTGTTCGTTATTTCTGGCGGCATTATCGTGCGCGGATCGCTGGTGGGGGCACCGAAACTTAATACGATCGTGCTGCTGATTGGCTCTGTGTTGGCTAGCTGCATCGGTACAACCGGGGCGTCGATGGTGTTAATTCGGCCGTTGATTCGAGCCAACTTGTGCCGGACTAATAAGGTTCATACCATCGTGTTTTTTATTTTTACGGTGAGTAATATTGGTGGCTCCTTGACGCCGATTGGTGATCCACCGCTATTTCTCGGTTTCTTGCATGGCGTGCCATTTTTCTGGACGATGAAGATGCTTCCACTATTCTTTTTGAATATCACTTTGCTGTTGGCAGCTTATTATCTGCTAGATTCATTCCTTTACAAAAAAGAACAGCAGAGTCTTGTCAATTCGGCACCAGCCGAAATTTCAACTGAGAATGAGCCAGTTCGCGTCGTCGGACTGATTAATATAGTCTTCCTATTTGGTGTTATTGCCGCCGTCATTTTAAGCGGTGTGCTTGCAAAGTCGCCACTGTTTTACGATGCCAGCCGGGAGGCAGTTCGCGGAATTACTCTTTTCACCAGCCACGGACACAGCGTTGTGCTGGCATGGATTAACCTAGCCCGGGATGTGATGATCATTTTCATGGCTGTTCTATCCTGGAAAGTTACGCCGATGAGCTTGCAAAAAGATAATTGCTTTACCTGGGGTCCGATCAAAGAGGTAGCGGTCTTGTTCGCGGGGATTTTTGCTACGATTATTCCTGCCATCGCAATTCTACAGGCGCGTGGCGGCGAGCTTGGCGTTAATACTCCGGTTCAATTCTTTTGGGCCTCAGGTATGTTGTCGAGTTTTCTCGATAACGCTCCGACATATTTGGCGTTTCTCTCACTGGCTGGCGGTCTGGGGCTGACCAGCGGCGTCTGGACCGATCTGGGATATGTGACACCGCAAGTCCTGCTGGCGATCTCCGCTGGTTCAGTATTCATGGGGGCAAACACCTATATTGGCAATGCGCCTAATTTTATGGTGCGCTCAATTGCTGAGGAAAACCAAATCAAGATGCCTAGCTTCTTTGGTTATATGGCTTGGTCGGTTTGCATTTTACTGCCGCTGTTTGTGCTGAATACACTACTGTTTTTCTGATAATTACCAGATTATACTTATGGTGCAATGCTGCGTTTTACCACAGAGGACACAGAGGTTTCGATGAGTTGCACAGAGTGGAACTGATTTATATACATGCCAAGCGCAGTCAATCTGTGGGTGCTCTGTGTTGTTGCTCTGTGCAATCTGTGATAAGTAGCCCAATTCCTCAAGAACGTCCAACTCTTTTTTCTAAAAAAATGTCTTCTCAAAAAGGATATTTTTTTGTTTTGCCGAATATATAGTAGCAGAGAAGTTGACTGAAGATAGTGACTTTTGGCGACGTTAAGCCTGGAGAAAAACATGTTTGCAGAAAACACAATCTATATCGTTGGTAATGCCAAGTCACAACAAAATAATCCGATTACCCACCAGTTTGGTCAGTTCTTTATCGGCTTTGTTGTTGAGCGGGAAACTGGTAAGATCGTGATCTGCTCTTCTTCTGCAACAATTCATACAACTTCTGATTTTATTTGCAGTTTGTTCAGCGGTAGGAGTCTAAAAGATGATGTCGAGGTCATCAGACAACTGGTGGAAAGCCGCTATTTTGGATCTTCGCAGAAAGCGATTATAGTGGCGTTTAAGGACGCGCAAAAGAAATATAATCGGATACTAAGCGGACTACCGGTTGATTTAAGCGAATAGATATTTATATGAGCTGCTTCGTTTATCTGTACGCCGGTAGCTAAATCGGCGAGGACGTGAGCGAAATCCAGCAGATAACCTTCAAAACGAAGGCTTTATCATGCTGGATTTTTTGATGTAATTGGACGGGGCCTAAACACAGAGGATGGCTGACGGGGAACGTTTAGCACGAACGCCACAAGCGTCACGAGTGCCACAACGTGAAATTGCAATTATATAACATGTTCCCGTCCATAGTGGGGCTAGTTCTGCTAGTGGCGCTCGTGCTCCGATCTATTGTTCTTCTTCGTTCAAAGTTCAGGAAAGACAAGGAGGTTGTGAAATGAAAATTAAAGAAATCAAGATTGGCAAAGTCAGCATCCCGCTGAAGAAGCCGTTTAAGACTGCACTGCGGCAAGTGAACTCGGCCGAAGATATCATTGTCAAAGTCATTGCCGATACCGGTGAAGTCGGTTTTGGCAACGCGCCGCCGACAGCGGTTATCACTGGCGATAGTCAGGATTCAATCATTGCCGCGATTCGCGATACCATCGGGCCTAAGTTAATCGGCATGGAGATTGACAATTTAGAAGCCATTATGACAACTCTCGATACATCTATGCTGCATAACAGCTCGGCCAAGGCTGCACTCGATATCGCGGTCTATGATTTGTTTGGCAAGTTGTACGGACTGCCGCTGTATAAACTGTTTGGCGGCTACCGTAACCTGATGGAGACAGATCTGACCATTAGCCTAAATCAACCGGAAGAGATGGTGCGTGATTCCCTCGAAGCTGTCGCAGAAGGCTATAAGGCGCTGAAAATCAAAGTTGGCGGTGATACTGCGCTCGATATCAAGCGCGTGCAAGCAATCCGCGCCGCAGTGGGTTCAAATGTGAAAATTCGTCTGGATGCGAATCAAGGCTGGGGACCGAAGGAAGCTGTTCGCACCATTCGTAAATTTGAAGACCAGGGTTTAGATATTGAGTTAATCGAACAGCCGGTAAAAGCGCATGACTTCGCCGGACTCAAATATGTTACAGACCATGTTGAAACAGATATCATGGCTGACGAGGCGGCATTTGGAACCTATGAAGTGTTTCAGCTACTCTCCATGTCAGCTTGTGATCTCATCAATATTAAGCTGATGAAGGCAGGCGGCCTGCATAATGCCATCAAAATCGCTCACTTCGCAGAAACCATGGGTATTGAATGCATGATGGGCTGCATGCTGGAGAGCAAGGTTGGCATTACCGCCGCAGCCAGCATCGCCGCCGGCAAGAAGATCGTGACCAGAGCCGATCTTGATGCCGCGGTATTGTTGGCCGCAGATCCAGTCGTAGGCGGGGTAAGCTTCTGTCAGGATCAACTAATTATACCTGACTCGCCCGGACTGGGGATTGTTGATATCATTGGCTGGCAAGAAGTGAAATAGGGGAGGGGAGAGTGTTTCTAATTCTGTTGGGGTAAAAGAAAAAAGAGGAGGAAGCGAGTTTGAGTATAGTACTTTCGTTAATTGTCACGTTTTGGGTAGGTTTCCTTATCGTTAAAAAGTATAAACCGCAGCCAGTTTTATTCATGGCAGGTCTTATTCTCATGTTCACTGCGGTCGCGCTTGGTTTGGGAACAATTCTTCCGGCAAAGCAGAGCACTGGCTCAGTTATTTTTGACGCATTCGAATTTATCAAACAAACGATGAGTTCCCGAGCCGCCGGTCTTGGTCTCAACATCATGGCGGTGGGCGGCTTTGCCCGCTACATGGATCATATCGGTGCTAGCCGAGCTCTGGTCAAGCTGACCATTAAGCCACTTCTGGCCCTGCGTTCTCCGTACATTGTCATGGCTGGTGCTTGGGTAGTAGGGATGTTTTTAGGCCTGTGCATCAACAGCGCCTCTGGCCTGGCTATGCTGCTAATGGTTACCATGTTCCCGGTTCTGATCAGCCTCGGCGTCAGCCGCCTGTCAGCGACTGCGGTTATCGCCACCACGCTTTGCTTGGACTGGAGCCCCAGCGATACAGGCACTATCTTATCGGCACAGACAGCAGGCATTGATCCTGTTCTTTACTGGACTAATTACCAACTGCCGATCGCCGCTGTTGTCATCCCTGTCGTCGCCTTACTGCATTATTTCACGCAGAAATACTTTGACAAACGAGATGAGCATGTTGTTCAGGCCAGCGAACTTGTGAAGCAGGCTGATGAAAATATGCCGCCGATGATTTATGCCATCCTGCCAGCCCTGCCGCTGGTGCTGATTCTGTCCTTCAGCAGCCTATGGATTACGTGGATTAAGATGGATATCATTAAAGCTATGTTTATCGGCGTAACCATTGGTATGATCTTCGAATATGTCCGCCACCGTGATGGCAAGAAAGTTCTTGGCGATATTCAATCCTTCTTTGATGGTCTCGGTATGCAAATGGCGAACGTCATCACTCTGATTGTCGCCGGTGAAACCTTTGCCAAAGGCTTGATGGTTATTGGCACAATTGATCAGGTTATCGCCTCTGCCCAGAGTTCTGGCTTCGGCGCTGCAGGTATGATTGTTGTCATGATTGCGATCATTGCCATTTGCTCAGTCATTATGGGCTCAGGCAATGCGCCGTTCTTTGCTTTTGCCTCCCTCACCCCGACGGTTGCTGCGAAAATGTCGGTTGCGCCGGTTGTCATGTTGCTGCCGATGCATTTTGCTGCCAGCGCCGCTCGCGCCATGTCGCCGATCACAGCCGTTATCGTCGTTGCCTCCAGCATGGGTGGAGTTTCACCTTTCGATGTGGTTAAACGCACCTTTATTCCGATGGCAGGGGCGCTGATCACTCTGGTTATCGCCAACTTCGTCTTTTTCTACTAGGAGGACGTTGATATACCCCATCTGCGTTGTTGGCCCCACATTTCCATTGCTTGCGTACAGGAACGTACGCGGCGCTGCTGGAAATGTGGGGCCGCCTAGCATCTGGGGCATCTGAACGCCCTCCGGGAACGGGTTCTTAAGAATGGCCAAACTTCGTGAAAAACGGCGTTTGGCTATTTTTATAATTAATGGGTATTTTAGCAGGGTGATTGCACGAATTGTAGAAGAGATATATAGAAGAAAGAACGGGGAGGGGTCAAGTTGGCTGCGGTAGCTTCAAGTATTTTTGTTAAAGTTTTTCGTTTTGAGCCTGATAAGGCGGCAGGATGGTTTCAGGATTATGTAGTCGAAAGTGCAGAGCCGCTTTCCGTAATGGCACTGCTAGCGAAGATACATGAGGTGGAGCCTGCTTTCGCCTGTCGCACGTCAACTTGCTTCAAGGGGAAGTGCGGGTCATGCCTGGTTCGGGTGAACGGACAGGATGTTTTGGGCTGTGTGACCTTGGTTAAGCCCGGAGAAGCGGTCGTGGTGGAACCACACTCCAAGTTTAAACTAATTCGTGATGTCGTAGTGGATTTTTCGCAGACGATATCTGCGCGAAAGGAGTTTGACGGAGAATGAAGCTAACCAAGACGCTGAAAGCAGATGTTCTGGTTATTGGCGCTGGTGCCGCTGGGCTTAGAGCTGCGCTTGCTGCCGCAGAGGCTGGCTCGCAGGTTATTGTAACTAACAAGGGACCGGTAGCTAAATCGGGCATTACGCTTACCGCCGCGGGCGGGATGCAGGCTCCTTTCCACCCTGAAGATAGCTCGGAGCAATACTTCCAAGATACGGTGAAATGCGGTTATGGACTGGGAGATAAAGCTCTTGCCAAAATATTGGCTGATGGCGCCTGCGCTAGTGTTTTAGATGCGGAACGTTATGGAGCCCGCTTTGTTCGCGGTGCGGACGGGAATTTTTCTCTGGGCCAGTTTCCGGGGCAGTCAAAGCCGCGCAATCTGTTCGTAAAGGGCGGCGGGATTGGACTGGTGGCTGCTTTAGCTCAGGCCTGCAGAAAAAATGAAAACATTATCATTGTTGATGATTTCTTTGTTACTGGGCTGGTAAAAGCAAATTCCTCAGGCGCAACCAGAATCGCAGGTGCTGTGGGCCTAAACCTGAAGACTGGCGAGTTGACCCTCATCCAAGCTACGGCGGTAGTGATGGCGACAGGTGGTTGTCAATGGTTATGGGAAGTCAATGATTGCCCGACTGATGCGACGGGCGACGGGGTGGTGTATGCCTACCGGGCTGGCGCTGATCTGGTTGACATGGAAATGGTGCTATTTTATCCATCAGTCATTGTTTGGCCGCCGTCGATTAAAGGCGCGTTCGTGCATTACGAGTTTCTTGCCGCCGATGTGTTGGACGGCAACGTTTACGACAAAGACGGCAATGCTGTCTTGCCCAAACCGCTGCCGGTGCGCGATGAAGCAATGCGACTGATGCAACAAGCGATCAGCGCTGGTCGTGGCGGTCCTCACGGTGGTTTGTGGTGGTATGTGGGAGACTCCCCTAAAGGATTGGCAGCTGTCCGAACTAAATTAGATATTGCCCAGTATAACTATATTAAATCCCATGGCGTTGATCCTTCGACAGCGAAAATTGAAGTGGCGCCAGGGGCGCATTATCTGATGGGCGGCATTCATATCGCCGAACAATGCCAAACAACACTTCAGGGGTTATTCGCTACGCCTGAATGCGCAGGCAATTTTGATGGCGCAAATCGCTTGGCTGGCAGCGGAATAACGGCGACTCAGGTCTTTGGCGCCAGAGCGGGACTTTATGCACACCAGTGGGCGGCTGCCAATCAAATTGCCGATGCTGATACCGGCTCGCTTGAACAGGAAACCTGGCGTGTTGCCCGCAGAATTGGCAAGAGCCAGCCTGCCGCATCGAACGTTCGGGAGCTTCGCGATCGGCTGCGAGCCGCGGTTCAATTGTATGCGGGAGTAAACCGGGATCAAGCCGGACTCAACCGATTGGCCGAAATTGCCTGTGAAGTGCAGGCGGCGGCAGACAGTGAGCAAGCATCTGAGGTCACTAATTATAATCTGCAGTTGGTGGATCTGCTACAGCTAGACGTCATGTGTGAAGTGGCTCAGGTCGTTGCCGGCAGCGCGCTGTTGCGTCAAGAATCGCGCGGCCACCATTTCCGGACAGACTTCCCGCAACAAAATGATGACAATTGGCTCCAACATACGCTGGCCATAAGAACAGAGAATGGGCCGCGGTTTAGCACCAAACCAGTATTATAAAGAAACTCCCCGGAGCTAGTCATTCAGACTAATCCGGGGATTTTTGAAGCCCTAGAAATTATAAGTTCGCGTGCGTGCGAGGTTACGTATCCACAGAGGAAACAGAGGAGTAGCAGATATTTTGCCAGCTATGCTGGCCCCAAACTTTAGCCCTTTGTGTCCTCTCTTACCACTCTGTGTCCTCTGTGAAATGGTACTTCTGCTAAAGATCACCGCATGATTTCTTATCTATCTTTCCGGCGTTGCTTATAGGCCAGATAGCGTTGGCGGCCTGCTTCGAACAATTGGCGTTCTTCGTCAGTGGTGAGCTCCAGCGCCGGTACCGGCTGGGGGTTGCCGTTCTCGTCCAGAGACACAAAAGTGAAGTAGGCCGTTAATGCGGTTTTGGCGGGTTCGTCTTTGGTGACATCTTCTACGGTGACTGAGACCGCTACTTCCATGGAAGAGTTGCCGACAAACGTCATTTTACCATGACAAGTGACCAAGTTGCCGATACGAATCGGCATGTGAAATTCCATTTCGTCCACTCTGGCGGTAACAACATTACTGCGGGCATGACGATGTGCTACGACTCCGCCAGTGTTATCCATCATTTTCATGATTTCGCCGCCATGAACAACATAATATGGATTCGCGTGCTGCGGCAGCATGAGATTTGCCATCGTTATCTGAGAATGACTTACCGGCTTTGTCCTCATAATGAGCTGCCTCCTCCAATCATTCGGTCGCGTAATTATCAAAATAGCCTTGGATCAGAATAACCGGCGTACCCTTGTCACCGCTGCCGCTAGTTAAATCACATAAGCTGCCGAGTAAATCGGTAAGCTGTCTTGGTGTTGTCCCCAAGGCCGCATCTTGGCTAGAAAGATTGTCTTTCTTGGTTTTAATTTTTGCTTTGATTGCTTCTGTTAACGCATCATCGCAGAGATTACGCAACTCATTATCGGCAATATACTTAATCTTTATTTCGTTGGGCATTCCTCTAAGGCCAACCGTGTAGCCTGGTGACACAACCGGATCAGCCAACTCCCAAATCTTTCCTTGTGGATCTTTAAAGGCGCCGTCACCATAAACCATGACTTCGGTATGTTTACCGGTAGCTTGTTTAACCGCTTTTTGAATATCGACAACTAGGGTTTGGCAATCTCGCGGGAAAAGTTTAATTGTTTCTTCTGATGCTTTATTGGAACCTAGCACGCCAAAATCAGGGTTATAGCCGCTGCCGGCAATCGGCTGGTCGAGCAGATCATCAAGACCGTAAACGGTTGTGGCTCCTGCCTTAATTAAACGTTTCTTGGTTCTATGTCTTTCGTGAATATTGGCAACCAAGATTTCTTTAGTGTAATTTAAGGCCACGGTGGGGTCGTTGGTTAGGTAAATATGAATATTCCCGTTCGTGGCGAGCTCTTTGTATAGCTTGATATAGTCAATGCCTGTAAAGGGGTGTGCAACATGCTCGCCAAATAGTTGGCGGTATTTTTCCTCGCTGAGGGTATCTGTATAGGGATTAATACCGAGATCGTCCATTATATCGACATCAATCAAATGGTTTCCCATTTCATCAGAAGGGTAGTTTAGAAATAAATGAATGGTTTTTCCGCTTAACGCTATTCCTTTAAGAATAAGCGAAAAACGATTTCGACTTAAGATAGGAAAGAGGACCGCAATGTCGCCCTTGTATTTTGCGTTGATGTCTTGCGCGATATCCTGAACGGAAGCATAGTTTCCCTGGGAGCGGGCTACTAGAGATTCAGTTATGCCGATGACATCGCCATCTTTAATGCAAAAGTTTTCTTCCTTAGCAGAAGTCAAAACAGAATTAACAATAATGTTTACTATATCATCTCCCTCTTTAACGATGGGAGTTCGGATTCCTCTGACAGTCGTTCCAATCGTCCTTGCCATGGCTATTCCTCCTTCAATCATTCCTGTTCTGAAATTTCAATTGTTTTTCGTGACAACACAAATAGTAACATATCTACGATAAAGTCACAAGATGAGTCGGTAATTATACAGTGCGGAATTCAGAGGCTTACCAGCCGGAAACGGCAGGATATGGCGGGGGAGATGGCGAAATACTACTATCATCATCTACTTAGGAGGGTTTACGTGGACATTAACACATTCCTGGCTGAAAAAAAGAAAAAAGCCAGTGAAAATCAAAAAGCATTCCAAAAAAGCAGCAAGGCAACCCCGGGGAACAATACCCAACGTCAGATGCCGATGCGAAAAACTGGTAGGGGCAAATAGCATTTCGCATTAGGGGGAGGTATAGATGGAGTTTTCGACTCTAAAGGAACTGTTTGCAACACGTCGCTCTATTCGCAAGTGGAAAACTGATCCGGTGCCGGAGCATATGCTGCTACAGGCGATTGAAGCGGCAACCTTGTGTCCGAACGGCGGCGGCAAGCAGACCTATAAATGCTATGTGATTACCGATCCTGCGAAAATCGCCGAAATCGGTCAAGCCGTTCAAAATGTCAGCGATTACTTGGCGACTCTTTGCAAAGAGGAATCAGATATAGAAACCGTGGAGCGCTGGCGCGCAAATTCAAGTTTTTTTGCGAAGGCGCCTGCATTAATTGCTGTTAGCGCTCTCGTTTACCAGTCGATTGCCGATAAACTGCAAGCCTGCAATATGGCTGACTCGCGTGTGGCCGAGATCAATCGCGGCAGGCAAATCGCGGCTTCCCGCATTCAAACAGTAGGTGCTTTTGTCGATCATCTGCTACTAGCTTTGCATACTTTCGGCTTAGGGGCGGTATGGATGGCCGGACCAGCGCAGGCGAAGGCAGAGGTAGAGCGAATTATCGGCATGAGCGGGCAGGAAGACTTTGCCGCACTGATCCCGGTCGGCTATCCGGATGAACAACCGGCTGCTCCTGCACGTAAACCACTTGAAGAATTGGTGACGTTTATCCGGTAAAGCGAGGTTTGTGCAGATGGGCAATTCGAAGATAGTATGCTATTGTAAAAATGTGACCGAGGCGGAGATTGTGGAACATGTAGCCATTCGGCGGTGTTGCACAACGCTTGAGGACATTCAACGTCATACCGGTGCGAACACTGGCGCGGAGTGCCATATTAAAAACCCCGCTGGGACCTGATGTTACCTTGTGGTGCAATCGGTGATTGCCAAAGCCCTAGTAGCTCGTCGCACTTAAAGTTTGAGATTAGATTGCGAGGATTTTTTTGTCCTCCGAGGCGGAGAAGCCGCGCATATCGGACATATGCAAGGCGACGACAACGAAGCAGGACGGAAAAAGACCGCAATATAAGCCATATTTTTAAGTGCGACGAGCTACTAGTGATGAGAGCGTAAGTGAACTGCAACCGAATCGAAAGCGAGAGAAGGATGCTAATTGCTTCTCTCGCGTTATTGAATTCATGGCAAGAAATCTCCAGCCTGAGAGACTGTTCAGAAGGGGAGGATCACTGGTGGAAAAGCGACGTTCGGTCTGCCCGTACGATTGCCCTGATGCGTGCGGGCTTGTTGTTGAGGTGGAAGATGGTAAGGCTGTCAAGGTAGCAGGTGATAAGGAACACCCATTTACCCGGGGGGTTCTCTGTCCCAAAATGGCTAACTATGAACAGACAGTCCACTCGCCAGACCGCCTGACAACTCCGCTACAGCGAGTCGGCCCCAAGGGGAGTGGCCAGTTTCGGCCGATTTCCTGGGCGACTGCGATCAGAATAATTGCTGACAAATGGCAAACCATCATTCGAGAAGATGGCGCTGAGGCTATTCTTCCTTGCTCATATGCGGGGACGATGGGTCTTGTCCAACGCAATGCCGGCCATGCCTTTTTTTATAAGATGGGAGCGGCCCGGTTGGATCGGACAATTTGTTCGCCGGCAAAGGGCTATGCTTGGGAAGCGATTATGGGAAAAACCTTGTCTGTGCATCCAGATGAAGTGATGGACAGTGATTTGGTTATTCTCTGGAGCAGCAATACGATGGCTACCAACATTCACTTTTTGCACGGTGTGCGGGAAGCCAAACAACGCGGTGCGCAAGTATGGATGATCGATACCTATGAAAATGCCACAGCCCAAATTGCTGACAAGGTTTTTCTTGTTAAGCCTGGCAGTGACGGTGCCTTAGCGCTAGGAATGATGCACATACTGGTGCGGGACGGCTTGACTGATGAAACCTTTATTGCTGAGCATGTGCGAGGTTATGAAGAGCTGAAGCAAAACATCCTGCCTGATTACACACCAGAGGCGGTGAGCGCCTTAACAGGTCTTGATACAGCGGCTATCGTCACCCTGGCGCATGCCTATGCGAAAGCCAAAGCGCCGTTTATCTGTCTCGGCAGCGGCTTGAGCCGGTATGGCAATGGCTCGATGGCCACCCGGACTATTATTGCTTTACCGGCGCTGATTGGGGCTTGGGCCAAGCAGGGCGGCGGGCTGCTAAACAGCATCAGCACTGGCAGTGCCGTGCCGATGGCGGCAGTAACGCGCGAAGACTTGCTAGAGAAGCCTACTCGTATTATTAATATGAATCAACTGGGTGACGCCTTAAATCAGATTGAAAAGCCATTGAAAGGCATTTATGTCTACCATTACAACCCGGCGGCAGTCAATCCGGATCAGAATCAGGTTATAAAAGGGTTAGAGAGGGAAGATTTATTCACCGTTGTTCATGAACGGTTCATGACTGATACGGCAAAATATGCCGACATCGTACTGCCTTGTACCTCGTCATTGGAACATGGTGATTTATACCGATCCTATGGTCAGTATGTCGTGCAACGAGCATATGCGGCGATACCGCCGATTGGCGAGTCCAAGTCGAACAAAGAAGTGTTTGCACTGTTAGCCGAGGCGATGGGCTATGACGAGCCGGTTTTGCACTTGACAGCAGACGAACACGTTGATCTGCTTATCAAGACCGGGACTCCCTGGCTGAATCAGATTAACAAGAAAAAGCTAAATGCCGGTGAGCCGGTCGAACTGCCCGTGCCTGACAATCATAAACTAACTTTTAAGACTCCATCCGGAAAAATTGAACTTCTCAATCCCCGGGAAGCGGAGCCGCTGCCACGTTACTTTGCACCATATGGAGACGCTGAGCCGTTTTGGCTAATGACAGCGCCTAGTCTGTACGGACTCAACTCATCATTTAGCGAGCGAGCTGAGCTGATTAAACGGCGTGGCGATATGCCACTGTTGATGAATCCAGCTGACGCCGCTGCCAAGGGGCTCGTCGATGGGCAAAAAGTTGTTGTCTTCAATGGACGAGGAGAGGTAGTCTTTACCCTTCAAGTTACACCAAAGACGCCAAGTGGCGTGGTTGTTGCCGAAGGTGTCTGGAAACTAAATCAAGGATTTAATGGACGCACGGTTAACGCTCTCACCGCACAGCGATTGACTGACCGTGCTGGAGGCAGTACCTTCTATGATACAAAAGTTGACATTCGACCGGCCTAGAAAATTCTTCATGCGTGTCCGCTGGAAAAGACACTTGACTTGTGAATAAACACACATTATAATCAAAATACAACAAAGTTGATACTAAACACGATGAACAGGAAGCTGAATGTAAGGTGTTCAGAGAGACGGCGGGTGGTGTGAGCCGTTACATCAAGCAGCAAGGTTCCACCTGGGAGTGTCTGATGAGGAATCAGAAAGGGGTCCGCCCAGTATAGCGGTTAAAGTTGGCCGAAAGGCAACATGGGTGGCAACGCGGGAAAAGTTCTCGTCCCTACTTGGGATGAGAACTCTTTTATTTTTCTACAGGCGGTTACAAAACGCCCATCTGCGTTGTTGATCCTGCGGTTACTTGCTTGCGTACCCGTATCGTACGCGGCGCGGCGTAATCCTCGTCTCGCCTAGTGATGCTACTACGCTTATGTACGACAGCGATATTTGTAGTCGCATATGTAACAACATCTGGGCATTTTCTAACCGCCTGTACTAGCAAAAAAACGGAGGTAACAGTGATGAAAATATTAGTTTCTGAACCAATTGCCGAAAAAGGTCTGGAAAAACTCGTTCAAGAAGGCGCCACTGTTGATTTAAAGACCAGTTTGACACGGCAAGAATTGCTGAAGATTATTGGTGAGTATGACGCACTGATTGTACGCAGCAATACCAAAGTCAATGAAGAACTGTATCAAAAGGCGACTCAACTAAAAGTAGTGGGACGCGCCGGCAATGGCGTTGACAACATTGATATGGATGGGGCGACTAAACGCGGCATTATTGTCGTCAACACCCCTGACTCCAACAGCGTGTCGGCTTGCGAATTGACGATTGGCCTATTGCTTGCAACCTGCCGCAATATTCCCCAGCATCATATCCGTCTCAAAGGAAAAGTCTGGGATCGTTCTGGCCTTAAAGGCATGGAACTGCTGGATAAGACTGTCGGCATCGTTGGTTTAGGACGGATTGGTTCGCTAGTCGCTACCCGCTTGAAGTCGTTCGGTATGAAAATAGTCGCTTATGACCCTTATATCAGTGATAGCCGCTTCCAGCACGTAGGCGTGGAGAAAAAAGAAAAACTGGAAGACTTGATGCGAGTCTGTGATATCCTCACCGTGCATACGCCGAAGACAGAAGAAACCTATGGTATGATCGGCAAAGAGCAGCTGGCAGTCGCTAAGAAAGGCCTGACTGTGATCAACTGCGCCCGGGCTGGCATTGTGAACGAGGTGGCGCTGATTGAAGCCCTTAAAACAAAGATCGTTGCCAGGGTCGGGATCGATGTTCCAGAAGGTGAGCCTGAGCCGATTTCACCGCTGCTCGAGTATGATAATGTGATCGTGACACCGCATGCCGGTGCTGATACGAAAGAGGCCCAAGATAATGTCGGAGTAACCATCGCCCAGGAGGTTATTTCGGCGCTGCGCGGCGAGATGGTTCCCAACGCGGTCAATCTGCCGACACTACACACGCAAGAACTGGCTGCAGTCAAGAACTATCTAAAACTAGGCGAAACGATGGGTAAGCTGTACTATCAGCTCGAAAAAGAAGCGGTTGAAAAAGTCGAAATCACCTACCGCGGCGAAGTGGCGGCAATGGAAACTTCGGTGATCTCTTTAGCTATACTAAAGGGCTTGTTCGAGCCGGTTCTCAAAGAAAAGGTTAACTACGTAAATGCCAGTGTTGTCGCCAAAAGCAGAGGTGTAGTTGTCACCGAAAGTAAAGAATCTGAGGTAGACAGCTACCTGACGTTAATTACAGTTAAGGTGATCTCGAAAGGCAAGGAATTTACCATCAGCGGCACTGTCTTCGGCAAAGACGACCTGCGGATTGTCGAAATCAATGGCTATGAATTTGACGTAATTCCGATGCCGTATATGCTAATCGCTGAGAATATGGATAAACCGGGTGTTGTCGGTCAGATGGGGACCTTATTGGGTGTAGCGAAAGTCAATATTGCGACCATGCAGCTGGGCCGCAAACTCACCGACAATCGCGCCATGATGGTACTAACCGTAGATTCGGAAGTTTCGAAAGAGACACTAGAGTTCGTTGGTGGCGTTGACGGTATCCTGCGGGTTCGGTTTGTAAAATTATAGCTGAAGAAGAATCGACGGGGTGAAATTTGTGCTGCCGGTATATGCGGTTGGGAATTATCAAACGGACCGTCATTCCTCTTTGTGACAGATGGATTAAGAGTTATAAATATCGGTACACACATTATGTAATTTTACACCTTGAAAAGAATATGCCGCTGCGATATAATAAATATGTAAACAATAGCAATGGCGCTTCAGGTTTTTAACCTGAGGCGTTCTTTTTTTGATTTGGAGGTGGGTATCATTTCAATTGCACGATTTAAGCATGATCCATCGGTCGGGATGATCAGAGATACGTAAAGCTGGACAGATAGATACGTGCAACAAGAATAATGGAGGTATATTGATATGATGATAGTCATAGGTGGGTTAATTGTAATTGCTACGATTTATTTTTTGCTAAAACGGTATGATTCCCGTTTGGTATTACTTGTGTCTGGGGTGCTAATGGCTGTATTGGCCGGTAAACCAATGGAAGCTTTCAATGCATTTGCGAAAAGCATGACCGAAGGTAGTTTGATTCAAGCAATCTGCTCAGTCATGGGTTTTGCTTTAGTGATGAAAGTTACAGGATGCGATAAGCATCTCATAAATTTCTTTGCAAAATGGCTGACCAAAGTACGGCCTCTACTAATACCTGGAGCTACACTTGCAACATTTGCCATCAATATTGCACTGCCAAGTGCGGCTGGTGCAGCGGCTGCCGTGGGTGCTATTTTTATTCCGTTATTAATGTCAGCAGGTATTCATCCCGCTACTGCCGCTGCCGCAGTAAAGTCAGGCACTTATGGAAGTATGTTGAGCCCGGGACTTGCTCATAACGGAGTGGTGGCGAAACTGGCACAGGTAGATGTCATGACTGTAATCGGCGTACATTACCTGGCAGACATTGCATCCGTGGTAATTGCCGCATTGGGCGTTACTGCAGTGGCAGTCTTTCTGAAAGAACATAAAGGCTATGAACTAGCTGCGACCAATGCGGACGGCACACCGGCATCAGGGACACAAGTGATGAAGACTAACATTTTATATGCTTTTGTGCCGCTCATTCCCATTGTTATACTCTTATTGGGCGCTAGTGGCAAGGTACCTGTCTTCAAGATGGGTGTACCGCAGGCTATGCTGATCGGTTCGATTATCGCTCTTGTTGTTACAAGGAAGAATCCGGTTGAAGTTACTAAATCATTCTTTGACGGAATGGGTAACGCCTATGCCCAAATTATGGGTATCGTTATTGCCGCAGGTGTTTTTGTTAGTGGTATGAATGCGCTTGGTCTTGTTAATGCGTTCATTGCATTCATGCTCAATTCGACAGGCATTGTCAAATTGGCAGCTGCATTTGGTCCTTTCGCACTTGGCATTATCTCGGGTTCAGGTGACGCAGCCGCTTTCGCGTTTAATGAAGCGGTAACTCCTCATGCCCAGAAATTTGGTTTGGACGTTATCAGCATGGGCAGCATGGCTTCGTTAGGCGGAGCGCTCGGACGAACAATGTCTCCGATTACGGGCGCTACTATAATTTTGGCTGGCATCGCGGGTGTCAATCCGATGGAAATTGCTAAGCGTAATACACCAGGCATGATCATTGCAATAATTGTTGCCATGTTTATTCTGCTATAATGGCTATACGCTCAGTAAACGGCTAATGCTATGTTGGAGGGGTTTAAATGGTTAATAGTAAAAGGATTGAGAAATGGTTTAGTCAACTAGCAGTTGTTGGCACAGATGCTGGTGGCGGTTTCACTCGACTTGCTTTTAGTGACTCTGATTGGCAAGTACGAGATATTGTTATCGAACTTATGCAAAATGCTGGTCTCACAGTGCGGTTTGATGCATTTGGCAACATTATCGGTCGGCGTGAGGGAAAAAATCCCGATGCTCCTGTTGTAATGCTTGGCTCACACACCGACAGTGTGCCTAATGGCGGTAATTTTGACGGAGTACTGGGTGTACTGGCGGCCATTGAGGCAGTGCAATGCATGCAGGAAAGTGGTGAAGAAAACTACCACCCTATCGAAGTGGTCGTATTTATGGCAGAGGAATCTAGCCGCTTCGGATATGCTACTCTAGGAAGCAAGGTTTTTTGCGGTAAGATTTCGCTTGAGAATTTAGAGTCTTATAAAGACAAACAGGGCATATCACTAGCGCAGGAAATGCGACTGCGCGGTCTTGTTCCGGAAAAAATTGCCCAGGCCTGTTACACCGGCGAGATAAAATCATTCCTAGAACTGCATATTGAGCAAGGAAAAGCGCTAGAACTAACAGGCCACCAAATTGGGGTGGTCACAGGTATTGCCGCACCAACTCGCTTGCGGTTAATGGTTACTGGCATGGCGGATCACTCCGGTGCTACGCCAATGAACATGCGTCAAGATGCGCTAACAGCTGCTGCCGAGATTATTCTACAAGTAGAGGCACTGGCTACAGCAGAATTGCAAAATGGCGTTGTAGGAACAACAGGTATAGTTAAAGCTGAGCCGGGCGTTATGAATGTAATCCCTGGCCGAGTCGAATTGGGAATAGATATTCGCGGCATATCTTCTGATAGTAAGCATCGGGTTATCGACAACCTTGTTGCCGCTGTGGACAGTATCAAAGACCGCCGCGGTGTTGGGGTTGAAATCGTCACGCTTACCGACGACACGCCTGTGCAGATCTCAGGAGAAATGATTGATTTCCTGGACGATATCTGTAAACAGTTTCCGTACCCGACCATGCGGATGCCGAGCGGCGCTGGTCACGACGCTATGCATATTGCTGCCATTGCCGAAACGGGGATGCTGTTTATTCCGTGCCGGGGAGGAATAAGCCATAACCCTGGAGAATGGGCATCAATAGATGATATCGTAGCAGGAACGGAAATAGTCTTAGCTGCAGTTCGTAAACTCGCCAGTCAAGAATTCTCCTGGCAAAAGTAAGCTAAGTAATAAGTCAAAGCAACTCTCGACGCAGTTCCTCGCCTGACTTTGGCGACAGCCAAGCGAAGGGAATGTCAAATACCGTGCAAGCGCCAGTGAACTTATGCTGTGCCAAGCGGTAAGTCGCTCTGGCGTAAGCCACTAGTACACTGGACGTAAACTCGGGGTTGCTATCCAGTTTCAGCCCGAATTCAATAACATGGCCGACCGCGGGGCTGGTCTTACCGCTGCGTAAGACAACGCCGCCGTGAGGAATACCTGTATGGTTGGCTTGGAACTCCTCTTCCGACAGGAAGGTAACATGTGTTTCGTAGCCAGCAAAATAATGCGGCATAGTTTTGATTTTTGTTTCGATGGCGGCAAGATCAGCGCCGGGCTGAGCCACCACATAACAATCGCGAATATGAGATTCAGCCGAGCTGCTAGCCGGATTTTGACCAGAGCGTACAGCAGAGACGATTGCCTCTCTAGGAATGGTATATTGTTTCGCTTCTTTTACACCGGGAACATGTCTTAACGCGTCAGAATGACCCTGACTCACGCCCTTACCCCAGAAAGTGTAGTCTGTGCCTTGCGGCAGGACAGCGCCTGCCAGTAAGCGGTTGAGCGAGAAAAGCCCTGGGTCCCAGCCGACAGAAATTGTCGCAACCGTTCCCGCTTCTTTGGCCACCTGGTCCATGGTCGCGAAGTATCCGGGAATTTTGGCGTGAGTGTCAAAACTATCGACAGTGTTAAACAGTGCTGCTAATTGAGGACCTTGCTCGACGAGATCGGTGGCAGAACCGCCACAGAGCAGCATAACGTCAACCTTTTCTCGATAATTTGCGACATCGGCCAGGAATACGGCAGGCACGCCGCTGTTTGTTTCCGTTAGATGACGCCGGGAAAACACCGCTACTAGCTCCATATCAGGATTATGCTTTACTGCCAGTTCGGCGCCTTTGCCGAGATTACCATAGCCAACAATGCCAATGCGAATTTTTTGCATCATGATGAGCCTCCTATTGTAAGTGAATGATAGCAACTAGTCGTGAGCTAAGTACTATGCTATTATATGAGGAAATGCCTGCTCAATTCAATAGGCCGACAAGATAAATCGTAACAAGAATTATTGACTTCTCCGTCGCTTCATGAAATAATGTATACATAGTACCGAGAAAAAAACCATTTGTACGCGTAACCAAGCCCCCCTGTCGCACTTTGTCGTGCAGCGGGGGCGGTTTTGTAAGTAGTAGAAATTGTTTGAAACTGCTAAGGAGGACTAGGATGGCTACGGTTTTTTCAGAACTGGAAAAGTTACTCGTGTATCGGAATCTGTTGCAGGACGACTTGGTCAAAAAGCTCGCAGCCCTCGAGACGGGAGAAGAGTACCTGCTAAACTATGAACTCGCTGGAGAACTTATACAATTTGCCGAGGAAACAGGCTTGAGCGGCAATCTTCCGCTTAGCTACATACTCTATCAAATTGGCTGTGGCAAGAATGTCTTTAGCAGCACTGCTGAAAAAGACGGTAATCGAGTTGGCAAGGATTTGTTGAAAGCAGTTACTCATGATGTTGTTATTCTAAAAAAGCTGCTCAACACCGGCTTGAAGTTCGGTACGGCTGACAGCTTTATTGCTAATTATCAGCCTACTCACCCGCAAACGACCAGCAGTTTTACGGCATTGCAGGATTACTTTTATGATAAAACTGCAACCTACTCGCCTGAACAGATTGCAGTCTTTTTGAGCCAGCTCTATGCCCGCTACGGTTATGGCGAGATGGCAACCTGCACTGCTTTTAAGTGGGATTGGAATCAAGGGTTGGTAGGGGTAAAGCATGCTGACCCCGTGCAATTAGAGGATATTGTCGGCTATGAACGCCAAAAACAGACGCTGATTGAGAATACGGAAGCTTTTATTGCCGGCAGACCGGCGAATAATGTGTTGCTTGTCGGCGCTAGAGGAACTGGCAAATCCACCTCTGTTAAAGCGTTGGCAAACCGTTATTACGATCAAGGGCTTCGGCTGGTCGAAGCATCGAAAAGAGATCTGGAGTGCTTGCCAGCCATCATGAATGCCTTGCGGCCGTGGGGCAAGAAGTTCATCGTTTTTCTTGACGATTTGTCGTTTGAAGAATTTGAGGTAGGCTATAAGAATCTTAAATCGGTGATGGATGGCGGTCTGGAGGCCAAGCCTGAAAATGTGCTCATTTATGCAACTTCGAACCGCAGACATCTTGTCCGCGAGGTTTGGAACGACCGTGCAGGCGATGAATTGCACAACCAGGACACTATCAACGAAAAGATATCCTTGTCAGACCGGTTTGGCATCACGCTGACGTTTGCTTCGCCCAATCAGGAAGAATACTTGAATATCGTCGAGAAAATCGCCAAGAAAAATGATATCCCATTGAGCCTGGCGGAATTGCGTTCGCAAGCCTTGCGCTGGGAAATGGCGCATTCCGGACGTTCCGGTAGACTTGCCCGGCAATTTATTGCCAATCTCTCTGGAAAAACAGTTGAAAAAGGCCGAGAGTAACTAGAAGATCCTGCAACCGGTGAGGGCTTGCAGGATTTTCTTACTTCAATAGTAAATATAGTCTCAAGATAATTTGAAAAAGGACGTGAATTTTGGTGAAAATGCCAGTACTATTTGTCGGACACGGCTCGCCGATGAACATCATCTCTGACAACACGTATACACGTAGCCTAACCGCCTTGGGCGAGACTATGGTTAGGCCCAAGGCGGTTCTTGTTGTATCGGCTCATTGGCAAACCAGAAAGACCTTTGTCAGCTCTGCTAAGACGCCGCCGACTATCTATGACTTTTACGGCTTTCCACCAGAGTTGTATCGCGAGAAATATCCCTGTCCGGGCGCGCCGGAGCAGGCTGAGTCAGTTCAGAAAGTGGCGCCAGGAGAAATATACGCAGATCCAGGCCGAGGCATTGACCATGCAGGCTGGGCGGTATTAAAATTTATGTATCCTGACGCCGATATTCCGGTCATGCAAATGAGTCTGGATGTAATGAAGTCACCGCGTGAGCATTATGAGCTTGGCAAGAAATTGGCAGCGCTACGTCATGAGGGAATATTGATTATCGGCAGCGGCAACATGGTGCATAATCTATCCAGGGTAAACTTTGAACACTTATATGGTGAAACGTATCCATGGGCTGTCGAGTTTGATCGTGTCTTAACTGAACTGATAGAAGCTGGCGATCACGACAGCTTGATTGCATATGACAGATTGCCCAACACCAAGCTGGCAATCCCTACTAATGAGCACTATCTGCCGATGCTGTACACGTTGGCACTCAAAGAAAAGACTGACACACTTGAGTTTATCTGTACAGACATGCAGAATGGCTCCATTTCGATGCGCAGCTTCATGATTACTGAGGCGAAATAAGAGTGGAAATGTGTGTGTCTTTAACGACGTCTCCCCCTCTAGAGAGCTATTGTTAGGGGCTTGACAATCGTCTGATCGGTGGTATACTTATCACATTGGTCGTCAAAATTTAATACTTGTGTCCATGTGAAGTCTGCGGGAAAGTGGCCTCGGCCTACCAAACCGTAGATGGATGGAACTCTGGAGAGCCCCTAGAAAGTAACTGTACTTTGCTAGGGCGCCGAAGGGGCAAGTCAACGGCGTAAGCTGCTGATGAAACTCTCAGGCAAAAGGACAGAGCAATCGGTTGCTGTGCGGATTTTTCGCATTGCATCGCTTTTGTCATTCTTCAGAGTCAAATCGTGTGATTTGACTCTTTCTGTTTTTAAAGTCAAATCACACGATGCAGAGAGAGCGAACCACAGAGTGCGCAGAGGCCACAGAGGGTACGCAGAGAGTTTCGAAAAGTTGCAATTGTGAAAGGGGTTTTTCTGATGAAACAATCTAGACTAATGGCAGCGGTGGTATTATCTATTTTTCTATTCACGCTTATTTTGAGCGGCTGTGGCGGCGGTTCAGCCTCCAAGGATATTAAGATTGGTCTCTTAAATGAAATGACAGGCGGCAACGCGACCTTTGGCACTTCGTCAGCTAATGGCGCAAAAATGGCGATTAAAGAAGCCAATGCCAAGGGTGGCGTCCTCGGTAAACAGATTCAGGCTGTTATTGCTGACAATAAAAGTGAACCGTCTGAGTCGGTCAATGCCATGACCAAACTGGTGACTCAAGACAAAGTCGTGGCCGTAACCGGGATCTTCGCTAGCTCGAATGCGATTGCCGCATCGAGTGTGGCTGAAGCCAGCAAAATGCCATTTTTAGCGGTGGGTGCGACCAACCCGAAGGTTACGGTAGATGAAAAGAGCGGCAAAGTTAAAGACTACACCTTCCGCGTCTGTTTCATTGATCCGTTTCAAGGAACAGTGGGCGCAAACTTTGTTCTGAGTACGTTGAAACTCAAACAAGCTGCGGTTTTGATTGATAGCAGCAGCGATTATAGTAAAGGCCTGGCGGCATTCTTTAAAGAAGCATTCACTAAGGGTGGCGGCAGCATTTTGGCAGAAGAATCCTATCTGCAAAAAGACCAGGACTTCAAGACCATCCTAACCAAGGTTAAGGCACTTAATCCACAAGTCATCTATGTACCAGGCTATTATGAAGAAGTTGGTAAAATCGTTAAACAAGCTCGTGAACTGGGAATCACAGCCCCGATTATCGGTGGCGACGGCTGGGATTCGCCGAAACTGGTAGAGATCGGCACGGCACCTGCCTTGAACAATACCTATTTCACCAACCATTACTCAGTGGATGACACCAGCGCTGCTTCCAAGACCTTTGTCGAAGCCTATAAAAAGGAATATGGTCAAGCGCCAGATGCGCTGGCAGTGCTTGGTTATGATGCCGCTAATGTACTGATTGACGCGATTAAACGCGCCAACAGTACGGAAGCTGCTAAAATCCGTGAGGCATTAGCCGCGACGAAGGATATCGCGGCAGTCACAGGATCGACCACCTTAAACGCATCACATGACGCAGTTAAGAGCGCGGTAATCATCGAAATGAAGGACGGCAAACAAATGTATAAGGCGACAGTTAAACCGTAAAAAATAAACTCCTGCTATGGTGACTAAATCTTAGCAGGAGTTTATTTTTATCATTATTATGATTGCCAGGGATTTTTTTGCTACGTTAATGCTTGACAAAGTTCTTCCTGGTGCTATAATTGTAACATCGATTATTAAAAATTAAATACTTGTGTCCATGAGAAGTCTGCGGGAGAGTGGCCTCAACCCTACTGAACCGTAGATGGATGGAACTCTGGAGAGCCCCTAGAAAGTGACTGTACTTGCTAGGGCGCCGAAGGGGCAAGTCGGCGGCGAAGGCTGCTGATGAAACTCTCAGGCAAAAGGACAGAGCAATCGTTGCTATGCGGGATGTTCCGCATCGCTTCACAATTGTCACTCTCAAGAGTCAAATCGTGCGGTTTGGCTTTTTCTGTTTTTAAAGCCAAATCACACGGAAGGGCAGGCTCCTGTGCCTGCCTCTTGAGGGCCCGCAGAGGTTGCGGCAAATTTCCTAATAAAGAGAGGAGTTTTCTAATGAAAAAATCAGCATTTCTAACAGCAGCAGTCATATCAATCCTACTATTCACGGTTTTCTTGTCCGGTTGCGGCGATTCGGTTTCCAAAGAAATCAAAATCGGTGTGTTAAATGAAATGACTGGCGGAAGCGCAACCTATGGGGCATCATCAGCCAATGGCGCCAAGCTGGCGTTCAAAGAAGCCAACGCCAAAGGCGGCGTACTTGGCAAGCAGATTGTTGCCGTTATTGCTGATAATAAAAGCGAACCCTCCGAATCTGTCAACGCCATGACCAAGTTGGTCACTCAAGATAAGGTAGTGGCTGTAACCGGACTTTTCACCAGCTCAAACGCGATTGCGGCATCTAGTGTGGCTGAATCCAACAAAATACCGCTGCTATCGGTTGGCGCCACCAATCCTAAAGTTACAGTTGACGAAAAAACCGGCAAAGTCAAAGACTACACCTTCCGCGTTTGCTTCATTGACCCGTTCCAAGGAACTGTTGGCGCGAATTTTGTACTTAATACGCTAAAACAAAAGCAAGCAGCGATCCTGATTGATAGCAGTAGCGATTATAGTAAAGGTCTGTCCGCATTTTTCAAAGAAGCGTTCACTAAAGGCGGCGGCAGCATCGTTGCCGAAGAATCCTATTTACAAAAAGACCAAGACTTTAAAACCATCCTGACCAAAGTGAAAGCGCTGAATCCGCAAGTTCTCTATGTACCAGGCTATTATGAAGAAGTTGGTAAAATCGTTAAACAAGCCCGTGAACTGGGAATCACAGTCCCAATTGTCGGCGGAGACGGCTGGGATTCGCCGAAACTGGTGGAAATCGGTAGCCCGGCTGCACTGAATAACACCTACTTCACCAACCATTATTCAGTTGAGGATACCAGCCCGGCGTCGAAAACCTTTGTTGAAGCCTACAAGAAAGAATACGGTCAAACACCAGATGCGATCGCCGTGTTGGCCTATGACGCTGCTAATGTGATGCTAGACGCGATCAAACGCGCTAATAGTACCGAACCCGCCAAAATTCGCGCAGCACTGGCCGCAACCAAAGATTTTCCGGCAGTAACCGGTGCAACGACTTTGAACGCGACTCATGACGCAGTCAAGAGCGCAGTGATTATCGAAGTAAAAGACGGCAAGCAAATGTATAAGGCAACGGTTAAGCCGTAACACGACTGAAACACCACCTTTTGCGGTGGTGTTTCTTTTTTAAAAGCAGGTATTTAGCCGCTGAACTACGAACCTCATCAGGGAATAGGGAACGACAATGGGGTACAATGATGGCTACAAATATTTCCGGCGAACAACAGATGCTGCGCCGACGCTGGCTGGTGTGGGTTCCTGCTGCGCTTAGTTGCTGGGTTGTCTATTTCCATCGTGTCGGAACAGGGGTTGTCGCAGACAATTTAATGCGGGATTTTGCCATTGAGCGGGCATCTGATCTGGGAATATTAGCTTCTATTTATTTTTATACCTACGCTTTGGCGCAAGTCCCGGCTGGAATTCTTGCCGACTATTTTGGACCGCGGCTGACGATCAGCATCGCTATGCTCGTGTCTGCTGTCGGCGCTTTGCTTTTCGGTTGGACAGATACGCTCAGCGGTCTATATCTCGGTCGATTTCTGGCCAGTTTAGGAGTTAGCTTAATCTATGTCAATATTGTGAAGATACACGCCGAATGGTTTAGAGCCAGGGAATTCGGTACAATGTCCGGCTTGATCGTACTGGTCGGTAATGCCGGATCGTTGGCGGCTGCAACGCCGCTGGCCGTTGTTGTGGAAGCTCTTGGCTGGCGGTCATCTTTTTATATGATAGCGGTATTTTCACTTTTGATGGCGCTATTGTGTTGGCTTCTCATTCGCAACCGGCCGACTGACATTGGTTTACCAAGCATAGCGGCAATCGAGGGACGGGAAGGTTGTATGCATAGTCCGGCGGTTGCCAAACCCAGCATCGGCGGCAGCCTCAAGCAGGTGCTGGGCAATCGCCATACTTGGACGCCGTTTTTTGCCTCTTCGTTGATATATGGTGTATATATGACTGTCGTGGGCCTATGGGGAGTTTCCTACTTTATGCAGGTTTACGGCATGTCGAGGTTCGATGCGTCCAATCATTTGTTACTGATGGTAACCGGCAATATGCTGGGCGGGCCGCTATTCGGATTTTTTTCAGATCGGTTTGGATTCAGACGGTTGCCGTACGTTGGGGCAACGGCTTTCTTCTTGGCCATTTGGCTACTGCTGACTTTCTGGAATCAGGCCAAACCGCCTGAGTGGGTGTTATATCCGATTTGTTTAGCCATTGGTCTCGGGGTATCAGGGATTACCCTTACAGTCGCTTGCGTCAAAGAGGTTAATTCGTCACATATCACCGGCATGGCCGCAGGTGTTGCTAATTCAGGCGCGTTTGTTGGCGCCGCATTTTTACAACCCTTGTTTGGTTGGATACTTGATCAATATTGGCAGGGAGCAATCGAACACGGTGTAAAGATTTATCCAGCTATTGCCTATCATCAGGCGTTTTTACTGTGTGCTGCGGTACTGGCAGTTGGGCTTGTGTTCGTCTTGAATATCAAAGAAACGTACTGCCGCAATGTTGGCGATGAACTGCAAACCACGCTATCTATCGCCAAGGTCAGCCGGAATGGATGATAGTGAAGTACAAGATCCCGCAGAGTAAACGAAGATACATAAAGGTGTTTTTCTTTGACAGGGAAAGTTAGATAGCGACGAGAAAAATTGGCCGCGAAAACGCGAAAGGCGCTGCGCGAAGGAACGGGCTGGCTGAAACCGCCTTTTGATAGGCCGGTTAGCTTCGTCAATTTGTCTGACGCGAAAAACAGAAACACATCGTAGTACTTGTGTCCGCAGTAAAGGAGAATGCGATACAGGTTATGGGCTAACGAAGATGATTTACTATACAAGCTAAAGAAAATGCAGTACAATGAAACCAAATTGAATCAATCGCTAGGGGTGCCTAGTATTTTATCGCGCTTAAGTTTTAGGTGGGATAGGTACTAATGCTGAGAGGAGCTTGCTCCAACCCTTAAACCTGATGTGGTTAGTACCACCGTAGGAAAGCAGAATGAAAGGCTTGCCGTACGTTGGCAAGCCTTTTTTACTGCCAGCAAAGTAAAGTGCGACGGAAGAAAGCGGTTACGTTTGCTTAGAGTTCACAGAGGGTGCGTCGAGTGCACTGAGGGTTTTGGATCTATGAGTAAGAAACCGTAGCCCTCTGCGGGGCCCTCTGTGTGCTCTGCGTACTCTGTGGTTAACGTGCTCCGTCTTCCTAAGACCGCGCCAACAGTTAATTATTATAAAGGATGGTGTAAATAATGACCTATACTACACAAATGGACGCAGCCAGAAAAGGAATCATCACTGAGCAAATGCAAATTGTCGCCAGCAAAGAGAAAATGACTGTGGAAAACCTCCGTCAGTTAATTGCTGAAGGCAAAGTGGTTATTCCGGCGAACAAAAACCACACCCGTCTTAGTCCAGAAGGAGTCGGCCAAGGTCTGCGGACAAAAATCAACGTCAATCTGGGAGTCTCTAAGGACTGCAATGACATTAATTTAGAAGTGGAAAAGGCAAAATGGGCGATTGACTTAAAAGCTGAAGCGATCATGGATTTGAGCTGTTACGGCAAGACCCAGGAATTCCGCACGGCGCTGCTTGCTATGTCGCCTGTCATGATTGGCACTGTGCCGATGTATGACGCAGTAGGGATGCTGGATAAAGACTTAAAAGAAATCTCCGTCGATGAGTTTTTCTCGGTCGTGGAACGTCATGCTAGTGATGGTGTAGACTTCATCACTGTTCATTGTGGAATGAATCGGGCAACCGCGAAACGAGTGAAAGAAAACAAGCGTTTGACAAACATTGTATCGCGCGGCGGTTCATTACTTTTCGCCTGGATGGAGCTAAATGACCGGGAAAATCCGTTTTATGAGTATTATGACCGGTTGTTGGATATCTGCGAGAAGTATGATGTAACTATTAGTCTCGGTGACGCCTGTCGCCCGGGTTCGATAAACGATTCTACTGACCCGGCGCAGATTGAAGAACTGATCACTTTGGGGGAACTGACAAAACGAGCTTGGGCCAGAAACGTGCAGGTCATGATTGAAGGGCCGGGACACATGGCGCTGAATGAGATCGCCGCCAATATGCTGCTTGAGAAAAAACTGTGCCACGGTGCGCCTTTCTATGTACTAGGGCCGCTCGTCACTGATATCGCCCCCGGTTATGACCACATAACCAGCGCTATCGGCGGCGCTGTTGCCGCTGCAAATGGCGCTGACTTCCTTTGTTTCGTTACTCCGGCTGAACATCTTCGCTTGCCGAACCTTGATGATATGAAGGAAGGGATCATCGCTGCTCGCATAGCCGCGCACGCCGCTGACATCGCCAAAGGCATCCCGGGCGCACGTGATTGGGATAACCAAATGAGCGCAGCCCGAGCTGATGTAAACTTCCCGAGAATGCTTGAACTTGCTATAGATCCGGAAAAGGCAAGAAGATACCGCGCGGAATCGGCTCCTGAGTGTGAGGATACCTGCACAATGTGCGGCAAGATGTGTCCAATGAAAAACATGAAGAAGATTCTAAATGGTGAGGATTTAAGTATTCTATAAAATTGCAAAAAAGATGAAGGCCTCAACCCCGAATTGAGCAGGGCTGAGGTCTTCTTTAGGGTTGTTGTTGGTCTATGCAAGGCGTGATGAAAATTTCCCTAATGAAGAGAAAAGTATTCTTTGCGATTACGAAATGAACAGACAGCCTAATCGGTGTAGATATAATGTATACAGCTTGACATTTATTCATAGGCGTTGCTACAATTAAGTGTATTACACATTTGTGTTGAATTTTAGCAAAAAAGCAGACGAAAGGTTGAGAGATGATGAAGAATTACAAAACTATGCTTATTGCGTTGCTTTGTGTAGCTATTTTTGGCGTTATACTAACTGGGTGCTCTGGTGACAAAAAAGAAGCAGATAAAAAGGTGTTTCGAGTTGGTATGGAATGTGGTTATGCGCCTTTTAACTGGACCCAGACTACTGCTGATAATGGAGCAGTGAAAATTAAAGGCAGTCAAGAATACGCCTTGGGCTATGATGTAATGATTGCTAAAAAGATTGCCGAATCGATGGGCTATGAACTGGAAATCCACAAGATTGAATGGGATGGCTTGGCGCCAGCCGTAAATGCCGGCAAGATCGACGCCGCTATCGCTGGCATGAGTATCACCAGTAAGCGTAAAGAAACAGTTGATTTCTCTTCTGTTTATTACAATGCCGATATCGTTGCGCTGACGAAAAAAGACAGTCCTTTTGCCGCGGCTAAAGATCTGAATGGCCTAAAAGGCTCTGTTGCCACATCACAACTCAATACAGTTTGGTATGACTTGCTCAAACAAATTCCTGATGCGAAAATTCAACCAGCTATTGACAATGTTCCTGGTATGATTGTTGCGCTAACTTCCGGTAAGGTAGAAGTAGTGGCTACCGATAAGCCAACAGCCATGGCTGCAGTATATGCGAACCCCGGGTTAGTGATGCTGGATTTCAAAGATGGACAAGGCTTTAAGGCATCAAAAGAAGAAGTGGAAATGGGTATTGCGGTTGCTAAAGGGAAAAGCAATGATCTGCTAACGAAAATTAATAAAGCTCTTGCCGGACTGACAGAAGCGGATCGCAATAAACTGATGGAAGAAGCGATTAAAAGCCAGCCATTAGCAAAAAAATAATCAGTATTAGGGATGGCGCCAGCCATCCTTATTTATAACAAGGTGGAAAAGATATGACAAGTTCTATGCCGGCAACGTTCTTTGAGTGGGTGTATTTTCTTCTCCAACAATATGGTTTCTTATTTGTAAAAGGCGCTGTTGTCACGTTGTTCTTGGCCGTAGCAGGTACTTTTATTGGCTGCCTGATCGGCTTATTAGTCGGTATTGTTCAGACTATCCCGATTAATCCTAAAGACGGTATGCTCAAACGGGGCTTTTACCAGTGTGTAAGAACGATTTTAGCGGCATATGTGGAGATATTCCGCGGTACGCCGATGATTGTGCAAGCGATGGTTGTGTACTATGGTTCTATGCAACTTTACAATATTGACATGTCGCCATTGTTTGCAGGATTTTTGGTTGTGTCTGTCAATACCGGCGCCTATATGGCTGAAACCGTACGTGGTGGCATCATTTCTATTGATATCGGCCAGACAGAGGCTGCTAAAGCTATCGGTATGAATCATTTTCAGTTGATGTCCACTATCATTCTGCCGCAAGCATTACGGAATATCATGCCGCAAATCGGTAATAATTTGATTATCAATATTAAGGATACATCAGTCTTAAATGTAATCTCCGTAACCGAGCTATACTTCTTGTCGAAATCAGCCGCAGGTGCCTATTATCGCTATTTTGAAGTTTTCTTTATTACGTGTGTAATTTACTTTGTTATGACCTTTGCTGTATCCCGCTTTTTGTTATGGATAGAAAAGAGAATGGACGGCCCTGACAACTACTCTTTAGTTCCTTATGATCCGTTAGCCGATCCATGCGGACCGTTTACTCCCAAGAAAGGCGATAAGTAATCTGATGGAAAAAATAAATAATGCAGTAAAACAACAGCCAATACTAAAAATAAGAAATTTGGTTAAATGCTTTGGTAATCGTGAGATTCTCAAAAGTATCAGCTTTGATGTTTCTCATGGTGATGTTATTTGTATTATTGGGGCGTCCGGGTCTGGAAAATCCACCCTGCTCCGGTGTATTAACTTGCTTGAAACACCAACTTCAGGCGAGATTATTCACGATGAGCGAAATATCGTGGAAGAATATGACAGACTGACGTTATATCGAACAAAAGTGGGCATGGTGTTTCAACAGTTTAATCTGTTTAATAATTTGACTGTACTTGAAAACTGCATGGTAGGCTTAGTTAAGGTATTAAAGCAGGATAAGCAAACGGCTAAACAAACTGCTATTAAATTTTTGGAAAAGGTCGGTATGGCAGCATATATCAATGCTAAGCCGCATCAGTTGTCAGGCGGTCAAAAGCAAAGAGTCGCCATTGCCCGCGCCCTTGCTATCCAGCCACAAGTCCTGCTCATGGATGAACCGACGTCAGCGCTAGATACGCAAATGGTTGGTGAAGTATTAGCCGTTATGCGTGAGCTGGCTAAAGAAGGCTTAACCATGCTGATCGTCACTCATGAAATTGCCTTTGCCCGCGAAGTTGCCTCGAGAATCATTTATGTTGAAGATGGTGTTATTGTAGAAGATAGTACGCCTGATGTCATCTTCAATCATCCTAACGATCCGCGGACGAAAGCATTCCTGTCGCGTGTTAGTAACTAACGAAACAAGTTGCGTCTTACCGCAGAGAATACGGAGAACGTTAACCGCAGAGTACGCTGAGACCGCAGAGGGTCGCGGAGGGCTACGGTTATTATAGGAAAGAGAAGACTGCTTCGTTCCTCGCAGTGACATGATTTGTCATTACGAATGTAGCGAAGCAGTCTTCTTATTTCCGAGATTACTCGTACCCTCTGTGTGCCCTCAGTGTACTCTGCGTACTCTGCGTCGTTTCTCGTTTTTCTTAAAACTATCTAAATGACTTCGCTAATATGCACAGCCTTAAACTTGCCGCCGCTTTTTTCGGCGGCTTTTTTGAGTTGTGCCAGGCAGTTGTAGCATTCGGTTGCGACTACAGCAGCACCGCTCTTTTCAATATTGGCCCGCTTTTTCTCCAATAGCGCTTCAGACGCTTCCGGATAGTCGGTCGGGAAGAAGCAAGGGCCGCCGCAGCAAGCATCAGCACTTGGCAGTTCAACATAATTACCGGTGGCTTTTAGTAGGTCGCGCGGCGCCTTTTTTACCCCTTGCAGTCTGCCTAAGTGACAAGGGTCATGGTAGGTGATTTTTTCAGTTTGCGCTTGCGGCACATAGCCCGTTTTCGCCAAATACTCGGATAGTGAAACAACCTTCTTGCTGAAGGCTTGAGCCCGTTCGTTCCATTCGGGGTCATCAGACAAGTAGGAAGCCGCTTTTTTCAATGTGTCGCTGCAACAGGCACAGTCAGAAACGATCGTCTCAGCAGACTCATAGAGCTGGATATTTTGTTTGAGGGCTTCGACGAATTCGTCGACATGGCCGCGAGTGAGAGCCGGTAAGCCGCAGCATTCATTGTTTACTAATTCTACATCAGCAACAGAATGAAGCGTTTTAAGCGTAGCGACAGTCGTGTCGATTGATCCCAACCGAGCCTGGCAACCAAAGAAATAGGCGACTTTGCGGTCGCTAGCCACAGAAGGTTGTTCCAGGGCGGCGTTGCGTTCGCATAAGTTCGCAAAAGCCTGTTCGAACTGTTTAGCTTCAGGCTCAGTAAAGCCAAATGGTTTTTCCGATAGATGGGCAAGATGTTGTCTGACCTTGAGCATAACCTCAGGTACTTTAACTTTGCTGGCGCAGACATCAATACAGGCGCCGCACAGCAGGCAGTAATCGACTGATTCCAAAATCTCAGACTCGGGAGCGATGCCGCCTTTAGTCAGGGCTCGGGCAGCATTCACCATGCCGCGGGCGCCGCAAGCTTCTTTACTATTTACACTATATACAGGACAAACGAGCAAACAGGAACCGCAACGATCACATTTACTGGCAATTTCATGGATGTCTTGTAAGCGCTGTTTAGTGGTATCAGTCATGAACGGTTTCCTCCTCTAACCACATTTTGCCTGGATTTAATATGCCTTTTGGATCAAGAGCTTTTTTAATGGATTTTAGCACAACAACGCCAGCTTCGCCCAAGGCATCTTTAAGATAATGCTGTTTGGTTATGCCGATACCATGTTCGCCGGATAAAGTCCCACCGAGTTCGAGCGTGGCGGCAAACATCTCTTCAACCGCTTTGTGTACTCGCGGCGCTTGCTCCGGATCTGACATATCGCAGAGAATCGAAGGGTGAAGGTTTCCGTCGCCGGCATGTCCATATACGGCAAAGTCAAGATTATATTTATCAACAATTTTGCGGATGCGGCGAACGATCTCGGGAAATTCATTACGTGGAACAGAAATATCCTCACTGACCCGGTCAGGTGCCAGTGCGCCGACGGCAGGACTCAGTGCGCGGCGGATAGCCCAGAGGTCGTCCGCTTCCTGAGCAGTTTTGGCAACACGTAATTCGACCACTCCGTTAGCCTGGGCGATGGTCTCGATTTGTTCGCCTTGTTTTTTGATTTCATATTCTTCTGCACCGTCTACCTCGGTGATAATGCAGGCTTGGGCTGTGTCCGGGAATTCGAATTTACGGTTCTTGGCAATCGCATTAAGGCAGGTTCTGTCCATTAATTCGGCTGATGCGGGGACAATGCCGGATTGCAGCATCTGGTGAATTGTGCCACAAGCGCCGTCAAGGGTAGAGAACATTAATAGCAGTGTATTGCGATACTTAGGCATGGGGATCAGACGCAGAATCGCTTTGGTCACAATTCCCAACGTGCCTTCAGAGCCAACCATCAGTTGAGTCAGGTTATAACCGGTTACATTCTTTATAGATTTACCGCCGGTGTTGATTACTGTACCGTCGGCAAGTACAACTTCCAAGCCCATGACAAAGTTGTGGGTGACGCCATATTTAACAGCGCGCATGCCGCCAGCGTTTTCGGCAATATTGCCGCCAATCGTCGAGTATTTGAAGCTAGCCGGATCTGGTGGGTAAAACAGGCCTTTTTGTGCGCAAACGTTATAGATGTCACCGGTGCGGACGCCTGCCTCAACCGTAATCATCATGTTTTTCTCATCGAGCTCAATGATGGTCTTCATTCGATCCAAGCATAGGGAAATGCCATCTTGTAGGGGAATCGAGCCGCCGGTGCGGCCGCTACCAGCTCCTCGGGCTGTGACCGGAATACCATGTTCATTGGCAATTTTCATAACGGCGGCTACTTCTTCCGTTGTACGTGGCCTTACGACCAGGTCAGGCAGACTTGGTGGAAACAGGGGTACAAACGATGCGTCGTATGAATAACCAAAGCGATCCAGGTCTGAATCTAACGCATGTGCTTGTCCAACGACATCACGGATTTTTTGGATAACTTCTTTTGCTATCATTGACTGGCCTCCATATTCTGAAATTTGCATTACTTACTTATGATAATATAAAAAGTAGGAATAAGGAATAGGCCAATCTGTAAGATAAACTCGTTTGCAGTCGATATTTGTCGTAATATAGCTGTGACTACAGGACTTTCCTGGCCGGACAGCGAAGCGTTTTTTATTGTAAACCTAACTCTTTGGAAGGTAGGTACTGGTGGCTGCTAATCATTAGCGGCGGCATATGGTCTGCGTGCAAGGCCGTGTCGCCACTTCGCGTTAAGCTATTGCCAAAACAGAATGAAGTTCTTGGAAAAAATCTTTTAAGATACTTGACAAATTATGGAGATGAGGATAAAATATAAATAGTAGTAAGAGATAACTATTATTGATATTGATAGTTTTTCGGATAATAATAGCCCTGTAGTGATAGGCTAAGGGCAGGGAATGTGACAATATTCAAGGAGGATTTAAGTATGGAAAAGCAATTTATGACAGCTGTAAAAGACAGAAGAAGCTACTATGGAATCAGTAAAGACTTTGTGGTATCAGATGAACGCATTCAAGAAATTGTTCGAGATGCGGTCAAACATACTCCCTCTCCGTTTAATTCCCAAAGCGCTAGAGTGCTTGTTCTATTAGGCGCTCAGCATGATGCTTTTTGGGAACTTACGAAAAATGAACTGAGAAAGGTCGTCCCAGCGGAGAATTTCGCGCCAACTGACGAGAAAATTAACTCCTTTGCCAGTGGCTATGGTACAATCTTGTTCTTCGAGGATATGTCTGTTGTTGAAGGACTGCAAAATCAGTTCCCGCTCTATAAAGATAATTTTCCGCTCTGGTCGCATCATTCTTCAGGTATGCATCAGTTCGTGATCTGGACGGCGCTGGAAATGGAAGGGTTTGGAGCCTCGCTGCAGCACTACGCTCCCCTTGTCGATGAGGCAGTAAGAGCCAAGTGGAATGTGCCGACAAACTGGAAACTGATCGCGCAAATGCCGTTTGGCAAACCAACTGCCGAGCCTGGAGCTAAGGAGTTTCAACCGTTAGAAGAACGGATCAAAGTGTATAAGTGAGCAACAAGAGACACCCCTTTTAAGGCGGTGTCTTTTAATTGTCGATTATAGTCTTGCCTGGTTTTTCTGTAGAAAAATTTGGCAGGATTTTTTTTTATTGGCCCGAAATTACAGTATAGAGTAGACAAAGGATGAATACTGATTAGAAGAGGGGATGAAAAGAATGTTGTATTCGGACATGAAGACAAAGTTGATTGACAGGTTTTTCCGATATACGGCAGTAGAAAGCCAAAGCAAGGCGGGAGTGGCCACGATTCCTAGCACACCCGGACAAATGGAGCTAGCAAAAATTCTTAAAGAGGAACTGCTCCAATTGGGCCTGGTTGATGTCAAACTAACAGAACAAGCAATTGTTACAGGTAAACTGACTGCTAATTTGCCGACCAATTTTTCTGGACATGTGCCACCGATTGGTTTTCTGGCCCATCTTGATACTGTAGATATCAGCATAAGTCCAGTCGTTAAGCCCCGGGTGGTAAAAAGCTACGACGGGGAAGATATCTTGCTTAATAAGGAGCAAGACATTTGGATGCGGGTGTCTGAACATCCTGAACTATTAAAATACATAGGGCAAGACATTATTGTCACAGATGGCACGAGCGTCCTAGGCGCGGACAATAAAGCCGCGATTGCCTCTATCATGGTGGCGCTTGAAACGTTTACAACTAACGCTACCCTCTATCATGGGGATATCTATGTAGCCTTTGTTCCCGACGAAGAAGTTGGACTGTTCGGCGCTAAGGCGATGAACCTCGCTGACTTCCCTGTCGCCTTCGCTTACACGATCGATTCATGCGAGATTGGTGAAGTCGTATACGAAACCTTTAACGCAGGCAGTGTGGCTATACAAATCAAAGGTGTCACCGCTCACCCCATGTCGGCGAAGGGTGTCCTGGTCAATCCGATCCTGATTGCCAATGACATCATTAATCATTTTGATCGCAAAGATACCCCTGAACACACGGATGGTAAAGAAGGATATTTCTGGGTGCAGAGAATAACAGGCTCTCAAAGCTCGGCTGAAGTGGGCATCAATATCCGGGATTTTGACAAAAAGATGTATGAAGCTAGGAAAGCGTACATCGCTGATCTGATGAAGCTTATGGGCGCCCGCTATCCTAAAGCACAGATTTCTTACGAGATCATCGATAGATATGGCAATATTGCCGATTCGCTGACAGAAGACAGTAAACCTTGCATTGAATACATCTATAAGGCGATGGAAAACCTGCAAGTTACGCCCAAAACAATTCCGATGCGCGGCGGCACTGATGGCTCAGCCTTATCAGCAAGAGGAATACCCACGCCAAATTTTTTTACAGGCGCTCACAACTTCCATTCTAACTGTGAATTTTTACCCACCGGTTCGTTTGAGAAGTCGTGTTTAATGGTGCTGGAGATTGCAAAACTGGTCATGAAAAATGTTTTATAAGAATTGCTTCTCTTGAATGTATTGAACGAAAAAACTTGCACCTACACTCTTATAGCCTGTTTTTCGGCAAAGTATTAAGAATACCAGGGAATGCAGGGCTTGACAGCCTTGGATGGAATATCCTATTGTTGTAATATAAATATTCTGAATTGAAAGGTGTGTCAAAATGTTCAATAAACATAAAGGTGTGGCCGTTCTAGCAGTCATTCTCAGTCTTGTTGTTTCCGTTTCGCTTTTCGCTGGCTGCGGCGGAGGAGAAAAGCCTGCCGCTAAGGCAAAAGACACCGTAATTGTAGGAACAGGTTATGATGCTAAGACACTTGATCCAATCGGCACGAATGATGTCGCCTCGTCTAACGTTATGTTGCAGATTTATCAAAATCTAGTACAAGTAAACGAAAAGGGAGAAATTGTTCCACAGTTGGCAGAATCATATAAAAAGATTGACGATGTCACCTATGAATTTAAGATCAGAAAAGGCGTGAAATTCCACAACGGCGAGGAATTAAAAGCCAGTGACGTTAAGTTTACGCTGGAAAGAGCAGCGTCTCCGCTTGGTGCTGCTGTAGGTCACCTATTTGAAGCACTCGATGTCACTAGCCTCAAAGTTGTTGATGACTATACCATCCAGATGAAACTCAAATATGTATTCCCGCCGTTTGTTGCTACTTCACTAACTCATACAGGCGGCAGCATTGTCAATGAAAAAGCGGTTAAGGCTGCTGGTAAAGACTATGGCCAAAGCCCAGTCGGTACCGGTCCGTTCAAATTTGTAAAATGGACCAAAGGTGACCGCATTGAACTCACCCGTTATGATGAATTCTCTGGCCAAAAAGCCGCCTACAAGAACCTAGTCATTCGCCCAATTCCAGAAGTCACTAACCGGGCCATCGAGCTTGAAAGCGGTGGCATCGATGTCTGCTATGAAGTCTCAACAAATGACCTGAAACGCCTTCAGGAAAACAAAGACGTTAAAGTCTTGCGGGTTCTGGATAATGGCACTTCCTTCATGGGTATGAACACGCAGAAGAAACCGTTTGATGATGTTCGGGTCCGCCAAGCAATTAGCTATGCCATTGATACTCCAACTGTTGTCGACTCCGTTTGGAGAGGCATTGGCAAGGCAGCGGCTGGCCCCGTACCGCCCAATATCAAGTACCATAATTCCGCATTGAAGCCACACGAGTACAATGTAGAAAAAGCAAAGCAATTACTGAAAGAAGCAGGCCTGCCAGATGGATTTAAAACATCGATTTGGACAAATGATCGCAGAGAGCGTATCGACATGGCGACCATTATGCAAAACCAACTAAAACAAGTCGGCATTACCGCTGAGATTAAAGTTGTTGAGTGGGGCGCGTATCTAGAAGGTACTGCCAGAGGTGAGCAAGATATGTTCATCATCGGCTGGACTGCTTCAGGTAATGACCCCGATATCTCCTTGTTTGCACAATTCCATTCCTCCAAACATGGTGCAGGTGGCAACCGTGCTTTCTACACGAACAACAAAGTGGATGAACTACTGATGAAAGGCCGTCAGATGGAAGATTCAGATGCTCGCAAAAAAATCTATTTTGACTTGCAAGATACTATTAAGGCGGATGCTCCCTGGGTATTCCTGAACAATCAAGAGCAAGTTGTCGCCGTTCGCAAGAACATAGGCGGCTTCCAACCTAGTCCTCTTGGTTACCACGCGCTTTATAACATTAAGTTCGAAGGGCAATAAGCTGTAACAAAAAAAGAAGCATAATCTCTTACACGGCTGTTTTATCCCTAATGCTAGGCGGCCCTGCGGACCTTTCAAAGAGGACCGCAGGGCCGAAAATGCAATGGGGGTATATCGACAGCCAGTACCGAAAAGGAGGCCTTTTCTATGATCAAATATGTACTCCGCAGGGTGCTGTTCTTGATCCCGGTGCTGTTCGGCGTGACCTTTATTGTCTTCACCTTAATGTACATTACCCCCGGCGACCCGGCTAAGCTAATCCTGGGTGAGCAGGCGTCTGCCGATACCATACAGGCGCTGCGGCAGGAAATGGGGCTTGATCAGCCTTATCTCGTTCAATACGCGACATATGTCAAGAAAGCCCTACTACACCAAGACATAGGAAGATCCTATGTAACCAATCGACCTGTCATGCAAGAAATTATGGGCGTGTTTCCAGCCACGTTTCAATTGGCGATTGCGGCGATGCTGGTCGCTATCCTCATCGGCATTCCGGTTGGTATTATTTCCGCCATTAAGCAATATTCCATTTTTGATACAGTGTCGATGTTGATTGCGCTACTCGGTGTCTCCATGCCAGTTTTTTGGCTTGGTCTATTACTTATTATTTTGTTCACCGTTAAACTGGGCTGGCTGCCAGCTTCTGGCTTTACTAGCGTCAAACACATGATCATGCCAGCATTAGCGCTTGGCGCCATGACGGCAGCTATTGTTACCCGGATGACACGCTCAAGCATGCTGGAAGTTATCAGACAGGATTATATCCGCACCGCGCGGGCTAAGGGGCAAAACGAGTCGGTGGTTGTCCTAAAGCATGCTCTCGGAAATGCGCTGATTCCGATTATCGCGGTTGTCGGTCTGCAGTTTGGTCACTTATTAGGTGGCGCAGTTTTGACTGAGTCAATCTTCTCCATTCCAGGTGTAGGACGACTTATGGTTGATTCGATAAAAATGCGCGATTTCCCGGTTGTTCAAGGCGGCGTGTTGTTCATTGCTCTCTCGTTTAGTCTGATTAATCTGCTGGTTGATCTGCTTTATGCATATGTTGATCCGCGGATCCGGTCTCAATATAAATAGACGGCGCAAGAAGGAGTGTAACGAATGGAACAACTCGAAATCATTGAAGTAATTGCTGTGCCGAAAAAGAAGAAGAGCGCATTGTATGAGCTATGGCGTCGTATAAAGCGAAGCAAACTAGCGGTCGCTGGTCTTGTTATCATAGTTGCCTTGATCTTGACTGCACTTTTCGCCGACATCATTGCTCCGTATTCATATGATCAGCAGAATCTAAAAGAGAATTTTCTCTCTCCCAGCTTGAAGCATCCCTTTGGCACCGACGAATTTGGTCGCGACATTTTCAGTCGAGTTGTCTACGGCTCACGTATTTCGCTGCAGGTTGGCTTCATTGCTGTGGGTATTTCGCTGGTGTCAGGAGGAATCCTTGGCGCGTTGGCAGGTTATTATGGTGGCAAAGTTGATCACTTGATTATGCGTGCTATGGACATATTGCTCTCTATTCCTGGCATATTATTAGCCATCTCGATTGTCGCAGCGCTTGGCCCTGGTCTTGTTAATTTGATGATTGCGGTCGGCATCTCTTCCATCCCGCAGTACGCCCGTATCGTACAGGCCTCTGTTTTGTCGATTCGGGGGCAGGAATTCGTTGAGGCGGCGAGGGCAGTCGGGTCTAGCGACTTTCGCATCATCTTCAAGCATATTATTCCCAATGTTTTGGCTCCATTAATTGTTCAGTCTACGCTGGGTATTGCCACTGCTATTTTAACCGCTGCCGGCCTTAGTTTCATCGGTCTTGGCATACAGCCGCCAACGCCAGAGTGGGGCGCTATGCTGTCTGGCGGCAGAGGTTATATCCGCAACTATTGGTTTATGACAATGTTTCCTGGTTTAGCGATTATGATTACTATCTTTGGCTTGAATCTTCTCGGCGACGGCTTGCGGGACGCACTCGATCCCCGGCTGAAAAACTGATAGAACAGGAGAGGTGAAAACATTGAATGAGACGCCGCTCTTAGAAATTAAAGATCTAACTATTCACTATGTGACGCACGAAGGCACTGTTCGCGCTGTGGAAGATTTGAACCTCAGCCTTGGTCATGGGGAAACTTTGGGATTTGTTGGCGAGACAGGCGCTGGAAAGACAACGACCGCTCTTGGTATCATGCAGCTTATACCCAATCCGCCTGGAAAGATTATCAAAGGGAAAATTCTTTTAAACGGGGAGGATTTACTGGAAAAAGGCGAAAAGGAAATGCGAGATATTCGCGGCAACAAAATCGCGATGATCTTTCAGGACCCAATGACTTCCTTAAATCCTGTATTGCCGGTTGGCGAGCAAATCGCGGAGATGATCCGCCTCCACAACAATATAACGAAAGCGGAAGCGGCGAAAAAAGCGGAAGAGATGCTGGAGACGGTCGGCATCCAGGCAACGCGTTCACCTGACTTTCCCCATCAGTTTAGCGGTGGTATGAAGCAGCGAGTGGTCATCGCCATCGCACTAGCCTGCAATCCAGGTTTGCTGATTGCCGATGAACCGACGACGGCGCTTGATGTGACCATTCAGGCGCAGGTACTGGCTTTGATGAAAGATTTGAAGGATACATACAAAACCTCGATGATTATGATTACTCATGACCTCGGCATCGTCGCAGAAATTTGTGATAAAGTCGCGATCATGTACGCAGGCAATGTTGTGGAATACGCCGATAAGCGCTCCCTGTTTTTAAAGCCGCTGCATCCCTACACAGTCGGACTGTTTAACTCTGTGCCTGATATCGATAGTGACGAAGAAGAACTGCAGGTCATCAAAGGTCTTATGCCAGACCCCACAGACCTTCCCCCAGGTTGTCCGTTCCATCCGCGGTGTCCGAAGGCTGAACCGGTGTGCGCGAAGATGCGTCCGGCGAGCATCGAAGCAGAACCAGGACACTTCGTTTCCTGTATTCTGTTTGGGACAAACAAGGATTGCGAGGGGAAAACGCATGGCTGAAAGACTGCTAGAAGCCAAGGATCTAACTAAATACTTTTCAACGAAAAAAGGACAACTTCATGCCGTTGATCATGTCTCTTTTCATATCGATAAAGGTGAGACACTAGGCCTTGTTGGCGAATCCGGCTGTGGAAAGTCGACAACCGGACGGGTTTTAATTCGTCTCCTAGAGGCCAACAGCGGTCAGATTCTGTATAATGGCAAAGATGTCTGCAAGTATTCCTCCCAGGAGATGAAACAAGCACGGCGGAAGATGCAGATCGTTTTTCAGGACCCGTATTCTTCGTTGAACCCGCGACTGACAGTGTTTGAACTCATTGCCGAACCGCTTTATGTCAATAACGTATTTAAGACGAAAAGGGAAACCGAAGCGCGAATTAAAGAATTAATGGACACAGTGGGCTTGGCTCAGCGGCTGATTACTGCATATCCGCACGAATTAGACGGCGGTCGCCGTCAACGGATTGGTGTCGCCAGAGCTCTAGCGCTAAAACCGGAGTTTATTGTTCTTGATGAGCCAGTTTCGGCTCTTGACGTCTGTATTCAGGCGCAGATTCTTAATTTGTTGAAAAACCTGCAGCGAGAGTTTGGTCTGACGTATCTATTCATTTCTCACAACCTTAGCGTTGTTAAGCACGTCAGCGACCGAATCGCTGTTATGTATTTAGGTAAAATTGTGGAGATTTCGGATTATAAGTCTATCTTTATTAATCCGATTCATCCCTACTCACAGGCGCTATTATCGGCAA
The DNA here is from genome assembly GCF_001611555.1 of Anaerosporomusa subterranea. Taxonomy (NCBI): domain Bacteria; kingdom Bacillati; phylum Bacillota; class Negativicutes; family Acetonemataceae; genus Anaerosporomusa; species Anaerosporomusa subterranea. The sequence continues at coordinate 118,016 of NZ_LSGP01000001.1, forward strand.
TCCCGCTGGCTAAGCTTGACGTCAAGCGCGAGCGGATTATCCTGGAAGGGGACATTCCTAGCCCGGTTAATCCGCCGGAAGGCTGCCGTTTCTATGGACGCTGTTTCTACCGGCAGGAGATTTGCTCACAGAAAACGCCTGAATTGCTGCCTGTAGGCGATGGCCGATTTGCAGCGTGTCATTTCAGCAATAATCTGGTACGGCGTAGCCAATAACCGTAATTAGGTAGGAGATGATTTTCAATGTTTGCATTAATCGGCGGAAAAGTTCTTACGATGCGTGGCGAACCTATCGACAACGCGAAAGTACTCATTAAGGATGGCAAGATTCTGGCTGTTGGACGCAACATTGAGGTGCCTGATGGGTTTCATACTATTGATGTCACAGGAAAGATTGTGACACCTGGTATCATCGACGCTCATACCCACTTGGGAGTCTACGGCGAGGCTATGGCTTGGGCTGGCGAGGACGCTAATGAGAAAAGTGAACCAGTCACACCAGGCATGCACACTCTTGATGCGATCAATCCAGCTGACATCGGTCTAGCCGAAGCCTATCACGGCGGGATTACGACTGTCATGATTGCGCCTGGAAGCGCCAATCCAATTGGCGGTCAGTGCGTTATCGCCAAGACCAAGAAAAAAACAACTGCTGATGACATGATTATTCGCAAACATGCCGGTCTGAAAATCGCTTTCGGTGAAAACCCCAGGCGGTGCTTTGGCGCTGAACAAAAAAAGGCGCCAATTACGCGGATGGCAACTGCGAACATTATTCGGGAGACATTTTACAAAGCTGAACAATATATGAAAAAGCAGGGAAAGAAGGATTTTCAGTTCAATCTTGGGCTAGAAGCTGTTGTCCGGGTGCTGCGCAAAGAAATGCCGCTGCGGGCCCATGCCCATCGCGCTGACGATATCGTTACCGCTATCCGTATTGCCAAAGAGTTTGGCGTCGATATTATTATTGAGCATGCAACAGAGAGTTACTTAGTCGCTGACGTATTGGCGCGAGAAGATGTTCCCGCCATTCTAGGTCCCACTCTAACCACCCGTTCAAAGTTAGAACTAAAAGATAAGAGCATGGCTGCCCCTGCCATTCTCCACCAGCAAGGGGTCCGCTTCGCCATGATGAGCGATCATCCAGTCATTCCTAGTTGCTTCCTGCCTGTTTACGCGGGACTTGCCACTCGTTATGGCCTCCCGGAAGAACAGGGTTTAAAAATGATTACATCAGAAGCTGCCAAAATTCTTGGCCTGGGCAATCAGCTTGGCAGCATTGCTCCTGGGCTTGACGCCGATCTTGTCGTCTGGAGTGGGCATCCCTTCCACCTAGCAAGTCGCCCTGAACTTGTTATTGTCGACGGGGTTGCCGAACAAGCAAATAATTAAAGCGGGGGAAAAGCCGTAGCTGAGTATCAGCCTGAGTTTTCTTCCAAAGAAGACTACTTTGCCGCTGTTGATAAGCTGTTTGCGAAAAAAACGCTTAGCGGCGCGTGGCAATGGGAATCGTAGGTTAAGAAGAGGCGGCCGCAACTGCTTGCGCAGTCGCGGCCGCCTCTTGCTAGCCTGATCGCGCAGGCAATTCTGTCCGGTCTTGGCAGGAACACGTCACTTGACAATAGAATTAATGTAGCAACGATTTCTGAGCGTTGGAGTGGATGATGTTGGCGATTACATCCAGTCGGGCTGACGGAGTAGCTGAGGTTAGCATTGACTATACGCGCTGTATCGGTTGTCAACAGTGCGTGTCTGTTTGCAAGGGCGCGCCATTGTATTGGGAAAACGATCAGGTGGCTGTGGATCAAACGCGTGGTTTTGGCTGTTTCGGCTGCGGCCACTGTATGGCGGTCTGCCCGCAGGATTGTATCTCAGTGACAGGACGCGGTATGTCGTCGGAAGATGTTGTGCAACTACCGGACGCCAATCCGGCTGAGTATAATCAGTTGTTTCATCTGATGCAAAAACGGCGCAGTATCCGTCATTTCACCGATCAGGAAGTTAGCAGCGAAGTGATCGAACAGATTCTTGCCGCTGCCGTCACCGCTCCTATAGGTGTCCCGCCGTCAGAAGTCAGCGTTAGCGTATTTGCAGGCCGTGATAGAGTTAAACAGTTTACCGGCGATCTGATTGCTCAAGTACGCAGCAGCAAATGGTTATTTTCAACTCCTATGCGAGGTCTGATGCGGATCTTTATGGGCAAGGCTGTGTATCGCTCATTTATTTCCTTCGTTCCGGCGTTATTTACTACACTTGACCAGAAAGATCAACAAGGAGAAGATTGGTTGTTTTACCAAGCTCCGCTGGTGATGGTATTTCATGCATCATCGTTTGGCGAACCAGTCGATGCGGATATTGCTGCGACCTATGCTGTGCTAGCGGCAGAATCGCTGGGATTAGGCAGCTGTATGATTGGCAGTGTTGCTCCCTTGTTGAAAAACAGCCGACAACTTAAAGAAAAATACGGGATACCTGCGGCGAATAAAGTCGGCCTGACAGTCATTTTCGGGTATCCGGCTGTGAACTACCGCCGCGCGCTACTACGTAGCTTCGCGGATGTAAAATTTGTTTAGCAACGACTAATTTGATGATATATAGGAGGACAGATACATGCAATTTCGTTTTTTTATGCCGACTAAGCTATACTTTGGCAGCAACTGCATCCAAGATAATAAAGAGGAATTTCTGCAGTGGGGGAAAAAGGCGCTAGTGGTGACTGGACGGAATTCCGCCCGTCTCAGTGGTGCTTTAGCTGATCTCACTCGCACCCTAGAACAGGCAAAGATCGACTATGAATTGTTTGAACAGATTGAGGAGAATCCGACGATTGAAGCTGTTGAAGCGGCCGGATTGGTTGCACGGCGGTTTAAGCCTGATATGATCATCGCCATTGGGGGCGGTTCCCCGCTTGATGCGGCCAAAGCGATTGCGGTGCTAGCGGTTAATGACATGCCGGCTAGAAACTTATTTGACGGAGGCTTTGCGGTTCAGCCGCTGCCGATCTTGGCTGTGCCGCTGACGGCGGGAACTGGCAGTGAGGTTACGCCATATTCGATTCTGACTGATGTTGAACGGCAAACAAAACGCAGTTTCTCAGATCCGAGCATTTTCCCCAAGGTGGCGTTTTTGGATGCGAGGTATACGCAAACTCTTTCCCGGTCTGTAACAGTAAATTCGGCTGTTGACGCATTGTCGCATGCGATTGAGGGTTATCTGTCCCTGCGTTCAACTCCAGTTACTGACTGCATGGCGCTGGAGGCAATCCGGAGTTTTGGCGCGGTCAAGCAAGCTCTGCTGAACGGAATTTTTACACTGCCCGATAGAGAAGCGCTGCTCCAGATGTCCTTAGTTGCTGGAATTGTGCTAGCTCAGACGGCGACCACGGTAGTACACGCGCTGGGTTACTCGTTAACCTACTTCAGCGGCATCCCGCATGGTCGGGCCAATGGGCTGCTGCTAGCAGAATATCTGCGATTCAATGCGCCAGTCATTCCAGAAAAGGTTAACTCTGTTTTAGAGGCTTTAGGTCTTGGCAGTATCGACGAATTTGGCGAACTGCTCAACAAACTGCTTGCTGGTGATGAAGTGTTTACTGCTGAGGATTTTGAAAGATTTGCGGTTCTAGCCAGCAAGGCGCCTAACACGGCCTTTACCGCCCGGCAACCGAATCTGGAGGAATTAAAACAGATTCTGATGGCTTCGTTACCAGTAACGTCTCACAAGCAATAAAGGAGAGCGGAACGCTCGTTTGGCTAGTACCGTATCAACCCTAATCCTGGTATTCTGGCGGTAGATTTTCCGCAATGCAGCGTTGTCGTCAATCAGCATACTGCCGGTATGTCTCATTCCTCCGCCTTGTCTTGCAAAAAATCTCCTCGCCATTCTACTTACAGTTTTAGAGTTGACACGGTACTAGTCAGCATGGTAATGAAGCGCCAGCCAGACGCTTGGTTCTCCCAACTTGGTCCAAGCCACCTGATGGCGTTTATGGGCGGGGATATGTATGTGGTCCCCTGGTTTTAATTCAATCAGCTCGGACTGCCCTTCAAACCGCAAGGCGGCACTTCCGGTCAGTAAAATACACCACTCGTCTTCTTCCTGATTATACCACTCACCGTCTGGTGTCGCCTGGCCGGTGGAAATAATTCGCTTGAGGCTGAAATGACGGGTTTGAAGCAGGTTATTGATGAGTTCACTCGATTGCGCCTGAGAGGGCAATTTGGCGAAAATATTATTCATGGTATACACTCCTTTAGAGGCCGCTACAAAACGCCCACCTGCACTTCAGCAAAGCTGTCGGTCTCCTCAACGTACCCGTACTGTACGCCTCCGGGCCCGCCGACCCTGCCGCCTAGCATCTGGACATTTTCTAACAGCCTCCCTAATTTTATGGTTGCGTGTTTTTTGAAACACGCTCCTTTAGTATCACTCTATCTATATTTTGTCATCTGTAGGACTAAAGAGCAAGCTTTGCGGTTTGATGTCTATTCATATCCAATATGCGGAATACTGGTATATATACTCCCGTTGAGGCAGCGGCTCACTTATTGCACTGATTATAGCACCATGCTACAATGTATCTGATATAACAGAAATCAGCAATTAACGACAAGATTGATGATAGAAAGGACTTCATTGTGAGCATATTCAAAGCGTGTGATATTCGCGGCGTGGCCGGCAGTGAATTGACTGATGTCATGACCCGAAAGATTGCACTGGCAGTGGGAACTAAACTGGCTGGAAAGATTGTAGTCGTCGGCGGCGATATTCGCTTGTCCACACCACGACTGCAGAAAATTTTTATTGACGCCTTGGTTGAGTCGGGTTGTCAGGTGATGGATATTGGTACTGTCGCAACGCCGGTTTTTTATTTTGCGCTTAAACAGTGTCATGCTGACGGCGGGGTGATGATTACCGCCTCTCACAATCCGGCGCGTTATAATGGTTTTAAGCTGGTGTTTGGGCCAAATCCTGCATCAGAAGAAGATATTACGGAAATTGGCAGCTTGGTGGCTGCAGGCGATCGTGTCAGCGGTAATGGCAGTGTTCAAGCCATTAGCGTTAGGGAAGAGTATTTTTCTTTTACTGCAGCCAAAGCGCTGCCTGGCCGATTAAAGGTTGTTGTTGACGCAGGTAATGGCGCTACTGCTCCATTTGCTGCTCGACTATTTCGCAGGCTGGGCTATGATGTGGTCGAATTGTATGGTGACGCAGACGGTAGCTTTCCCAACCGACCACCAAATCCAGCATTAGCTCCCAATTTAGCCGCTCTTGCTGAACTAGTGCGGCAAAGTGGAGCGGCTTTGGGGGTTGCGTTTGACGGCGACGGTGACCGAGTGGGCTTTGTTGATGAAACCGGGCGCGCAGTGGATAATGACGATATTCTGGTGTTGTTAGCTAGATGCTATCTGGCGCAAACAAAGGGTACTATTGTTTATGATGCTAAATGTTCAATGGTTGTACCTGAGGAGATTACCAAGGCTGGTGGACGTCCGGTTATGGCCCGGGCTGGCCATACGTTTAGCAAGGCGGCTTTTCAACGTGAACAGGCCCTGCTAGCCGGTGAAATCAGCGGCCATTTTTTCCTCTCTGAATTAGGCTATGATGACGCGATGTTTGCCGGCCTGAAAGTGGCAGCCTTGGTTGAACAGCAGGGTTCGCTGGCGGCGCAGATTGACAGTATTCCCAATTACCTGCTGACGCCAGATGTCAGGGTACCTTACCTTGGTAATGACAAAGAAATTATCTTGGAACAGGCGGCGCAGAAGCTGGCGCAGTATCAACCAAATCGAATTGACGGAGTCCGCATAGACTTTGCTGATGGTTGGGCGATGATTCGCTCATCTGTCACCGAACCGCTATTTACCTTGCGATTTGAAGCCAAGACGGCAAACCGTTTAAGAGAGATCGCTAAGGTGCTGTTAAGCGCCTTGCCGCAGGAACTGCAGCAAGATATTGCCACTGCCCTGCCGGCTGAATTGTGCAAGGTGCGATAAGGATACGGTTCTGAATCGCCAAACGCAAGGAACGGAACACTAGCGCCACGAGACGCCACTAGCGCCACTAAGGACAGAAGAAAAGTTTGTGTCGCTAGTGTATCGCTAGTGCCGCTTGTGTTCATCGTACTATAACAGTGGGGAGACTGACAATACACCGAGAAAGAGAGGCGGAGCCTGTTGAAAGATAAATTGATCCGCTTGGTTGAGCAACTGCAGCAGAGAAAATTGATGGTCATCGGCGACGTCGTCGCTGATGTGTATTTGGAAGGGAAGATTTCACGTATTTCCAGAGAAGCACCTGTGCTGGTGCTTGAACACACAGGCGAGACCGTCGTTCCCGGCGGCGCCGCTAATGTGGTTCATAATGCCGCTACCCTCGGCGGTGAGGTCTTTGCAGTCGGCGTGGTTGGTGAAGATCAGCCAGGCAGAGTATTGAGTCAGATCTTGCGGCAAAAAGGGGTACATACAGATGGCTTTCTAACAGAGTCGCCCCGGCCGACTGTCACCAAGACTCGTGTTATGGCCGGCGGGCAGGCAACTGTGCGGCAACAAGTTGTCCGCATCGACCGAGAGGACAAGTTGCCCTTGTCTGGGACTTTGGAACAAAAGATTGTAGACTACATTCAGCAACATATTACCAAAATGGACGCAGTGGTTTTAAGCGATTACGGCAGTTTTACTGTTTCGCCGCTAATTCGGACAACGGTGATTTCTGCTTGCCGCCAACATGGCATCCCTTGCATAGTGGACTCTCGCTATAATATTACCGATTTTACCGGCGTAAATTTTGTCAAACAAAACGAAGCGGAGGCAGCAGCTGCAGTTGGTTTTTCACTCGATGATGACGAGGCTATTCAGAGGGCGGGCAACGAACTGCTCACCCGTCTGCAGGCAGACGCTGTCTTGATTACTCGCGGTTCAGAAGGTATGACACTGGTGGAGCAAGGCGGTATAGCATCACATATTCCGGTGACAAATATCAGTGAGGTATATGATGTTAGCGGAGCCGGTGACACGGTAGTGGCTACTATGATGCTGGCGGTCGCCGCAGGAGCATCCCGTTTGGAGGCTGCTCAATTAGCCAATTATGCGGCTGGAGTGGTTGTTCGCAAGCTTGGTACAGCCACATCAACACCACAAGAACTTAAACAGGCGATAGGAGAGACAAGATGAAAATTGTTCAGCGTGCAGACATCGCTGCGTTGGCGATGCAATTGAGAAGCCAAGGGCAGAAGATTGTTCTCACAAATGGCTGCTTTGATATTTTGCATGTTGGTCATGTGCGTTACCTTAACGCAGCCCGTGAACTGGGCGACTGCCTGATTGTCGGACTGAACAGTGATGCGTCTGTACGTCAGTTGAAGGGACCAACACGGCCAGTTAATGATGAAGCAGACAGAGCCGAAGTATTGGCAGGCTTGGCTGCGGTGGATTATGTTGTTGTGTTTTCTGAGGAAACTGCCGAAAGCCTAGTTGCCGAAGTTCAACCGGCCATTTACGCCAAGGGAGGCGACTATTCGGTTGACCGTTTGCCAGAGGCTAAGATTGTAGCTGCGCATGGAGGCCAGACCATTTTGCTGCCAGAGGTAGCGGGTCGCTCAACAACAAATATGATTCATAAAATGGCGTCAGTGTGAGATGATGAAAAGAATTTTGATTGTGAAACTGAGCGCAATCGGCGACGTCATTCATGCACTGCCGGTGGCACACGCGCTAAAGAAAGGTTTTCCTGACTGCAAAATCACCTGGGTAGTGGAAAAGCCTGCGTTAGAGCTGGTTAAGGCTAATGCTTATGTTGATGAAGTAATTGTTTTTGAAAAAGGCCAATGCAAAACCTGGAGTGGCATCCGACAGTATGCTCCAGGGTTTATTTCTGAACTGCGCCGGCGAAGGTTCGATCTATCATTAGATTTGCAGGGATTGTTTAAAAGCGCGGCTATCGCGTCATTGAGTGGTGCAACCGAGCGCCTCGTCTACTGCAATGCGCGCGAATTGAGCAACTGGATGGGAAAACGGGTTTGCGGGCCGAACCAAGGCGGGCACATTGTTGAGCAATACCTTGACGTGGTCAGGGCGCTTGGTGTCAATTGCGGCAGCACCGATTTCGGTCTGACCATTCCTGACGAGGCTGCCGCTACGACCGAAACGCTTGCAAATTTTGCCGGTCTAGATATGACGCAAGACTATGTCATTCTAGCGCCAGGGGCGAATTGGCCCAATAAACGTTGGCAGCCAGAACACTTCGCCGCTTTGGCGGACAAACTGTTTGATGACAAGCTGATTCCGGTTCTAATTGGCGGTCCGGGTGATGACTATTTTTCTAACGATATTTTAAAAGCGGCCTTGATTCCGCCAATTGACCTGACAGGCAGAACTACGCTGCTCGAGTTAGCTCAGCTTATTCGTCATGCGAAATTGGTCGTCGGCGGCGACACCGGTCCGGTGCACTTAGCGACAGCTCTGAACACGCCAGTTTTGATGCTGATGGGACCGACAAATCCCGAGCGCAACGGCCCCTATGGCAAAAGCAATGCGGTGCTTACAGTTCCGTACGAGTGCGCTGGCTGTTGGAAGCGGGAGTGTCGATATGGCAAGGAATGCCTGACAGTACTTAGTCCTGATGCTGTCTACCAAGAAGCGGTCAAGCTTTTGAAGGGCTCAACGATTATCGTATGAGATTACGGCGTATAGGACCATTTTTCTGCGTTGTGGCAGCTCTGGTTATTCTAATCAGCGTCGGCTTTTCGCCAACTTTGCTGGCTGAAAGCATTGAAAACGCCTCAACCCCAAAACATATCACTCTCACCTGGACAGGCGACACCCAAACCACTCAGACAATTACCTGGCAAACCGATGAACCGGTCACAGGACAAGTCCGGTTTGCGAAAAAAGGCGAATCAGAAATGCTGCCGGACGGGGCGACAAGAATCTCCTCTCACATGCAGCCTGTCACCACTAACCAGGGAATCCGCTATATTCATAGTGCTACCCTGACTGGGCTCAAGTCTGGCGGGCACTATATCTATCAGGTAAGCGGCGGTTCAGCCTGGAGTGAGCAGAAGACGTTTACCACAGCCCGCATAGATAGTAAAGAATTTACATTTCTTGTCTTTGGCGATTCGCAAAGTATTAATTACGATACATGGCGATCGACATTGCAGTATGCCCATCAGGCCCATCCCCGTGCAGCCTTTATCACCAACGTAGGGGATCTGGTGGATGTGGGGCAGGATTATGCCCAGTGGCATTCCTGGTTTACCGCAGGCAAAGGAATTATTGACTCGATACCGGTAATGCCAATACCGGGAAACCATGAATCCTATACGGTGGAACGGAAGTTTTCCATGCCTACGTTGTTTACCTCACAGTTTTCGCTGCCGCTGAATGGCCCGGAGGGAATGCAAGAACAAGCCTATTCGTTTGATTATGGGGATGTTCATTTTGTCATGCTCGATAGCCAAGCGGGCGAACAAAAGCAGTTTTTGCCTGATCTGCTTGCTAGGCAGAAGGTTTGGCTGGAAAAGGACTTAGCTCAGACAACAAAGCGCTTTACGATTGTTTTCATTCATCGCCCATTGTATGACAATAAAACGTTTCGGGACAATATTGCGATTCGTGAAATCCTTACGCCGCTATTTGATGCACATCAGGTCGACGTGGTTTTTACCGGACATGATCATGTATATGCCCGAACTTATCCGGTGCGTGACAGTGAGGTTAGCCCTGACGGCACCATATATGTGGCGACTGGCAGAAGCGGTTCGAAATCCTATTCGACAGTAACAGCAAATCCGCTAAATGAGTTTTTTTATAATCCGCAAGATGAGCCGAATTATCTCATCGTGGCAGTAACGGCTGACAGCATCTCTGTAAAGGCGTTTAAACAAAGCGGGACACTGATTGACGCTTGGGCGGTAAATAAGCGGCAACAAATCGCGAACTAATAAGAGCAGGGCCCTGCTCTTATTAGTTCGGAAAATTAACTCCCAGGACGTTCAGAACCCCCAGGTGTTGTTGCCTATGAGGCTAGCAATTTGCTCCCGCTAGTAGGTTTCGACAAACACTTCGAAGTATCCCTGAGGATGCGCGCAAGCCGGACAACCTTTAGGTGCTTCCGGACCTTCATGAATATAGCCGCAGTTGGCGCATTTCCACTGAACAACGGTATCTTTCTTGAATACGCTGCCGTTTTCGATATTTGCGTACAACTTACGATATCTGGCTTCATGGTGCTTCTCAACTTTGGCGATCTCACGGAAAACAAAAGCGATTACGGGGAAGCCTTCGGCGTCAGCTTCATCGGCAAATGCAGGGTAGAGGTCGGCCCATTCTTCATGTTCACCGTCAGCTGCTGATTTAAGGTTGGCTCTCGTATCTGCCAATCCGACCGGGAAGTTGGCAGTAATTTCGACCATTTCACCTTCCAGGCATTCAACTAGAAATTTAAAGAAGCGCTTGGCGTGTTCTTTTTCGTTATCAGCGGTTTCAGTGAACAGATTGGAGATTTGGACGTAGCCTTCTTTCTTGGCAACAGACGAATAATATGTATAACGATTTCTTGCCTGAGACTCGCCTGCGAAGGCTTTCATTAGATTCTCCGCTGTTTTTGTGCCTTTTAGTGACTTCATTATGCATCCCTCCAGTTTTATTGTTATAGTATTCTTATTCGACATTAATTCTCGAAATCCTTGGTATTTTTTTCACATAGAGTATTCAGTAAGCCGTCTGGTGGATACTGTTATGCCCCCAACTACCAGACAAGTTAGTAGTTGGGGGCATAACAAGTCTACCTTACTTTTTGCTTTGTGCTTTCTCCATAAACTTTTTCACATCAATGATATAACGCTCATGGATTCCCTCGCCGATTTTTTCCTTGTCGTCAAAGGCTTCCATCTTAAAGGTCAACCGTTTGCCGGCCACTTCAATAAGCTCGGCTGTTGCGCGGACACCCAGTCCGATCGGGGTTGCTGCCAGATGGCGGACATCAAGACGAATCCCCACAGTTGCCATGCCTTCCGGCAGATGAGGATCAACTGCAGCCAGACAAGTTCCTTCCATCAGACCGACCATCGCCGGTGTTGCGTAGACGGCGGCACTGCCGCTGCCATAACGCATGGCCGTATTGTCAGGAGTTACCTGTTCTTGTTTTTCCGCAGTCATGCCAACGGTAAGATTGAATTCCATAGCACACCTCAAATCTAATTTTAGTTATATTGTAGCAAAGCTTCCATAACAAGACAATCCTCCTCCGGGCGTTGATAGAGCCCCATCTACGACGCACACGGATGCGCTAGTGTCGAATGTGCCAAGGATGGTATAGCATTCGTGCCGACGTACCCGCAAGGAGTATGCCGCCAACTCCATTGAACAAGACGTTCAGGTGCTGCGAAGGCCGTGGACGGCCGAGAGCAGCGAAGGCGCTAAAACGCCAAGAGGTGCGCAATCAGGCCAGCCATCCCATTGCTAGCGTACCCTTTAGTACGCTTCACTGCTGGGGCGGCTGGCCCGCCTACGGTTCTGTATAGTTAGCGCCTTCAATTTTCTGCTAGCTCATATGCAACGGTCTAGAACTGTTTGAACGCCCTGGGAGAACGAGGTTTCTCGACAGTCTGAGAGTCTCTTATAGGCGCGCCTCAGTCTTCTGATTGGAGAACATCCTGTCTGAAGTCGACTTCCTTATCTGCCAGAGCGCTGTTTGCGGCATCGACAAATTCATCTGCTGTTTTGCGGTTGGCAAACGGACCTTCTTGTTTGTCTTCCTCAAAGTGTACGGCATAGAAACCGTGCTCTTGCTTAACAGCTCGCCAAGGTCCAGCTTTTGGTATTGTCATTTTAAAACACCTCCGCTGTTAGTATTGCATCGTGTCTTTCGCCGTATCCACTTGTATTTTGATTGGATATGGGTATAATGGAACCATGATAATGATAACGATTTTCAATTATAGGGGGGATACTATGGAAGATCTACATACCCTGTGTGTAGACAAATCGTCCTGCAAAGCGGCAATGGATAAACAAAAGGTTCATGTTCATGCCTTGACTAAAGACAGCTTTAAAAAGGCGTATCAGCAAGGCGAGACTAACCAAGATTCTAAAGAACAGACGACAAGCAAAACAGAATAACGTAATGCGATGTGCGACCCAGGTTATGTTAGGTGCTTGTTTGCATGTGATTGCTGCTCATAGCGTGGCAGCCACTCGGCGACAAGCCGATCCAATTCGGCAGGCGATGGTGAACGCTTGAGCTCAACTGTTTTTGCGCGAATCTGTGGGAGCAGGTAAGCGGCAAAGCCTGATTCAGCCAAAATTCCCAGACTCTGCAGTCGGTGTTCGACGGCAGAGGTGCCGGAATGCTTGCCGATGATGATTTTGCGTTTTAAGCCGACTTCCTCTGGTGCGAATGCCTCGTAGAGTGAGTGTGACTTTAAGATGCCATCAGTATGTATCCCTGACTCGTGATGGAAAACATTGCTGCCGACGATGGCCTTATCCACAGGTAAAGTTCGATCAGAGGCTTTGGCCGTAAATTCGCAAAGGGGTCTCAATTTAGTGCTGTCATAGGGTAGGTTCATCTGGCAGGTCTGTCTCAGCGCGAAGATCACTTCCTCAAGCGCGGCATTGCCAGCCCTCTCACCAAGTCCATTGACTGTACAGTCGATGAATCTGGCACCTCCCAGAAAGCCGGCTACCGCATTAGCTGTTGCCATACCAAAATCATTATGAGTATGTATCTCAACGTCGATATCTATCTGTTCACGCAACCATTTGATTTGTTCAAATACGGCAATAGGATTGAGCAGTCCGATCGTATCGCAATAGCGCAATCTCTGCGCTCCTGCCTGTTTAACTGCCTGTGCGTATTGAAGCAGAAAAGAGTTGTCACTTCTCGAAGCATCCTCAGCCCCTACGGAAATGTAAAGTCCTTCGCGTTTTGCATACTCAACAGCCTTTACGGTATTTTCAAGAACAGCTTCTCTGGATGAGCGCAACTTATGATGAATATGGATGTCTGAGGTTGGACTGGAGATTTCTACAGCATCTACCCCGCAGGCAATACAGGCCTGAACATCTGAAATTGCGGCTCTGGCCCAGCCTAAGATACTGGCCTGCAAGTTGAGGCGGACAATTGCCTTGATGGCATCTGATTCTTCTTTGCCCATGATGGGAATGCCTGCCTCGATCTGCTCCACGCCGATTTCGTCAAGCAGTTGGGCGATGCGTACTTTCTCCTGATGGGAAAAAACTACTCCTGCCGTTTGTTCCCCATCCCGCAAAGTAGTATCCACTAGATAAACAGCTTTAGTCTCAGCAACTCTTTTCGTGGGCAGCATGCTCCTCATCCTCCTTTGTCAGTATTGCAGTAATAGTTTTGAGTACCATATTACTTTGAAGGTGATAATTTTGTCAACGCATGCTTATTCAATAAAGACAGAGGTACTCCACGAAATGATTTTGTGTATAGATTTAATGTTCTGACTATTAGTGAGAGGTATTGCCCTAATAAATAATGTATGCTATACTCAATTCAAATTACCAGTCGGAAGCAATGGTGCTTACAAGCAGATTAATCGCTTGTAAGCTTTTTTGTCTTCCGGCAGCAAACAAAGGGTATAACAAAATAAAGAACAAAGCGATGGGGCTTGTAGGGGAATTCCTTTATGAGCTCCATCGGCGTTTTCCAGACAATAAAGGAGGTGGTCCTATCGTACCGACATCTGAATGTAAATAAAATGCTTCATAGATACTTGCGATATCTATGAAGCGGCGGAACATCTTTTAACTCCCAGTGGACACCAGGGTTTATTTGACGTATCCATTTTCCATTATAAATTAGATTAAAAGTATATTCAACTAATATTAAAAATATTGAGGGGGCATTTATTCATGAGACAGATTGCTATATACGGTAAAGGTGGCATTGGTAAATCTACCACCACACAAAATACAGTAGGCGCTTTGGCAGAAGCCGGAAAGAAAATCATGGTAGTTGGTTGCGATCCTAAGGCGGATTCAACTCGCTTGCTGCTTCATGGATTGTGTCAAAAAACCGTACTTGATACATTACGCGATGAAGGTGATGACATTGATTTAGATGACATCCTTAAACCTGGTTTTCTTGGTACTAAGTGTGTCGAATCAGGCGGTCCTGAGCCAGGCGTAGGTTGTGCTGGTCGTGGCATCATTACTTCTATCAATATGCTTGAGTCTTTAGGCGCGTATACACCAGATCTTGATTATGTTTTCTACGATGTACTGGGTGATGTTGTCTGTGGTGGTTTTGCCATGCCGATTCGCGAAGGCAAAGCAGAAGAAATTTATATTGTTGCTTCAGGAGAGCTGATGGCGCTTTATGCTGCTAACAATATTTCAAAAGGCATCCAAAAATACGCTGCTAACGGTAAAGTTCGACTAGGCGGTATTATCTGTAATAGCCGTATGGTAGACAAAGAATACGAGCTGCTAAAAGCATTTGCCGAAGAAATTGGTTCCCAACTGATTTATTTTGTACCGCGTGACAATCTGGTTCAACGAGCGGAAATCAATAAAAAGACAGTAGTTGATTTTGATCCAACATCACGCCAGGCGGATGAGTATCGTGCACTAGCTAAAGCGATTGACACGAATAAAATGTTTGTTATTCCTAAACCAATGTCTCAAGATCGCTTGGAAGCAATCATGATGGAACATGGTTTTATGGACGCCTAAGTCTAGCGCAATACAAATAAACTATTGGAGGGAAAAACATGTTAATGGTTAGAGCAATTATTCGGCCGGAAAAGAAAGAGGAAGTATTGTCTGAGTTATCGCGAGCCGGTTTTCATGCAGCAACAGTCGTAGATGTTGTCGGACGTGGCAAGCAAAAGGGAATCAAGATCAGCGGTATCGTCTATGATGAGATTCCTAAAGCGATGCTGATGATGGCCATCCGTGATGAAGATAAGGAAGAGATGGTGCGTTTGATCATAAAATATGCTAGAACCAGTGAGCAAGGCGCCTATGGTGATGGTAAAGTCTTTATCAGCCCGATTGAAGAAGTCTACACCATTTCCAGTGGTATTCCCAGCCTATAAGAAGGAGGGCTAAAGATGAAAGAAATTATCGCAGTAGTACGCATGAATAAAACCAGTGCTACTAAAAAAGCCTTAGTAGAAGCTGGAGCGGCTGGCTTTACTGCATTTAAAGTAGAAGGTCGCGGCAAGATCGTCACAAACCCTACCTTGATTTTGGAGCGCAAGAAAGAACTATTGCTTATGGCAGGCGAGGATCAAACAGGGGAAGCGGAAAAATTAATTACCGATTTTTTAGTCGGTACCACTTTGTTTCCCCGGAGGCTATTTACCATCCTAGCCCATGATGAAGATGTAAGCAAAATTGTGGCTGCCATTATTCAGGCTAACAAAACTTGTAATAACGTTGGTGATGGTAAAATTTTCGTATTACCAGTCATTGATGCAGTGCGTGTCCGTACTGGAGAGACGGGCGAAGCGGCAGTATAGCAAAAAGGAGGTCAAGGGCAATGGAAATGACTGAAAAGAAACTTCAAACGATATTCGATCAATATCCAGCTAAGGTTCAAAAAAGTCGGAAGAAACATATCATTATTAAAAATTCTGAGTTAGAAAGCCAAGAAATTGAAGCCAACACTCGGACAATCCCTGGTATTATTACGAATCGTGGCTGTGCCTATGCTGGTTGTAAAGGCGTTGTTCTTGGTCCGATAAAAGATATGGTGCATATTGTTCACGGGCCAATCGGCTGTGGTTACTATGCATGGAATACACGTCGGAATAAGGCGAAATCTGACGATCCCAAACATAACTTTATCAATTATTGTATCTCTACTGATATGCAGGAAAGTGATATTGTATTTGGTGGCGAAAAGAAATTGGCTAAGGTCATTGATGAAGTCATGGAAATCTTTGACCCTAAATGTATTACTCTGTCAGCAACTTGTCCAGTGGGACTGATTGGTGATGATATGGGGGCAGTGGCTAAAGCAGCCGAGGCCAAGCATGGCATTCAGGTGTTATCGTTTAGCTGTGAAGGCTATAAAGGGGTCAGCCAGTCCGCAGGCCATCATATTGCCAATAATATATTAATGGAAAAGGTTATTGGTACTGGTGATCAAGAAACAGCCCCGGCAAAGTTCCCCATCAATCTTCTGGGCGAATACAACATTGGCGGTGACGGCTGGGAAGTTGAACGAATCCTTAAGAAAATTGGCTACCATATAGTTTCCGTTATGACTGGGGATGGCTCTTATGAAGCCCTCAAAAATGCTCATACTGCAGAACTTAACTTGGTTCAATGTCATAGATCCATCAACTACATTGCTGAGATGCTGGAAACTAAATATGGTACACCTTGGCTGAAAGTTAACTTTATCGGCATTCAAGGAACTATTGATTCTCTGCGCAATATGGCTCTCTATTTTGACGACAAAGAATTAACGTTAAAGACAGAGGTGGTCATCGCCAGTGAATTAGCACGAATTGAACCGATCTTTGAGCAATACAAAAAGATTTGTAGTGGAAAAACAGCATTTTGTTTTGTTGGCGGATCTCGTGGTCATCATTTTCAAAACTTATTTGCTGAACTCGGTATGGAAACATTATTAGCAGGGTATGAATTTGCTCATCGCGATGATTATGAAGGCCGTCAAGTCATTCCTACTATCAAACCTGATGCTGATAGTAAAAACATTCCCCACTATGTGGCTGAGGTGGATGAAAAGCGCTTTCGCTTAAAAGTTTCACCAGAAAAAATGCTAGCTCTTAAAGCTAGAATTCCATTAGGTCAGTACAATGGCATCCGCTATGATATGAAAGACGGCAGTATCATTGTCGATGATATGAATCATTTTGAAACAGAAGAATTCATAAAGCTCCTGAAACCTGATCTTTTTGCTTCAGGGATCAAAGATAAATATGTTATTCAAAAAATGGGCATTAACTCTAAACAAATACATTCTTATGATTATAGCGGTCCTTATGCAGGGTTTAATGGTGCAGTGAAATTTGCTGAAGATATCAGCATGGGCTTTGCCTCTCCAACTTGGAACTTCATTACTCCGCCCTGGAAAGATCAACCCCTATTAGAGGGAACAGTAAATGAGGAAGGAGTGGCATAATATATGTTGGATTGTACACCAAAAGAAATTACAGAACGTAATAGCGGCGGCATCATTAACCCGGCAAAGACTTGTCAGCCAATTGGGGCTATGTATGCTGCTCTCGGTATTCATAAGTGTTTGCCACACAGTCATGGTTCACAAGGCTGCTGCTCATACCATCGTATGCATTTAACTCGTCATTTCCGCGATCCGGTCATGGCGTCAACGAGTTGCTTTACAGAAGGGTCATCGGTCTTTGGTGGCGGTGCTAACTTAAAAGCATCTATACAAAACGTTTTTCACATCTACAAGCCGGATGTGATGGCCATACACACTACTTGTTTAACGGAAACAATTGGCGACGATGTTTCAAGTATTATTAAAACCGCTGATGTTGCGGAGGGTAAGCTTGTCATTCATGCGAATACGCCAAGTTATGTAGGCTCACACATTACCGGCTTCTCCAACATGACAAAAGCCATGGTTAGTTATTTAGCAGAAAGTACGTCGCCAATTAAAAAAGAACAAATTAATATTATTCCAGGCTTCGTGAATCCTGGTGATATGCGAGAAATTAAACGTATTGTGAAGAGTATGGATATTGAGTATATACTGTTTCCTGATACATCAGGGGTCGTTGATACACCAATGACAGGAGAATTTCAGATGTACCCTGAGGGCGGTACAACGGTTGAACAATTGAAAGATACCGGCAATTCAAAAGTTAGCCTGGCTCTTGGCCGGTTTGCGTCGAGTGATCCTGCCGATCTGCTCAATAAAAAATGTAAAGTTCCAGTAGTAACATTGAAAACACCCATCGGAATTAAAGCAACAGATGCTTTATTGATGACATTACGCACAGCTTTTGCGCATGAGATACCAAAAGAATTGGAAGTAGAACGCGGCCAGTTAGTTGATATTATGACAGATACGCATTTCCATTTTCATGGGAAGACAGTAGCCATTTTTGGTGATCCTGATATCGTTACAGGGTTAACTGAATTTGTACTCAGCTTGGGGATGATTCCGATTCATGTGCTCACCGGTACTCCAGGCGGTTCATCAAATTCTGTGGCAGGAAGCTTTGAGGATGATATCAATGCCATGCTTAAGCCGACTGGAATTCAAGCCAATGTTAAAAGTGCGGGAGATTTGTTTACATTGCACCAATGGATGAAGAATCAGCCAGTGGACTTATTGATTGGCAATACGTATGGAAAGTATATTGCCCGGGCAGAAGATGTTCCGTTCGTACGTGTGGGCTTTCCTATTTTAGATCGCAGCGTTCATTCCTATTTACCGATTGTTGGTTATCATGGTGCCATGAGGCTTGTTGAAATGATCAGTAATGCACTGCTTGACCGGCAGGACCGGGACGCAGCCGATGAAGACTTTGAATTAGTCATGTAACGCTTAGAATCTTAAACACAGAGGCGACGCTGCCTGCCCCGTTAGACAGCGTCGCCTCTTTTATTAAAGGAAAGGAGAAAAGCGATGGAAGCAGCGTTGGATATTAAGGAACGCAATCCCTTTATTGCAACCAAAGGAAAACAGAAAGTCTCACTGAGATGTGATGCCGACAGTATATCGGGTTGCGTCAGTCAGCGCGCTTGCGTCTATTGCGGCGCCCGGGTCGTGCTTAATCCGGTTACTGACGCGGCGCATCTAGTGCATGGTCCGATTGGATGCTCGAGCTATACGTGGGATATCCGCGGCAGTTTAAGCAGTGGGGACGATTTATACCGCAACAGCTTTTCTACCGAATTGCAAGAACATGATGTTATTTTCGGCGGCGAACCAAAACTCAGCCGCGCAATTGACGAGATAGTCGCGAAATATCAACCCAAACTATTCTTCGTCTATTCAACATGCATTGTAGGAGTCATTGGCGATGACTTGGAGGCAGTCTGCAAACGGTCGGCTCAGAAGCACGGCATAACGATTATCCCAGTGCAATCCAGCGGTTTTATCGGCAATAAATCAGCTGGCTACCGCGCTGCCTGCGACGCATTGCTGCGCCTGATTACGCCGGAACAGCCGCTGCCGCGAAAAGCCAACAGTGTTAACTATCTGGGCGATTTTAACCTAGCGGGAGAGGCCTGGATTATCCGTAATTATTTGACGGAAATCGGAGTATCAGTCAACAGCGTTTTTACCGGAGACTCAAACTTTGACAGCCTCCGGGAAGCGACGGCTGGCTCGCTCAATATCATGCAATGCGCAGGCTCAATGACGTATTTGGCGACAAAGATGCAGGATGAATTCCAGATTCCTTATCTACGAGTTTCGTTTCTAGGAATGGAGGACACAGCAGACTCCCTGCGAAAGATTGCAGACTACTTCGGCGATCCGGCGATGCTGGCAAGAGCAGAAATGCTAATTGCTCGCGAAACAGAGGCGACCTCGCCGATCATTGCGGCCTATCGCGGTCATTTTAATGGCAAGAAAGCAGCTGTATATGTTGGTGGTGGTTTTAAGGCAATTTCTCTTATCAAACAGTTCCGCGAAATTGGCATCGAGGTCGTGCTTATCGGCACCCAGACCGGACGCCCAGATGAATATGACACGATTAATGATCTAGTCAATGATGGCACGGTGATTTTGGACGACGCTAATCCTGCTGAACTGGAGCGGTTTATGACCCAGCAGGGGGCGGATTTGTTGGTCGGGGGAGTAAAAGAGCGCCCGCTGGCTTATAAGCTGGGAATCGCGTTTATCGATCACAATCATGATCGTAAGCACCCTTTGAGCGGTTATATTGGCGCGGTGAATTTCGCTAAGGAAGTCTATTCAACTCTTTGTTCACCGGTTTGGAACTATATTTATGACTGGGGTGGTGAGAACCGTGGATGAACAACTTCTTTACAGCAAGAATGTCAATGAAAATCCCTGTCACATGTGCATGCCGATGGGAGGCATTCTTCCCTTCAAAGGGATTGAAGGGGCGATGGTCATCATCCATGGCTCACAGGGCTGCAGTACCTATATGAGGCGTCATATCGCCGAGCATTTTAATGAACCGGTTGATGTTGGCTCTTCTTCCTTAAATGAAAAAGGGACCATTTATGGCGGTGAAGCGAATCTGAAGCAAGGCCTTGATAATATTCTGCGGGTTTATAACCCCAAACTAATTGGTGTTTTGACCTCCTGCCTGGCTGAAACCATTGGCGAAGATGTGGAACGAATAACGCTTGATTACCGCAAGGAAAAAGGTTTAGAGGATTTCCCGGTGGTCGCTGTGAGTACACCTGGTTATGGCGGCACGCAGAATGAAGGCTATCTATTGGCGGTAAAACGTATCATTATGGAATTGGCCCGTCCTACAGAACCTCATAACAAGCTGAATATCATCATACCGAATATTAGCCCCGCCGATATCAGGGAAATCAAACGAATTTTGGCGCTTCTGGATATAGAATATACACTTTGTCCCGATATTTCATATTCGCTCGACCGTCCTTTGGTCAGGCCGTTCACCAAGATATCTACAGGTGGAACAAAGCTGGCCGATATCGCCAAGATGCCTGGTGCTGTAGCTACGATAGAACTTGGTGTCACGGCAAGTACTGAGGAATCCCCCGGGCACTATCTGTCCGAACAGTTTGGTGTTCCGTGCTATCAGGTTCCAATTCCGATTGGAGTGCAAAACACAGACCGTTTCCTGCAGGCTTTGACGGCTATTACAAAAAGAGACATTCCTGACAGCCTCTTGATGGAACGGGGCAGGCTGCTTGACTGCATGGTTGATTCTCACAAATATAACTTTAATGGCCGCAGCGTGATTTTCGGCGAGCCAGAACTAGTCTATTCACTGGCCGTAACCTGTGTGGAAAATGGCATATTTCCTGTCGTGGCTGCCACTGGTGGCAGTGATCGGCTGACGCAGTTGCTCGCACCAATCTTTGAACAATATAAACAGGAAATAGCAATACTCTCGAAGGCGGACTTCGCAACCATCCGTGCTAAGAGCGTCGAGCTTGGAGCCAATATCGCCATCGGATCATCTGATGGTCGATATTTGACCGAACGTGAAGGTATTTCCTTGGTACGTATTGGTTTTCCTATTCATGACCGGGTCGGGGGGCAAAGACTGCTCTCTGTCGGCTACACTGGCAGCGCCATGTTTCTCGACCGCGTTACGAACACGCTGCTGGGAAATAAATATGGCAGCTATCGGCGCTCTATGTACGAAAAATATTACCAGACTGGCAACACGCCGCAGTCGATAGGAGGCGCTGTATGAATTATGCAGGCAAACAAGCAACTGGTTTATCTGACTGTGCCATGGAGACGACGCAACGGCACCCTTGCTATTCCGCTGAGGCCCATATGCGTTATGCGCGGATGCATCTCCCAGTTGCGCCCGCTTGTAATATCCAATGCAATTACTGCACGAGAAAGTTTGACTGTGTTCACGAGAGCCGCCCGGGCGTAACCAGTGAACTGCTTACGCCCGAGCAAGCGCTTGATAAGTTTTTGTGGGTGAAAGAGAAAATGGATAATCTTAGCGTGGTAGGTATTGCCGGACCGGGAGACGCCCTGGCGAATTGGCCAAAAGTTAGAAGCAGTATTGTGATGATCCGGGCGGTTCAACCGGATGTAATCTTCTGTCTCTCTACTAATGGGCTGATGCTCCCTGAATACGCCCAGGAGATTGTTGATCTGGGTATTCGCCATGTTACCGTAACTTGTAACGCGATTGATCCCGTAATTGGGGCTAAGTTATATCAATATGTACTGGTTAAGGGGCAGAGACTGTCAGGTGTTGATGCGGCGCGAGTGCTGCTAGAGAACCAAATGCAGGGCATTCGCTTTTTGGCTGACCATAACGTCATGGTCAAGGTCAATATTGTTATGGTCAAAGGCATTAATGACACGCATATTCCGGCGGTAGTCAAAGCAGTAAAAGCATTAGGTGCGTTCATGACTAATATCATGCCGCTCATCCCTGCGCCTGGCAGTGTTTTCGAACACATGGCGCAGACCAGCATGAAAGAGATTAATGACATTCGCAATTTTTGTGAAGTGGATTTAAAGCAGATGCGTCACTGTAAACAATGCCGAGCTGACGCTATCGGCTTACTGAGTGAAGACCGATCACAGGAATTTCGCATGTGCAATCGCAACCTACAGGCTGAACCAACACGGATCACCGCGCGGGAACCGCTGAAAATCGCTGTTGCCAGCAAGTACGGAAGACTCGTTGATCAGCATTTCGGGCATGCCTCGCAGTTTCGAATTTACCAAGGTAATGGGCAAGCGTTCAGGCTTGTGGAAATCAGACAGGTTGAGAAATACTGCCTAGGATCGGCTGAGTGCATCACTGAAGAGAACCGCCGGGAGGCAGTTCTTGAGGCACTGCAGGATTGCAACGCAGTATTGACGATGCGTATTGGCAGCCAGGCGAAGGAACGCCTTCAACACAAGGGAGTACTCAGTGTGGAATCCTGCGACAGTGTAGAAAATGGCCTGCAATATGCTTGGAAGAAATTGTCGGGTAGGAAAATATATAAGGAGTGTGCGTTATGAATAAGCCTAACCGCCATATCTTCGTTTGTACCAGTTCCCGCCCTACCGGCCAACAGAAGGGTATGTGCCTGAACAAGGAAGGCGTTAGCGTAATGATGAAATTCATGGAGGAAATTGGGGAACGAGACTTGGGAGGCGATGTTGCTATTACGAATACGGGCTGTTTCGGGTTGTGTGAACAAGGACCGATCGTAGTCGTGTATCCGGATAATGTTTGGTACAAAAAAGTATCTGCAGATGATGTTGAGGAGATTATGGATAAACATATTGAAGGCGGCGAGCCGGTAACGCGGCTTCTGATATGAGGGGGCTGCTATGAATAAAGTGATTGCCATTCATGTTGGTCCGACGGGAGAGACCACCAGTCTAAATCAACCAGGCAAGCTGTTGTTGTTCCAAAAGAAGCGGGATACTTGGCACGTCGGCAGTGAGCGCAGCTTTGCGCTGAATCAGGATAAAGGGCTGCGGGAAATGCGTAAGCAAATGGCCGAATTATTGGCGAGTTTAGAAGAGTGCAAAGTGATTGTTGCCGGCTCAATTACCGGAGTACCTTACTATGAATTGGAACGGGCCGGTTTTAGCATTTGGGAGTTTGACGGCAAGCCGGCAGATTTTCTTGACTATGTACTCGATAAGGAAGAGGAGGCTGATAAGGAGGCTGCTGTCAGCGAGGTCGTCAGACTACCGGTGCCGGAGGAGTTGGGAAATGGAGTCTTTCGCATTTCCATAAAGCAAATTCAAGAGTTAGATACCGGACTGACCTCAAAACAAGCACTAATGCCGCTGTTGCGGCGAACCGGCTGGTATCGGATCGAGGTGCTGTGCAATCATATTCCTCCTTGGCTTGAAGCAGAGGTGATGGCAGGAAGTATGGTTTGCGAGACGAAAAAGACCAGCCCGGGCGATGTTTTGCTGACACTCTATAAGCAGGTTTGTGGGGGATAAGGAATGATGAAAAAGATGCTTTGGTGTGGCCTTTTCTTGCTTTTGACTGCGATGCCAATTGCAGGCTGCTGGCGGACGAGTCAGGGATTGCCGGACTCGCCCAGCGCTCCTGCTACATTGAATATTTCCGCAGCGGTTAGTCTGAAAGATGTGCTGGCAGAGATAAAAAGCAATTATCAGGCAAAGACGCAGATTGAATTGGTGTATAACTTTGGGGCATCTGGGACGCTGCAAAAGCAAATTGAGCAGGGCGTTCCCGCCGACCTTTTCATCAGCGCAGCTCCTAAACAAATGGATGATTTGATAGCAAAGAGCCTAGTCATCAAGGAAACACGCAGAAATTTGGCGACAAACCGTCTTGTGCTGATCGTGCCGCAGAATTCTGATTCACGGATTTCTGGATTTCAAGACTTGATTATGGGGAATAGTTACAAATTCGCCATGGGAGAACCCGAGATAGTCCCAGCAGGCCAGTACGCCCGACAAGTTCTGAGCGAATTAAAGATATGGGAGGAGGTCAGAGGCAAAGCCGTCTTCACAAAAGATGTCCGAACGGTTTTAGCTTATGTGGAGACAGGTAATGTTGAAGCAGGAATCGTTTATAAAACCGACGCCGTTACGACCAACAAAGTAAGGGTGGTGGAGACAGCGCCGCAAAAACTCCATCAGCCAATTGTATATCCTGTAGCAATTGTTACTAGCACAAAACAGAAGCAGGCGGCTGAAAAATTTATGGAATACCTGCTCATGCCTGAAAGTAAAGCGGTGTTCGAAAAATATGGCTTTTCCGTAGAAAAGTAAAAATTATAGTGTCCTGACGTTAGGTGGTGAAACTGTTGATCGAATGGCAGCCTGTTATCCTATCCATTGAGGTCGCGGCCGCATCGTTATTCGTCGTGCTTATTTCCGGCGTATCTTCCGCCTATTTTATGCGGCGCTTTGAATTTACCGGCAAGGCTGTCATCGAATCCTTCATGATCATGCCTTTGGTCTTGCCGCCGGTGGTAACCGGTTTCCTCTTGCTGCTGCTGATTGGCAAGCAGGGTATGATCGGCCATTTTCTAAGCGAGTATCTGCATACTCAGATTATTTTTACTCCCTATGCCGCTATTCTCGCTGGCTCAGTCGTCGCATTTCCGCTGATGTACCAAAACGCCAAGGCCGCCCTTCTGAGTGTCGACCCTAAGTTTGAAGATGCTGCAAAAACCTTAGGGGCAAGCGAGTGGCGAGTGTTTTGGACGATATCCCTACCCCTTGCCTGGCAGGGAGTTGTTTCTGGCATGGTTTTAGCTTTTTCCCGAGCTTTAGGAGAATTCGGCGCCACCATAATGGTGGCAGGCAATATTCCGGGCAAGACACAGACTATTCCGTTGGCCATTTATTTTGCTTCCGAGGCCAGTGATCTTATGACAGCAGGAGCGTATGTATTGCTAATCAGTCTAGTTACTTTTTTGATTGTTTATTTGCTAAATGTTTCGACGAAGGCGAAATCAGTACTGGTAAAGGGGGATTTTCGTGCTTGAGATAGATATTGAAAAAGCACTGCCCGATTTTAGGCTGCAAGTCTCCTTTGCATTGGAAACTGAATTTCTTATTGTACTTGGTCCGTCGGGCTGTGGCAAAACTACTTTGCTGCGCTGTGTCGCAGGGCTTGTGAGGCCGGACGTGGGGCGAATTGCATATAATGGCCGTACATTCTATTCCTCCACGGAAAAAACTTTTATTGCACCAAGGGATCGTCGTGTTGGCTATATGTCTCAAGAGTGTGCACTCTTTCCTCACATGAGTGTAAAGAATAACATCTGGTACGGAGTGGCGAGGCCAACCTCGCGGTCAAAAGAACTGTACGAACAACTCATGCGGCTGTTAAAAATTGAGCATTTGGCTCAACGGTATACTGGCAGACTTTCCGGCGGAGAAAAGCAGCGGGTAGCTCTTGCCCGCGCGTTAATGACCGAGCCGCAGCTCTTGCTTTTAGATGAGCCTTTCTCGTCGCTTGATAGTGAGACGCGTTTAGAAATGCAGGCCCAATTAAAGCTAATGCATTCTATATGGGGAATACCGTTTATTGTTGTCACCCATGACCCATATGAAGCTAAGGTGTTAGGGGAAAAATTTATGTTTATCAATAAAGGATGCCAGACGGATCCGCCTCCATTATGGATAAGAACTTACCTTGCGGACAATAATGAGACCTGCCTCTTAGCGTGAATCGGGCAGGTCTCATTTCCATATAGATGGCAGGAGGTTGCCTGGTTTTGTGGAATAGGAGATAGACTGCTCTATTTTGGCAAATGGGGCAGAATTAGTAGCAATACGTTCACGATTTGTGAGGAGGTTTTGCATGAAAGTTGACCTGTTGCTTAAGAATGTTCGCATCTTTAATTCCTATGCCAAGCGATTCATCGATGCCGATGCTGCTATTTTGAACGGAAAATTTCTTTATATAGGAAAACGCGATATTGACCAATTGCAACCTGATGTGTCGATCGACGGTCAGGGGGCGTATATGATCCCTGGCCTTATTGATATTCATATGCATATCGAGAGCTCCATGACTGCTCCGCTGCCCTTCTCTTGGGAACTGGTCAAGAATGGCGTTACAACCATTGTCGCTGAGCCGCATGAAATTGCTAATATCTTTGGTATTGAAGGCATCAGGTCTATGCTTGAAGCCGGTAAGGATGCTCCCAACGATATTTTTCTCGGCGTGCCTAGCTCTGTGCCTTCTACCAGTCTCGAAATTGAGACTAGCGGCGCGACAATTGAATTGGCTGACTTGGCCGAATTGCTGCAGTCAGAATCGGTCGTTTGTCTGGGCGAAGTCATGAATTATGTCGATGTAGTGTACAAACAGGATGCCAAGATCAATCAACTGATTAACTATACCAGAACAGAGAAGCCTCATCTGCCAATTGAAGGTCATTGCCCCAAACTGTTGGGTTTGGAGTTGGCTCGCTTTATCTATGCGGGAGTCGACTCCGATCACACCCAACAGACCGTTGCCGGCATGGAGGAACGCTTGCTGAATGGGATGTTTGTTGAAATCCAAGAGAAGTCATTAACGCCAGACATTATCAACTTTCTCATCGAGCAGCAGATGGGTGAACATTTTGCCTTTGTCACCGATGATGTGATGGCAGATTCGCTGGTTGCGAAGGGCCACTTAAACCATATTGTCAAAAGCGCGATTGGTCTGGGGATGAAGCCAGAGCAGGCCATTTATGCTGCTACGTTTACACCTGCCCGCAGAATGGGGCTGAAAGACCGCGGTAGCATCGCGCCGGGGAAACGGGCAGATTTTGTTCTGTTGGACAACTTGGAACAATTTACGATCGCAAAGACCTTCAAAAATGGCAAAGAAGTCTTTAACCAGTCTGAACATCAAAAGTCGTATGCGAAGGCTGGGTTATTTCCAAAACACTTCTATCACAGTGTGAAGCTTTCACCTTTAAATGAAGGCAGCTTCCGACTGCCCATTGCTGCGACTACCCAGACCGCCTGCTGCCGGATTATTACTGTGACCGCCGGTACGACATTTACCAAGGAGACTCAGGCGGAATTACCAGTGCGTAATGCAGAGATCGATTGGGAAAACTCAGCTTATTGCTTGATCGGTGTCTTTGAACGGCACGGTAAGAACGGGAACATTGGCTGGGGCCTAGTTGGCGGAGATGTTATCTCACAAGGTGCAATCGCTACTACTTATGCGCACGATCATCACAATTTACTGGTCATTGGCCGTAATAAACGCGATATGCTGATAGCAGCCAACACGGTGATTGCCAACCAGGGCGGTTACTGCGTTGTTCACGACGGCGAGGTAATCGGCGAAGTAGCCCTACCAGTGGCTGGCATCTTATCCGAACTTCCGATAAGTGAATTAGCACAACAGGTGAAAGGCTTGAAAGAAGCGATGCAAAAGCTTGGTTTTAAGCATGGTAATCCTATTATGTCGCTTAGCACTCTTTCGCTGCCAGTCAGTCAGGAGTTGAAAATCACTGACAAAGGGCTGGTTAAAGTTAATGAACAGAAGTTAGTTTCGCTTTTGCTATAACGGATTGGAGGTGGACTATGCTCTCGTTTGATGTCTTAGTTATTGGAGGCGGTGGAGCGGGAATGCGGGCCGCCATCGAAGCCGCCCGTGCGCATGAATGCTCGGTCGCGTTACTGACCAAAGCTCATCCGTTGCGTTCGACAACAGGCTGTACCGGCGGCGGGATTAACGCCGTTCTCAATAGTGCAGATCCGGATGATACAGTGGAGAAATATATAAAAGATACAATTGTCGGTGGTGATTATTTAAATGACCAGGATGCAGTCGAGTTTTTTGCCTCGCAAGCCGCTAGCGCGGTGAAAGAGCTGGACCGCTTTGGTGTCCCCTTTTTTCGTGATGAAACTGGTCGTATTGCGCAAAGCCGGGGAGGCGGCGCGTCAGCGCCTAGGGTGTGTTGGACGCTCGGACATGCAATTGCGCATAGTCTGTATGAACAGTACTTGCGTTATGAAATTTATGATTTATCTGATGTCTTCCTACTTGATTTAACAGTTGAAAATGGCCGACTGCAGGGCGTCATCGCTCTTAATATCCAAACAGGAACTGTTTTTCCCATTGCGGCCAAAGCGGTTGTCATGGCAACAGGAGGCGCGGGCCGCATTTATTGGCAACGAACCACAGACCCAGTAGACTGTACTGGTGATGGCCTCGCTATTTGCCTAAAGGCGGGTATTGCTCTCAAAGACACAGAATTCGTTCAGTTCCACCCAACTGCTTTAGCAGCAACCGGGATACTGCTCTCTGAGGCTGCGCGCGGAGCTGGCGCTTATCTGCTAAATCGTGACGGTGAGCGATTTATGAGCCGATATGAACCGGAAAAGATGGAATTGGCTACTCGGGATGCGATTTCGACTGCGATTGAGACCGAGATTCGAGAGGGGCGGGGCTATGGTACAGGCGCGGGTGCCCACGTTATGCTCGATCTACGGCACATCGATCGGGGAATATTGCAGGATAAACTAAAACAGGTGTATGATGCAGCCGTAAAATTTGAGGGACTCGATCCGAGTGAAAGTCTGCTGCCGATTCGGCCAGCCTGTCACTATATGATGGGGGGCATTGACGTGGTTGACTTTAAGACATGTACAACATCAATTCCTGGCTTATTTGCCGCCGGCGAATGCGCTTGTGTTTCCGTTCAAGGGGCGAATCGACTGGGCGGCAATGCCCTGTCAGAGGTTGTAGTCTTTGGCAAGACCGCTGGGGCTGCGGCGGCGGCCTATGCGAAGAGCCAACTTGTGTCTGATCATGCTAGCCTCCAGGATGGGGTAAGTTGTTGGCAGTTGCGGTTTGCTTCAGTCCGCGCCAGACAAAGTGGCATATCTCTAACTAAGATCCGCGAGCGATTAGCAGCCTGTATGTGGGAGAATGTGGGGATCAGCCGCAACGCGCGGAGCTTGCAAGTCGCGCTGGATACTATTTGTGAACTGAAACAAGACTATGAGAGTGTCGAAATTGGTGATTCACAACAACGCGGCAATTCCGCATTTGTACATTACCTGGAAGTCGGCAACTTGCTTGATATTGCCTATGCCGTAACTCTTGGCGCGTTATCGCGACGCGAATCTAGGGGCTGTCATCAACGCAGCGACTTTCCCGCTAGAGATGATGCTAACTTCTTGAAGCACACTTTGATATCGAAAATTGACGGCGACTTTCATGTTAACTACCGACCGGTAAGTATAACAAAATATCTGCCAACAGAGAGGAAGCCATGAACAAGCAGATAACATTTGCAGTCAGCAGATTTGACGGGGAAACAAGCTATATTCAAACCTATCAATTGGACTATCAGTCTGGAAAAACGGTCTTATGGTGGCTAAATGCAATCAAAGAAGAACAGGACCCCTCCCTGACACTTACGGTTGCTTGTCGCGCCGGGCTTTGCGGCGCATGCGCTCTGCAGGTGAATGGCGATCCTGTTTTGGCCTGTGAAACTTTGCTGGATCCACTGCTCATGCAAGGACAAGTCAAGATTGAGCCGCTTAATGCCTTTCCTTTGGTCCGTGATCTGATGCTTGACTGGCGTGGGGCGATAGCTAGGATGAAGAGCATTCATCCTTGGCTTGAAGTCGAAAACGATCAAACCAGCAGTACTGGGTGTGTACAGACCCAGATGGAATATCAGGAAGTAAAACCCTATGTCGCCTGCATCGGGTGTGGCATCTGCGCCTCTGTATGTCCTGCCCTCGCGGGAGAAGGCTTTATCGAACCGTTTCTATTTGTCAAGGCGCGGCGGCTGATAGTCGATTCCCGATCAAGTGACCGCAGCCGTCAGGCTGTACTAAAGGCGGTGAGGCCCTACTTGCAAAATTGTCTGCATTGCGGTCTTTGTGAGGAGGCTTGTCCTAAAAGTGTATCGCCGGAGAAGGCGGTCAGTAGTATGGTGACCGACGTATAACCTGTCGTAGACAATGAAAGGAGAATGAATGTGTCAAGGAAAATCTATATTACCGAAGCTGATCTAGGTAAGTTGGAGAAACTCATCAATGCTGCAAAAGAGTTTAGTACTGGGAAAAAGGAATATTTGGAGAAACTGGAACTGGAATTGGCGTGGGCTAACGTCGTGCTGCCAACAGCGGTGCCGGACAATGTGATCACCATGAACTCCAAGGTTTTGTTGCGTGACTTAGATTATGGTGACGAGATGACCTATACCTTGGTCTATCCTGATGACGCAGATTTGGCGCAAGATAAGATATCGGTCTTAGCGCCGATTGGAACCGCAATTTTAGGCTACCGAGCCGGTGACGATGTTGAGTGGGAGGTACCAAACGGCATTGTCCGGTTGCGGGTGGAAAAAATACTTTATCAACCTGAAGCAGCCGGAAACTTTGATTTATAAGCAGAAAAGCAGCCTAACCGGCTGCTTTTTCTTATAGAGTATAAGATTATAAGTTCGCTAAGAAGGACGAGGATACGTTTCCACAGAGTACACAGAGGGAGGAAGAGTGGAACGGTATCTATTTTGCCAGCTTTACTGGGCCTGAATTGTAGCCCTCTGTGTCCTCTTTACCACTCTGTGGCCTCTGTGGAACGGTGCCCTTCCTAAAGGTCGTCCGGTTTTGCTTAATCTGCCTGAGACATCGGTGATGCGATTAGCCATTTGAGGGAAATGAGTCCGAGAACAACCCCCGCAAACCAATATGTGTATTCCGGTCCCATTGTCTGAGTCAGCAGATAAGCTGCCAGAGGACCTAGAGCCGCTCCTAAATCGATAGCAAACGAGTAAGCAGTCATTACAACCGCCTTCGATGTTGAAACCGCTACATCTGATGCCACCGCGTCAGCCAGGGTGGTTAGAATAGTTGCCGTGACCTGCAACAGTAAGAGCAGGAACAGCCAGAATAAGATGGGAAGTTGAAGCGGGATGAGCGTAAACAACGCCGTAGCTAACAGTAAGGTTGAGGTCAACAGAAATCGTCTACCGCCGCGTCCATCGGATCGTCTGCCAAACCATGGCGCAAGCCATGGCTCCCAGCTCCAGCGGAGGGCTTGCAGTATGCCGGCAAGCGAGGCAGCGCCGATTAAAAAGCCGCCGATTGATACCATTTCTGAATACAGAGTTTTTATTAAATGACTGATCGTCGCGTTGAATAGACCCTGGTAGATCATTGCGACAACTGCACCTGTCAGCAGCGCCCAAACAACTGGCCATTCTTTCAATATATGCGCTGTTGGGATACAACCTGTCGCTACATCCCGCTGATGGGTTAGCGCTTTAGGAATGAATAAGAAAATGCAGGGTATGGAGCAGGCGGTTAATGCGGCAAATAGTATAGCTGT
Organism: Anaerosporomusa subterranea; assembly: GCF_001611555.1. Lineage (NCBI taxonomy): Bacteria > Bacillati > Bacillota > Negativicutes > Acetonemataceae > Anaerosporomusa > Anaerosporomusa subterranea. Next base: position 149,444 of record NZ_LSGP01000001.1, read on the forward strand.
GGTTTTTAAGCCGAACGAATCAGCGAGCAAACCGCCGGCTAGCATGCCAACTAGGCTCCCTAGCCTGAATAGTCCATTATATGTTCCCATGAAATGGCCGCGATTGTTATCACTAGAGAAATCCAAGATCGTAAAGTAGGCTCCTAAACGCAAAAATGTCCAGGCAATGCCCCAGATGCATCGCATGGCGAGCAACAGCCAAAAGCCCTGCAGCAATCCATAAGAAGCTGTCGTTATCACAGCCAGCAGAGTGGCCAGCAAAACTCCGATTCGGCTGCTGATGCGCTGGTAAAGCCAGCCAACAATCGGGTTTAGGGGTAGCCTAATTAATCGGTTGGCTGATAACAACACACCAACTTCCCATAGTGACGAAAGCCCGGCTTCCTGCCAGTGGGTCGGCAGTACAATGTATAGCATTGAATCTCCAACAAGGCATGCTGCTGTCAGTAGCGATATTGCAATTACCGGTTTTATATTGCTATTTTTGTTGTTGCTATTCTCCATGTGCCACCTCAACAGAACTACCTTGCAGAGGTAATTCGACTGAGCTAATAACTCTTCCTCTCAGTATTCATATGTTTATTGAAGAATATATGAACAAAGCCTGAGTCATGCAGATCTTTGCAGGACTCAGGCTTTACTTCACTACCAGCCCCAGGATAAGAAGAACGAATCTCGGTTTTCATAGCCGCCGTCATCATCGCGGATGAACAGAAACGCGCCATTGTGCATGAAGCCGACGCTAACCAGTTCATCAGAGTCATTGTAGAACATGACCGCGTCTCTTACGTAACGTCCTTGATACCAGAACCCGTTACCGTGAATATCTTGCCATCTGTAGGCATACAGTCCTGGAAATCTATTGCTCCATCGATTATCATGGATGCGCTCAATTGTGTGTCCCGGGCGATAAAATCGATCGCGGTGCTCATACCAGGTAAACGGGAGAGCCGCGTGCTGGGTTTTGCGCCAGCTATTGTTGCGGTAGGAAGGATGATCCCATCTGCTGTTCCTTTTTTCGTACCTATCATTTCGATCATGTTTATCGTGCCTTTCACTACGGTACGAGCGATCATCATCTTTCCAGTGGTCGTGTGGTTTTGCGCTTGCGGTTGCGGAGAAAGCCACAACAAGCACAAGCATTAGTAGGATAATCTTTCTTTTCATGGAAGCCGACCTCCTTTTAAGCTAATTTTATCCTGAGTTTGTGACAAATTTGTGACAAAGTTCCGGATACTGAGAATAGTACAAGTCTTTTCTAGTAATGGAAATATGTAGAAAGAGGAACGCGATCGGTATGAACCAACGGCGTTCCCCAATAGTACTAGAATTTAAATGCTGCGCCTAACCCCAAGCCATTGCGGCTGCTGCCACCGTCCGGCTTAACAGATAGGTAGCTGACGGTGAGATCAACATTGTGGCTAATCGCATAATTAGCGCCAACGTGCAGTTCTTTGTGCTCGCTGCTTGCAGCGAAGGAAGCGAATCCATTCCACTGCGCCGATAATGGACCACTGACGCCAAGACCCAAGAACAATTCGGAACTCGAACCGAAGTCTCTGACACCGGCAATCGCCCGAAGATTATCTGTCAGATGCAATTGGCCGTAAATATCGTCTGCATCGCCGTGATTGCCCCAATCCACTGTCTGCAGACCAACGGTGAATTTCGGAGACAACTTATGCTCGATATAAATGGTATCACTGTCGGGATCAGTGCTGTGCATCATGATGCCGACCGCAGTCTGGTGGGTATTAAGTTCATTGAGTGGAGCTGCCGCGGCAACGCCAACATTGAAGGCCAGTAAACCAGCAAGGAGAAGAGTCAGTTTTTTCATGCGGAAAACCTCCTGAATCAAATTTATGTATTGTTTCTTATGTAAATATAACAGAAAGTAACTGGTTGGTCAATAAGTATAATATCCTATTATCTGGGATTGAACTAGGTCTACATTCCTTATCACCATATTGCTTTATCTCTGGGAATTAGAATTTCCACAAGCCGCGCAAACCGTCCTGCCACTGGCAGGACTGCCAGAGACGAGATCACGTTGAAGGCTGTGTGTAATACCGCGACCTGTACGGCGGGATCTGTGGAAATTCGCTCGGTTATAGTAACGAGTTGTTCGGTTATAGGCAAAAACAATAGGATGCCCAACAGATTCACTAAGACATGCGCAGCAGCTACTCGTTTTGCAGCTAGCGGTGCTATAGCGCTTACAAGGACGGACGAAAGACAAGAGCCTAGATTGGACCCATAAACAATATATGCTGCAGTTGTTAAGCCAAATACACCATTATCAGTCAGCGTCATTACCATGACAGTGGCCGCGCTGCTAGACTGAAACATAAATGTAATCAATACTCCTGCCAGAATTCCTAGCCAAGTGCTCGAGTCAGCTAACCGTAGTAGGCGGTGAACCGGTTCGAGAGCTTGCAGTTCAGTCATTCCAGTGTTGAGCAGATACAAACCGCAAAACATGCCCAATAGGCCTGTTGCTGCTAGACCGATGTTGCGAGTTCTTCGGAATAGGAGACTGATGCCAGAAAAACATAGCAACAATGGTAGCAGCTTATCTGTATTCAAGAAGCTTAGTAATCCCACAGTTGAACAAGTGCCGATGTTAGCGCCCAAGATGATGCCAAATGCCTGGCGAAACGTCAGGTATTCGGCGGTGACTAAGCCGATGGTCAATAAACAAACAGCTGTGCTGCTCTGAAACAATGCCGCGGCGAGCGTTCCTGTCACTAAGCCTCTCCAGGGAGTGCCAGTTGCCACTGAAAGCATTTTCTGCAAGCGATACCACAATAAGCAACTTAGTCCATAACGCATAAGCAGTAAACCGCCTGCTAATAAAAAAACACCCAGTAGTAGGGCGAGTAGATTAGCCAAATTGTCGACACCTCCAGGGCAGACCTCTTTCAGTACAATTATAGAAGAGTATATGAAGCGGTAGTGGGGAAAAGTACTGCTTGAACGGTGACTGTTGCAGGGGATATGCTAATAATGTTGAATCAATTAATTTAGAAGAATGAACAGGGGGATGAAAAGTGGATTGTCATGAGGCTATTTTCGGCAGGAGAAGCTGCCGAAATTTCAAGAATCAACCTGTTGAACCGGAAAAGATTCAGCGGCTGCTCGAAGCAGCACTCTACGCGCCATCTCCGGCAAATAAGCAGCCCTGGGAATTTATTGTTACCAGTAACCTGAAGTATAATGAGCAAATAAAGGCTACCTCTGATGTAACGAAAGAAAAACTTGCTGTCAGAAGCGGTTGGAAGTGGCTGCCGGTTTTTGATCTAAGCTTTTTGTTGCAAGCTCCGACGCTGATTGTCGTGATTGGCGATCCTAGCCGAAACGGAGCAGAACAGTTTCTAGATGACCCCAGTCCCGGTTACCTCGAATCCTGCAGCGCAGCAGTGCAGAATTTGATGCTTAGTGCGCATGCCCAAGGATTGGGAACTCTCTGGTTCTCGCTGTTTGAAAAAGGTGATGTTAGAAAAATATTTGGTATCAGTGAGGATAAAGACCCAATCGGTGTCATTTGTGTCGGCTACCCTGAGAAAATTGGCACTCCGCCTGCCCGGAAGGGAATTGAAGACAAAGTTACGTTTCTTGATTAATAACACGAAGTCCCCTTGGTTGACCACATGGTAGCCAAGGGGACTTCGTGTTTAATGGATCTTATAGTTCAATCCCGAAATACTGCTCTGCATTAGTAAAGCAGATATTTTTCACCATTGCTCCTAGTAATTCGATGTCATTTGGTGCCTCGCCGTTTTCTACCCATTCTCCGATCATATTGCAGAGAATACGTCTGAAGTATTCATGCCGAGTATAAGAAAGGAAACTGCGTGAATCAGTAAGCATGCCGACAAAGCGGCTGAGTAGGCCGATGTTCGCGAGTGTAGTCATTTGCTTGAGCATACCGTCTTTTTGATCATTGAACCACCAGCCCGAGCCAAATTGCATCTTGCCGGGGACGCCGCCTTGGAAACATCCCGCAATCGTCGACAGTACATCATTATCGCGGGGATTCAGGCAGTAGAGTATAGTCTTGGGTAGTTCATCTGTGGTATCCAACGCATCAAAAAACTTTGCCAACGGCTCGGCAATTGTATAATCTGCAGTGGCATCAAAGCCAGTATCTGGACCGATCAGTCGCATCATGCGGGAGTTGTTGTTGCGGATAGTGCCAATGTGCAGTTGCATGACCCAACCTAAGCGAGCATACTGTTTGCCAAGGAAGACCATGATGTGAGTCTTATATTGTTTAACCTCTAATTCAGATAGTTCTTTTCCTTGCAACGCTTTTTGGAGCACGGCATTGGCTTGCTCTTCGGTTGCCGTAGCAAACACGATTGGATCAAGCGCATGGTCAGAGACACGGCAGCCGACTTGGTGGAAGAACTCAAGGCGTTGCAAGAGGGCCTCTTTAACAGCGGCAACTGTTTTGATTTCTTTGCCAGTCACGTTAGCCAGCTTAGCAATCCAATCAAGGAAGCCGTCTTTGTCGATGTTGAAGCTCTTATCCGGGCGGAAAGCCGGCAATACCTTAACGCCGAAGGCAGTATTCTTCGCTAAGGCGATATGGTATTCCAGTGAGTCAGCCGGGTCATCGGTAGTGCAGATAGCTTTGACGTTAGAACGCTTAATCAATCCTTGAGCAGTGAATTCATCTTTTTGCAGCAGTTCATTACACTTCTCCCAGATTTCATCAGCTGTCTGCGGCGATAGCAGCTTGTCTATGCCGAAAAAGCGCTTGAGCTCAAGATGAGTCCAATGATATAACGGATTGCCGATACACTGGGTCATCGTCTCGGCCCATTTCATGAATTTATCTTTGTCAGGCGCATCGCCGGTGATAAATCGCTCGTCAACCCCGTTAGCCCGCATAGCGCGCCATTTGTAGTGATCACCGCCCAACCAGATTTCGGCAATGTTGCGGTAACGTTTGTTCTCGGCGACTTCTTTAGGACTCAAATGACAGTGAAAATCGAATATCGGCATTTCTTTGGCATAGTCGTGATACAGGATTTCCGCAGTTTTGTTACTCAACAAGAAGTTCTCATCCATAAACTGTTTCATTTCCAATCCCGCCTTTCGATTCTTTTAGCGCATTCTCTATGTACTTACATCATAATCTGCTAATCTATAGAATCCTATTGTATATTTTCAGAACTTTTTTTGTTTTTTTTAGCATTTTGCGTTCTTATTGCCGCGCCGACGGTTTGTTTGCGAAGTGGACGAGGTTACGTTTCCACAGAGGAAAGGAGGATACACAGAGGTCACAGAGGAGCAATAACTATTTTGCCATCTATGCTGGGCCCGAAAGTTTAGTCCTCTGTGTCCTCTTTACCACTCTGTGCCCTCTGTGGAATAATGCCTCGTACTTTCACGAAAGAACGCGTTCAACGGTTTTCTCATGCATCTGGCTGTGGGTTCTTTAGCAGATGCGGAATAATTGCGGCGATGGGCTGCTGGTAGAGAATTCCCATGGTGATTGGTATCGCTACAGTCATCGGAAAGTAGGTCAGAGCCAGCACCAAACCAAAGCTGAGATTTCGCAAACCAACGTTATAAATCATAGCCATTTGAACATCTCGAGGACGCCCTTTTATGCCAAATGAACCGACATAACCCAGATAATAACCGGCAATGACAACCAAAAGCGTAACCAACAGAATTTTGAGCATTGAGGCGTTCCAGACAATTTGTGGCGCGACTAGGGTGGCATTAATGAATATGACGACAAAGAAACCTATTTTTGATAGCAGGCCGCCGGCACCTTTCGCAAAACCGACGATTTTCCCTTTGGTCCAGTCGTGCAGCGCCATGCCGAGCAAGCTAGGCAAGGTGATCATGCTGACCAACTCTAACATCATTTTGCCATAGCTGATTTCAATGGTTTGGCCGACAATCAGTTTAAAGTATAAAGGCAGAAACACTGGCACAATAAGCGTATCCAGAGTAACTGTGACCAAAGAGAGAGCGACATTGCCCTGGGTGATTGACGCCCAAATAACAGATGTGACACCAACCGGCAATGAGGCGAAGATGAGATACGCTAGTCGCGTATGAGGATCATCGGCATAGAATAGTGCGCCAACTGCCCAGGCGATAATCGGGGAGGCGATATGAATTAGCAGCAGCGACCACAACGGTAGCCAAGGCTGATTGAGGATTTTCACAAAACTCTTGATGCTGATCGTTAATGAGGTGATAAACGTCATATAACCGAATAGTGCAACAACAATAAACCGAACAGTCGGAGAATCTGGAACCCGGATGGAAAAGCCAGCAAGCAACGCGGAAAAAGTAATCAAGAACATGTGACTGCCAATCCATTCGTTCCACTTCGTAATCTTTTGCAACATAGTATGGACCTCCTTTAATGCCGGAACGACTATTTTATTGTAGCACTAAATCCATAGGTCGGCTAGGCAGGAGAAATTTACTTGACGGTTAATTTAATGAGTATAATGATAATTTTGAAAGTAGGGATATGATGCAGCAAATTCACGTCGGTCTCATCGGCTATGGCCTTTCCGGATCGGTATTTCATGCGCCGCTGATTCATTCGATGAATGAGTTTTTCATAAGAACTGTGGTTTCCTCTTCGCCTGATAAAGTTTATGACGACTATTCGTATGTCTCGGTCGTTCCCAGCATAGAGGAGCTATTAGCCGAACCAGACATTCAGCTAGTCGTGATTACCAGTCCTAACTCAACGCATTATTCGTATGCCAAACAAGCTTTACTAGCAGGCAAGCATGTTGTCGTTGAGAAGCCTTTCGTCAACTCGGTGCAGGAAGCTGATGAGCTAATTGCTCTGGCGGCTGAGCGCAACCTGATTCTCAGCGTTTTTCAGAATCGTCGCTGGGATAACGATTTCCTGACTGTCAAGAAATGCATTCAAGAAGGTGTGCTTGGCGACATCTATTTGTACGAAGCTCACTATGATTTTTTCCGGCCGCAGGTCGGGCCAAAGTGGAAGGAGCATGCAGGCGAAGGCACAGGGGCGTTGTATGACCTCGGCCCACATTTAATTGATCAAGCATTACAACTGTTTGGTATGCCTGAAGCTGTCTCGGCAGAATTGGTGAAACAACGGCCTGGAGCAGAAGTGGACGATTTCTTCCATTTGGTTATGCACTACGGCTCTCTGCGTGTGGTTCTGCAAGCCAGCAGCATTATTAAGCAGGCGGGGCCGCATTTTCAGGTTCATGGGAATCAAGGCAGTCTGATCAAGTATGGCATGGACCCGCAGCAAAGCGATTTGCAGCGCGGTCTGCGACCCGGCAATCCCACTTGGGGTAAAGATAAGGAAGAACTGTATGCTGAGGTAACGCTAGGCAGAAATCTGACGCTTAGTTCCCGCTTGGAGACAATTCCTGGTTGCTATGAAGCCTATTACCAAGGCATCCTCAACTCTATTGTTAACGGCGCGCCGCCGCCTGTGTCGGCGATCGAGGCGAGAAATGTCATGCTGGTGATTGAATATGCCATGCAAAGTCATAACCAACAACGAGTTATCGCACTGCCGAAAAACGTCTAATAGCGCGTGTTTTAGAATAAAGGAGGATGTCACTATGTCTGATCAAACCTGTTTTTACTGTGTAAAGGATCAACGCCTCAACGATCTGATGATCGAAATCTGTGAGCTTAAAGCCTCTACCCTATATCTGTTTAAGGAACAGACGTACCGGGGGAGGTGCATTGTCGCTTGCAAAGGCCATGTCAACGAACTATTTGAACTACCGCCAGAAGAACGCAATCTGTTCATGGCTGATGTGGCCAATGTAGCAGCAGCGATCAAAAAGGCATTTGGTGCTGACAAGATTAACTATGGCGCTTATTCTGACAAACTGCCGCATCTTCATTTTCACCTAGTGCCGAAATATCAGGATGGACCTTCCTGGGGCTCAACCTTTGCGATGTCGCCGGAAGACAAAATTATGCTGCAGGAAGCAGAATACAACCAATTGATTCAGAAAATCAAAGAAAGTCTATAGTAGCGGAGGCGGATGCCAGTGATGACCCCTGCTCAATATGAGGAAAGTTTGCGGCAGATGCGCTTTGACGTCTACCTGATGGGTGAGAAAGTGGAAAACCCGGTAGACCATCCCATCATCCGTCCGTCGATGAATTCTGTGAAAATGACCTATGCACTAGCGCATAATCCAGAGCATGCAGATCTCATGACTGCGAAATCGCATCTGACTGGCAAGACGATTAACCGGTTTTGCCATCTTCACCAAAGTGCTGACGATTTGGTGAAGAAAGTTAAGATGCAGCGACTGCTGGGGCAAAAGACGGCAGCTTGCTTTCAACGCTGCGTGGGGATGGACGCGATTAATGCTGTTGACAGCGTGACCTTTGAAATGGATGCTAAACTGGGGACGAATTATCATGAACGCTTCACAAATTTTTTGCTGCAGATGCAGGAAGAAGACTGGACTGTAGACGGAGCTATGACTGATCCCAAAGGAAACCGCGGCTTGGCGCCCTCGAAGCAGGCCGATCCAGACCTCTATGTTCGAGTCGTGGAGAAACGCGCAGATGGCATTGTGGTCAGCGGTGCGAAGGCGCATCAGACCGGTGCGCTGAATTCGCATTGGATACTTGTGATGCCAACCATTGCGCTCGATAAAGCAGATGCCGCGTATGCTGTATCATTCGTCTTGCCAGCTGACGCAGAGGGAATCCTCTATATCTATGGCCGCCAATCCTGTGACACCCGCAAGCTGGAAGGTGGCGACATCGATGTGGGCAACCGGAATTTCGGCGGTCATGAAGCTTTGATGGTGTTTGATCACGTTTTTGTTCCCTGGGATCAGGTCTTCATGTGCGGAGAAACTGAATTCAGCGGCGCTTTGGTTGAACGGTTTGCTGCCTATCACCGTCAAAGTTATGGCGGCTGTAAAGTCGGCGTTGGTGATGTGCTCATTGGCGCAAGCGCTCTGGCGGCTGAATATAACGGAGCGGCTAAAGCATCAGCAGTTAAAGACAAGCTGATCGAGATGGTTCACCTCAATGAAACCTTATACGCCTGCGGCATCGCCTGCTCATGCGAAGGCTGCCCCACCGCCTCAGGCAACTACTTGGTTGACCTGCTGTTAGCTAATGTCTGCAAGCAAAATGTCACTCGTTTTCCCTATGAAATTGCCCGCTTGGCAGAAGATATCGCTGGCGGTCTGATGGTAACCATGCCGTCAGAGCAAGACTTGCGCCATCCGGAAATTGGTAAGATTGTCGAGAAGTACTTCTGCGGCGTTGCCGATGTGCCGACCGAATTTAGGCTGCGCGTACTGCGCTTGATTGAAAATCTCACCCTTGGCACAGCTGCTGTCGGCTACCGCACTGAATCGATGCACGGCGCTGGCTCGCCGCAGGCGCAGCGGATCATGATTTCTCGGCAGAGCGATCTTGAGGCAAAGAAGGATTTGGCGCGGGCAATTGCAGGGATACCAGGAAAAAATTCTGATTAGGGATTTAACGCCAGTTATAACTCAGACAAGAATGGATACCAAGAGGTTCCGGCTGTGCCGTTATGGAGAGTCGGAACTTTTTCTATATTGGTGTCACCTATCGTACAGAATGGCAATATCCTTTATATCTGAGAAAACTGTACTTTAGACTTCGATCAGAAATTAGCAGGATTCCGTCCTGACAAAAAGAATTAACACGGTAATCTAGGGAATTGAAAGGAATTATCTCATGTCACAACTCAAGCAGATTGAACAGTCGGCTCAGCACGTTGCGGAAGCTATCGCCAGCGTGCTTGGGGTAGAAGTAACGATTGTCGATGATAGTCTTTTGCGTATTGCTGGAACGGGACGTTACCTGGAAACGATCGGAGCGCAGCTTGCTATTGACTCCGTTTTTGCACAAGTTTTACGTAGTAAACGCGGCTTCATTATTACTGATCCAGGCAAGCATAATGTCTGTGTGACCTGTCAGATTCGTGAGAGTTGTCCTGAACAGGCTCAAGTCTGCTGTCCAATTATATTCGAAGAAGCAGCTATCGGAGTCATCGCGTTAATTGCTTTTACTGCGAAACAGCGGCAAACGCTTTTAGAACAGCAGCAGGATTTGTTCGGGTTTATTGATCGTATGGCCGAGCTTTTAGCAAGTAAGATTGCTGAACAAGAAAACCTCAATCGGCTGCAAGTCGCAAAAAATCAACTCGAAACAGTTTTGAATACGGTTCAAGAAGGTATTATTGCGGCTGATCAATTCGGCCGTATCGTTAGACTGAATACCGCAGCAAAGAAGATGTTGGGTGTTAGCGCTGCTCAAGCTATCGGCACTAGTCTTACTAGTCTGTTACCAGGGTTGGAAGTGGAAGCTGTGATTGATGCTGGACGAGAAATCTCCAACCGGGAAATTACCCGTAATGTCAATGGGCGAAGGCTTCATTGTATGGTGACTGCAAAGCCTTGGTCTGAAGGCGGACTTGCCTGCGGCATTGTTGCTACTTTGCGTGAGATGGCTGAGGTTCGCAAATTCGTGTCTCAGTTATCTAGCCAAACCTTCCACTACACGTTAGACATGATCTTGGGAGACAGTCAATTGTTACGCGCGACGAAAGACAGTGCTGCCAAAGCGGCTGATAGCAATACTACCGTTCTCATCCAAGGAGAAAGCGGTACTGGCAAAGAATTGTTCGCGCGAGCGATTCACTACGGCGGCGAACGCAAGTATAAGCCCTTTATCGCGATTAATTGCGCTGCGATTCCTGAGGCCTTGTTGGAAAGTGAACTATTTGGTTATGAAGAGGGAGCGTTTACCGGTGCTCGCCGTGGCGGAAAACCTGGGAAATTTGAGTTAGCGGATGGCGGAACAATCTTTTTAGATGAAATTGGGGATATGTCGCTTTCGCTGCAAGCCAAGTTGCTGCGCGTGCTCCAAGAACGCCGCATCGAACGTGTCGGCGGCTTAGACGGTTTTCGGGTAGACGTCCGTATTATTGGAGCAACTCATAAGGATATCGACATAATGGTTAAAAACGGGGAATTCCGTGAGGATCTCTATTATCGGATCAATGTTTTTCCTCTGTATATTCCGGCGCTGCGCTATCGACAAGACGATTTGCCATTACTAATACAAACGTTTATTACCAAGTATGCTTCTGCTCTCAGCAAAGAGATCAGTGCAATCGATGCGGATGCTTTTCAAACGTTGCAGAGCTACCAGTGGCCCGGAAATGTAAGAGAACTGGAGAATACAATCGAATACTTAGTCAATATTGAAACTGGGAACACCATTTCTAAGCGATCAATTCCTGCCCGGATCAAAGAAAAAACAGCTACAGCTCATAATAAGCTGACTGGAGTTGTTCCGCTCGCCGAATTGGAAAGAACGGCTATTAATAGTGCGCTCGAAAGATTTGGGCCTTCAGCCGAGGGGAAGAACAAGGTTGCGCAAGCACTGGGTATCAGTAAGGCGACTTTATACCGGAAACTAAAAGAGTATAATTGCATTTCTCAAATTGAGACACTGTCTCAATTTGAGAAACCAAAGCAATAACAACATTTCGGTGCTATTTAAGAGTGTTGCTGTCTCGTTTTGAGAATGAAAGCGGCAAGCGTTCTCTTGGCAAGCCGCATCCGCCGTGTTGGCATGATACTTGCAAGTATTATGGCTTGTAATATCGTGCCAACAGGAGGATTTCATGAAATCGCAAGAACAAGTACTCGCTTTCATTCGGGCTGGCGTCATGCCAGCACTTGGTTGCACCGAGCCGGGAGCGGTGGCGCTGGCTGTAGCCTATGCACAGCAAGCGTTAGGGGCAGAGCTTGCCAATAAAATTACGGTAAGTGTTGACCCCAATGTTTATAAGAATGGTTTAGCGGTTGGGATACCTGGTACCGGGAAGGTCGGTCTTCCCATTGCAGCGTCCTTAGGTGCTCTTATCGCCAATCCTGAACAACAACTATCGTTGCTCAGTAATCATACTCCCGAGATGGTAGAACAGGCGGAAAGGATGATTGAGGCAGGACGCATTTCCATTGTACTGAATGAAAGTCAGGGCCTTTATATAGAAGCTGCTGCTTCCTCTGATATAAACGAATCGCGCGCCGTGATTGCTGGGGGGCATACCAACTTAGTCTCTTTACAGCGTAATGGAACCGACCTCGTTCGCAGGATTATAAACGGCTCTGGCATAAGCAGTATGGCTTTTAATACTGACGATGTCTCCATTGCCGAACTGATTCAAATGGTAGAAACAATTCCCTATTCTAAGCTTGTCTTCTTGGAAGAATGCATTAATATGAACAAGAACGCCGCGGCCGCTGGAATTGAAGGGCGCCTGGGAATGGCAGTAGGAGCACACCTTCAGGACCTAGTCAACGAGGGCATTCTTTCAGACGACTTGATTGTCTATGCGAAAATACTAACCGCAGCAGGCGCTGATGCGCGCATGTCGGGAGAAAATATTCCGGTCATGAGTGTCGCCGGCAGCGGCAATCACGGCCTGACTGCGGTATTACCGGTTGTGGCAGTGGCCGAGCGGATGGACGCCCCGCGCGAAACGTTAGTTCGCGCGTTAGCAATCAGCGCAATCACCACATTATATATCAAAAGCTTTACTGGCAGCCTCTCTGCCTTATGCGGCTGCGCCGTAGCGGCTGCAACCGGGGCAAGCGCCGCGATTGTATGGATGCTTGGCGGTGACATGGGCCAGATTCATGGGACGATTAAGAACATGGTTGCAAACCTAACTGGCATGATTTGCGATGGCGGTAAGGTGGGCTGTGCATTGAAGCTAGCAACCGCAGCTGGAGTCTGTGTGGAAACCGCTATGTTAACATTGAAAAATGTCATCGTGCCGAACAGTAACGGCATCATCTTTCCATCGGCAGATGCAACAATTCGAAATTTAGGTATGATCAGTAATCCAGGCATGCTGTTTACCGATAAGATTATTCTCGATATCATGCTGAGAAAAGGAAAACTGGACTCGGAAAATGCAGCGATAAAGACTGCGGTTGAGGCGGCGGTTTGATGATGATGACTACGATGGAATTGAGCAGGTTTCGCAAGAAATTCTTGAAGGAAAAGATGCACCAGTCATAATGGCTGGTGCATCTTAATAGGTATGCCCCGGCATGAGCTGGCGCTTAATCAGAACAGTCCGGACCCTCGCACAAACTATTAAGCAAATGATAGCATTTGATTAAAATATACCAATAATGCAAATAATAGGCAAGGAAACGGAATTTTTACCCCAGATTTACTCAAAGGAGGCGTGGTAATTGTCTGTCACGGAAATAATGGAACTGCTTAGCGCGCCTCTGGATCCCCCTGTAGGTTTTATGCTGATACTAGTGGGCGCGTACTCGCTGTACTTTAATGTCAATGACGCCAAACGTAAAAATCACCGTAGTTCTGAACGAGCTGCCCGCATCGGCGGCTGGTTCTATATTATTACCGGCGCTGGCATAATCATCACCAAATCACTCTAAAGGGTCATCGACGTGCTGCGAATAACAACCTTTATCTTTACATCTTTTAACGGAACAATCGGGAAGAGTTCTTCATCCCAGCGTTTTTTTACTGTTTTCCAGTATTCAGGATATTTCTTATGTACTAAAAAGCCAAGTTCAACTACATCTGTTTTGTTTTCCTGCAGTTTAGTATAGGCGATGCGCGCTTGACGAGAAAATTCTTCAGCGAGTGATTCCTCCAAGGCGGTTAGAAACCCAGACTCATGCGGATTTTGTTTCGGAACCTGATTTTCAGCGAGACTGCCAATGAACTTGGCCTCTAATTCAAACCAGAGCTCACCCTGTTCTAAGTACGGCTCAACTTTGATGTTTGATTCAAACAACTCGAAGACAGCTATCTTGTCGGGATTGGCGGGATTAGGCGTCACGGTTATTCCTTGACTTAATTTTCGATGCAGGATTTTAGTGCCGACTGTCTCTAGTTCGCTGAGGGTTCCGACCATTTTAAATTCCCGGTTGAATAGCGCCGCTCCGATTGCTTTCACGTTATCGCTTTCCGCGAGGATTAGTGGGACGGCAAAAGACTGATTATTATGTATTTTTTTGCTTATAAGGCCTACTTCGATCATGGTTGCGAAGGTTGGCGACTTTTTTTCATTGCGCGTAATTCGCGCAATATACGTACTGATTAGCTCACCAGATTTGGTTTTAGACTTAAACAAATCTTCAGCCCGTCCCGGAGTGACAAAAACTCTGGCCCTGCGTCTGAATTCGGGATCCCGATCCAAGAAGTCAGTTATGTCCGCGATGCCATCCCGTGCTACTGCCTCGCTAAAGACAAGCAATTGATTGTCTTCAAAAAACAGTCCCGCAGGATATTGGGTATTAACTGCCCGGACAATGGCAAATAACGACTCTCCTTCGGCGGCATATACCAGACTTTCTTGCTCACCAGTTCCTGGTTTAGTTCCGCCGCTGCTTTTACTGAGAAATTTTCTCATTTCAAAGCTTGCTTTATATTTTCTGGCGCCTGCGGCCTGCGCCGCCTTTAAGATATCCGGCTTGTCCTCTGGCTCGGACTGAGCCATATCGATAGCCATACCTAATACAAAACCGCGAGTTTCAATTTCTTTGCGATCCCAGCAGCCTGCTGTTAGCAGACAACAAACGAGAAGCAGGCTGATTAAAATGCTGCTTTTGTGAAAAAACAAAAATTTCAACATGATTGTTTCCTTTTGTTTTTGTACCAGGCGAGCAGTAGCAGGACAGGCATTAACCCCAGGCTCCAAGCTATGCTGATTTTACTAAAGAGGTCACCTGCAGCACTATGTTCTTTAAAACTAGGAGCCAACTGCGAGAAGTAGTACAGTAAAGGCGCCAGTAACACTGTAAGGCTGCGGCTGTACTCAAACCGAAAAAGCCTGCTTGCGCCGAACGAGATAAAAAACAGCAGACTCGCCAGCGAGTTGAAGTATACTAAAATCCATAGGATCATGAGATAGCCGTCCAGACGCTCAATGAAGGTATCGGGAATTTCTACCTCACGGAAGGCGGTCACTGTAGGAAATATTGCATGCGCTGCTCCTGCCACAGTAAGGCTCCCTTGAGCAATGACTACAGTCAGGGTATAAATAAAGGTAACAAAAGCGATGCCGGCGGCGCCAACCTTAACCGCTGCTCTAGGAATGACAAGATAGGGGAAGAGCAGTCCGGTAATAAGCTCTGGTCCAGAGAAGGCAAACCAGCTTGGTATCGCTCCTTTCAATATCGGACTGATTCCTTCAGACAGCATAGGCAGAAATGCTTCGGTGTTGATACCTAGCAAACCTAATAGCAGAACGCTGATAAAAGTCCCACTTAAGAATAAGAAAGATACTTGCTGCATGCGTAAAAGTGGCGTATAGCCATATTGGGCGGCATATACGGCTAAGATGAGTATGCCGACAACGAGGACTGCTGGCGGTGTGAGGTCGAACAAAAACAACTTTATGGCAAAGGAAAATGTTCTTAGCGCTATTGCGGCGATCGCAATAGTTAAGCTGAGCTGGAATATGTTTACGATTTGCCCCAGCGTTGATCCTAGCAGTATGCGGTTGTATTCCAGACTGGTATGTCCCGGAAAGTACTGGGAAAGACGAGTGGCTATCCAGACAGCAAAAAACAATAAGATGCCGCCGACGATAACCGACAGCCACATGTCTTGCTTCGCAATTTCTGCCACAGAACGAGGCAGAGTCAAGACGCCGGCTCCAATAGCGGTATTTATATAGATGATAAATAATTGGAGCGGAGAGATAAACGCTTTTTGATTCATAATGCTCCCGTTTTTATTTTTTTTGCTGTTTTCTGCCGTCTAACGTCTCTAGATAATCGGGACGTTCCCCCGTGGCAGACGGTGGCGCTACGACTAGAGTGTCTTTGAGATCACTGAGGCGGTGCAGGTTTCTCGGGGCGAATGGCGCCAGATAGGGTTCGCCAAAGCTCTCCAGCAAACTAAGGTGAACAAGAATGGCGATTACCCCTAACATGAAGCCAAACATGCCCAAGGTAGCGCTTAACACCATTAGCGGGATGCGGAAAACCCGTATCGTTAGGCTGAGACGGTAGTTTGCGATAATAAATGAAGCCACCGCGGTAAACGCTGTAACAATGACCATAGGGGAACCTACTAAGCCTGCGTTGACTGCGGCTTCGCCGATAACCAAACTGCCTGCAATGCTTACCGCCGGACCGATGCTTTTCGGAAGCCTCACTCCCGCCTCCTGCATGACTTCCAGCATCAATTCCATGATGAGAGCCTCCAGAAAGGCAGGTAGGGGGACTCCCATGCGGGACATGGCTATCGTCAGCGTGAGCGGGGTGGGAATCAACCCGGGGTGAAACGTAGTTATCGCTACATACAGAGCAGGCAGAGTCATGGCAAAGAAGGCTGCTATATAGCGGGCGAAGCGAATCAGCGATGCAGACAGCCACTTCTCGTAATAGTCGTCGCCGGCCTGGAAAAAATCAGCAAGGGTAGTTGGCGTCACGAGCGCGAACGGAGAACCGTTGACGAGTATGCCAACTTTGCCTTCCATCAAGGACGCAAGCAGTTTATCCGGCCGCTCGGTTGCCAGGATGGTGGGAAAGGGGGAATACGGGTGATCTTCAATCATGCTTTGAATTTCGTTGCCGCCCACCGGCATGTCAACGTTCAAACGCTTTATACGTTTTTCCACTTCATGGACTAATTTGTAATTGGCGATGCCCCGAAAGTAGATAACCGCAACATCTGTCTGACTGCGGGCACCGACCTCAAGCCGCTGGGCAACAAGGTTAGGACTTAGCAGGCGCCGTCGTAAAAGGGTAAGATTGACCCGCAGTTCCTCAGTGAAGCCATCGCGCGGACCGCGGACATCAGATTCCGATATCGGGTCTGATATGCTGCGCGATTCTACCTTGCGGGTTGAGACGACAAGCGCTGTCGGGCTGCCGTCAATCCATAACGCTGTATGACCGGAAAGAATTTTTTTAACTACCTGCTTCATGTTATCCTCTTCGGTGAATGCTGCGGCAGTTAACAGCGTGTCCTTTAAAAAGCCAATATCGCACGCGTTTTCCATGCAGGGTACGAACCCGGTAAGCGGAGTCAGTGTCAGCTTTTCAATGATGTGGTTGGTAATAGTCACTGTATCCGCCATGCTTTCGGTAAAGACAATTGCTGCCCGGCGGTTCAAGGCAGTGACCAAAAATTGACGGGTGATGATGTCGTCACTGCCGGCAAAGATCTCTTTCATGTGTGTCAGATTGGCCTCAAGTTCAGAACTGATTTGGTATGCGCCCGGATTTACATAGGGGTCGCGCAATGAGCCGACAATGGACTCTGTCTCCTGCTCAATGTCCTGTGCGTGAGTGATAAGTGATTTCAGATCACGCAGTTTGGCGCTAAGTTTTTCGGCTTTGCATTTATCGAACATGCCGTATCCTTTTCATATCTACCTCTATGGGAATAGTGCATTTAGTATGCGCCGACAGTTGGGGGAGATATTCAGCAACTCAGTCAAGAACCGCCCCTAGTGAAAAATAAGTCCTCATTTCTGTACAGGAGAACAAGGCTTTCTGTTGAACTCTAATACTATCTAAATTAAACACCACAGGGCTCTGCCTGATGAGAAGAAGTGAGGCTGCTGATGCTGGAAAAAGCAAAATCGATCCTAAAGAAGTATTATGGCTATGATAAATTCCGGCCTGGTCAGGAGCAGATTATCGCCGACCTGCTTGGCGGTAAGGACACGCTGGCGATTATGCCGACAGGAGCCGGCAAGTCGCTCTGTTTTCAGCTTCCCGCTATGTTATTGCCAGGAGTAACGCTGGTCATTTCGCCGCTAATCTCGTTGATGAAAGATCAGGTTGATGGGCTGGCCAACCAGGGAATACCGGCGACATTTATTAACAGCTCGCTAACCAATGCCGAGGTTCGTGAACGGCTGTATCAGGTACGCGCCGGCCAATATAAACTGGTGTATGTTGCGCCTGAACGATTGGAGACCGACTCATTTCAAGCAGCTCTAAGCGAATTGACCATCAGCATGCTGGCTGTGGATGAGGCGCATTGCGTCTCGCAATGGGGGCATGATTTCCGCCCTAGTTATCAGTCGATTCGACCATTTATTGACCGGTTGCCAAAGCGTCCGGTAATTAGCGCGTTTACCGCCACCGCCACGCTGGAAGTTAAAGACGATATCATCAATTTACTGCTGCTTAGCAAGCCGGGAATTCATGTCACCGGCTTTGATCGGCCCAATTTATCGTTTTCTGTTCTGCGCGGTGAGGACAAGCAAAAGTTTGTGTTAAACTATCTAACAGAAAAAAGTCGTCAGCCAGGTATCATCTACGCCGCAACGCGCAAAGAAGTAGACGGCCTGTATCAATTGCTTAAGAAAAAAGGCTTTGCCGTCGGCCATTATCACGCAGGCTTAAGTGATGAACAACGTATACGTGAGCAAGAGCAATTTCTCTATGACGATATTCGTGTCATGGTGGCCACCAACGCATTCGGCATGGGTATTGATAAATCCAACGTACGGTATGTGATTCATTATAATATGCCGAAAAATATGGAGGCTTACTACCAAGAGGCTGGACGCAGCGGCCGCGATGGAGAGCCAGGCGAGTGTATTTTGCTCTTCGGTCAGCAAGATATCATGCTGCAGAAATTTTTAATTGATAAGTCTGTGGAAGATCCTGCGCGCAAGCAGCACGAGCTTCGTAAGCTGCAAGCGATGGTTGATTATTGTCACACGCCAGAGTGCTTGCGGGGCTATATTTTAAGTTATTTCGGCGAGAACATAGTAAGTGAATGCGGCAATTGTGGCAACTGTGACCAGGAAGGTGAGCAAGTGGATGTCACACTTGATGCGCAAAAAGCGCTTTCCTGTGTCTATCGAATGAAAGAACGCTTTGGTTTGGTTCTGGTGGCTGAGGTGTTAAAAGGCTCAAAAAATAAAAAAGTAATGCAGTTAGGCTTTGATAGCCTGCCAACCTATGGACTGTTTGCTGAACGTAAGCTGCAAGATATTAAAACATTGCTGCAACGTCTAGTGGCCACCGGCTTTCTATCCCTGACTGAGAGCGAATATCCTGTGCTCAAATTGACACCGCAAGCCATCCCTGTGTTGCGCAACCAAACAACAGTACATCAAAAAGTCGTCCAAGCTCCGAAAAGGGAAGCAGACAATACTCTGTTTGAGTCGCTTCGCCAACTTCGAAAGGCGCTGGCCGAACGCGACAGGGTACCGCCATATGTGGTTTTTGCTGATAGTACGCTCAAAGAGATGTGCCAATATTGCCCGCAGAACGAAGCTGATCTGCGAAAGATTAAAGGCGTCGGCGATATGAAGCTAGAGCGATATGGTAAGGAGTTCATCGCCGCCATCCGGCAGGGATCTTCAACGGGCCCATCTGCGTTGCACCCGTAAAGGGTATGCCGCCAACTCCATTGAACAGGACGTTCAGGTGCCGCGAAGGCGCTGAAGCGCTAAGAGTTGCGCAATCAACTCCAAAGCCCCGTTGCTAGCGTACCTTTTGTACGCGTCGCTGCCAGGGCTTTGGAGTCGCCTAGTGATGCTAAATCTGCTGTATTATATCAAGTGCTTCTTTAATCTCAGAGTTAACAACACCTAGACCTTTCTGAACGCCCTGCAGATGTGTTCAAATGAGAACCGCCGCCTGAAGTGGCGGCGGTTCTCATATTATGTTTAATCGGTTTCCATATGTCACTTTACCAACACGTGGTATCCTCGTTTTCACCGCAAGATAGCAGAATGAGGATGATGATAATAATCAAGGCCCTGTTTCTGCCATGGCCGCCACCGCAACCGCAACCCAAACCCACAAAATCTCCTCCTTTTTTGACTAAGAATCTCAGGCTGATCTATCCTATGCGCCACTTCATCGTTTCGTCACGAGAATGGTAAACCGGGAGGGAGTTATTTTGATTAATACAAAAATAGCAGAATGGAATAGACGCAGATGGCTGATTTGGGCACCGCTAGCGCTGGCCTTTTTAACGCCGTATTTTCACCGTACCGCTACCGGCGTAGTCGCGGACAGCTTAATGCGGGATTTCTCGCTAGGAGCATCTGAATTGGGCGGACTGTCTTCAGTCTACTTTTACACATATGCGGCGATGCAGATACCGGCTGGGATCCTGGCTGATCGCTTCGGCCCCCGGCGTTTAATTACCTTTGCCCTCACGGTTGGCACCCTAGGCGCTTTTCTGTTCGCCGTTGCAGACTCTATGGCAGGACTTTACCTTGGACGCTTTCTGTCAAGCTTTGGCGTCGGTCTGATTTATGTTGGCATTGTGAAAATCTATGCAGAGTGGTTCCGCTTGCGTGAGTTTGGCGGCATGATCGGTCTGTTGGTTGTCGCTGGCAGCTCAGGCTTTCTACTGTCAGCGACTCCGTTGGCCTATGTGGTAGACACACTAGGCTGGCGGGCCGCCTTTCTCATTATTGCAGCATACTCTCTAGTGATGGCAGTTGTTTGCTGGTTGGTGGTTCGGGACAAACCAGCTCAGCTTGGGCTGCCGACAATTGCTGAGATTGAGGCTGGCGAAGGTCGCGCCGCTCAACTGGACGTGACCGAGCGGCTAAGTATCCGCGCCAGTCTGCGCTGTGTCTTGCAGAATACCCAAACCTGGGTGCCCTTTTTGGCATCGGTGGCAATTTACGGCGTATATATGGCCTTTATGGGTGTATGGGGTGTGCCGTATCTGATGCAGATATATGGCATGAGCAGAGTGGCTGCGGCTAACTACATCATGGCAGTTGCATTTGGCACTATGATTGGCGGACCACTGATCGGTGTTGTTTCTGACCGGTGCGGCCAGAGACGCGGGCCATACATCTGGTCTACGGTATTCTTTATTGCTATATGGCTGGTTCTTACCCTTTGGAATGGCGCAAAACCGCCAGTATGGGCGCTTTACCCACTATGTTTTGCGATCGGGTTAGGTATGTCAGGCGTTAATCTCACTGTTGCCCGTGTCAAAGAGATAAATCTGCCGCAATGCACTGGCGTAGCCGCCGGAGTGGCCAATGCAGGTGCGTTTGTCGGGGCCGCGCTACTCCAACCTGCCTTTGGCTGGGTATTGGATATGAATTGGAACGGAATCATGGAAAATGGAGTCAGGGTATACAATCTCCAGGCTTACCAAACTGCATTCTGGTTTTGTGCGGCGGTGCTAGTGGTTGGACTGGTGTTTACGCTATTGATCAAGGAAAGACATTGACCTGGGACCGGAGTACGAATTTGCTAGGACTACCGACGCGATTTGACCGGAGGTAATTTTTTGCCGCATTGTCTTATGCTATAGTTAAGGCAATGAAACCGGTCGGAGGTGTCTGACTTGAGTGAAATGATCATTGATAGCACGCGCCAAGAGGTTATCCGGTTGCTGCATGAACAGCGCGGGATGCTGGAACAGTTACTTTCTACGCCTAATCTGCTCAAAAGCCAACAGGATAACCAGCAGCGTAGCCTGAATCGCGAGGATATTGGACAATGGCTCGAAATTCTTAACGGGGAAATATATAAGGCCGAACGACTGGAAGTGACTTTCGCGGTTGTTGGCACCATGAAGGCAGGTAAGTCCACCACAATTAATGCAATTGTCGGTACTGAGGTCTTGCCAAATCGCAACCAACCGATGACAACCTTGCCGACTGTGATTCGTCACCGGCTGGGTCAGAAGGAACCGATTCTAACCTTCCCTAACCCCAGACCATTCAACGAGATTATCGAAAAATTGCGAGATGATCTCGAAGCAAAGCGTCAAGCCGGGCAGTTGGCAGAGGCGGCGTTTTCTGCGACCGACGATGGCAAAGAATTAATTGAGAGCATCCTTGATGGATCGTTAACTCAGGTACGGGACACTTATCATGGCTATGAAGAAATCTATCAATTTTTAAAATGTATTAATGACATTTGGCGTCTTTGCAGTAGCGATTGCATCAATATTGATATGGATATGTATCTGGACGAATATGACGAAATACATGAGTTCCCGGCGATTGAGGTGGAGTTCTTTCATTTGCGCGACCAGACCGATCCGAATCAGGGAAGGTTTACCCTGATCGATACTCCAGGTCCGAACGAAGCTGGGCAGACCTATCTGAAACACATCATGCAAGAACAGCTGGAGAAGGCTTCAGCCGTCCTCGCTGTGCTTGACTATACACAACTAAGTGCAGAAGCAGACGCCGAAGTGCGTGAAGCGCTAGACGAGATCGCCAGCTTGACGGATAATCGGCTGTTCATTCTCGTGAACAAGTTTGACCAGAAGGACAGGCACGGAATGGATGTTGATGTCCTGCGCTCCTATGTCGTGAAGAATCTGTTTGAGGGCCGCTTGGAAAGAGATCGGGTTCATCCAGTATCAAGCAAATATGGTTATCTGGCAAACCGGGCTCTGTCTGAGCTTGCTTTTTCGGGCGCTTTGCCTGATTATAAAGCAAATCCCTGGGTGGAGGACTTTGGCCGGATAGCGCTTGGCGCCTGTTGGGAAAGCGAGATTGAAGACCCGGAAGAAGTACAGTACCGGGCAGCTAAATTGTGGCGCAACAGTTTATTTGACAAGCCTCTGACAGAAGTGATCAAGAAGGGGTCGGAGAACGCGGCTTTGATTAGTCTGCGGTCGGCTGTTGCGAAGATGGATGAATTTGATCGGCGTGTGGTGGAAGGTCTGCAACTTAAACAAAAAGCAATCAATATCGATATCAAGGTGCTTGAAGAACATATCAAATCATTGGAAGAAGATATCCGACTGATTAAAGTCGCTAGAGATGACGCCCGCAGCATTATTGATGAAAGCATCTTGCTGCTGCAGATGGAGATTAATGACTTATTTGCTGGTTGTGACAGCATTGTTAAAAAGGAAGTTCAGGCAATTTTCAGTGGCGGTCAGAGCAGAAACTGGGTAAAACAGCGTCTGCAGGGGTTTATTGATCACACACCGACAACTGCCAAGCCACTCGCGGTAAACTTTGATCCCGACGGATCCAATGACTTTCAAACGGAGGCAGAAGCCAAGCAGTTTCTCAACCGCTTGATTGAAGCCGTGCATAAACATATCGAGCCAGTTCTTAACGAAATGCAAGTAAAAACACAGCAAACGGTTGATGATATGTCAATAGATATTTGGGCAGGTGTCAACCGGCGGCTACAGAAAATACTATCAGCCGCCGAACAACGATTGAATGACTCATTTTCTGTCTCGCTAGAATTTCCGAAGCCCAAGGTGCGTCCGGTGGCGATTGATTTTGCCGAGCTTCGCCAAGGGGTAGTCAAAGAAGATACGGTCAGTAAAACGGCGACAAGACAGGAAAGAAAGTGGTATACGCTTTGGTGCCGTAAGCATGATGTCGCGTATCAATACGAGGAACAGATTTACCGGATTTATACGCGGGAGATTGCCGGCCAATTGCAGGCTTTGCTGGAAGATGATCACCGCAGGGTCAGAACTGCCTTGGACAGTTATGTGCAAAATGAATTCAGTAAAGCCATCCATACTTACTTTATGGAAATGGCAAACTACTTGGAACGGTTTAAGGGAGATCTGATCGACTCAAAACACGATCAGGAGCTGGAAGGCGATCGCCTGGCAAAGCTGCAGACAGCGATGGAGGAACTGCATCGTCTAACCTTCCGACATAGGAATGATGTTCGAGCAGCGGAGAATGAACTGCCAAATGGAGGAGAACAGAGTCCCCATCTGCATTGCATCAAAACCGCATGACAGAGCGTGATACGGGAAAATCAGGAAAATCTAAGGCGACTGATATTGAAGGAAAAGAGAAACACTATAGCGAAGAAAAGACTGCAGCTCGATTTGGGGCTGCAGTCTTTTTCTAACATGCTCAGGGGGAGGTACAAATTGAATAGTAAATTGAATCGCACTCATTTTGTTGAAGGCTTAACAGCAGGTATTCCCATTGCCCTTGGCTATATTCCCATTGCGGTCACCTTTGGCTTGCTGGCGCGCAGCGCCGATTTGCCATTTTATATCCCGGCGCTCATGTCATTTTTCGTCTTTGCCGGCGCCAGTCAATTTATTGGGGTTAATTTGTTATCTTTAGGCGTTTCGCATGGGGAAATCATCTTAACGACTTTCATCTTAAACCTCAGACACTTTCTAATGTCTGCTGCGATATCACAAAAGATTCCTGAAAGCGTATCCAAAGCGTGGCGAGCAGTGCTGGCATTTGGAATTACTGACGAGACCTTCACGATCGCTGCATTGCGTCAGGAGGAATCGCTTTCTCGCTATTTTGTCCTCGGGCTGAATACCATCGCCTTCGCCGCCTGGAATGCAGGTACCTGGATTGGGCTCTTCTTCTCTAGTGGTCTGCCGGCCGTCTTGCAATCGAGCATGGGTATTGCTCTGTATGCCATGTTTATTGGTCTGCTAATTCCTAGTTGTAAACAGTCAAGATCAGCGTTAGTGGTGGCCTTGCTCGCGGCAAGTATTCATTCATTGATCCGTTGGTTGCCTGTTACTGCCAGTATTAGCGGCGGCTGGGGAATTATTTTTGCTACGTTGATCAGCGCTGGCATTGGCGCTTATCTTTTCACTGAGGAGAATTAAAATGGAACTACTAGAAATTTTCGTACTCATCGGTGGTATGGCTATAGTTACCTATCTGCCACGTCAACTGCCGCTGGTTTTGCTGCAAAATCTTAAGCTATCACCAGCGCTGGTTCGTTTCATGAAATTTATTCCCTATGCAGCTTTGGCGGCTTTGATTTTCCCGGGTGTGCTGAGCTCAACCGGAGCGCGGCAGGAGGCAGCGGTCGCAGGGACGATGATCGCCGTGCTGTTGGCATATTTTGAACTAAATTTGCTGCTGGTCGTAACTGGCGGCATTGCTGGGGCTTTGTTGGTCATCTTGCGATTTGCGTATTGATTGAGTTAGCCGGGAATGCTATGGACAAAAGCAGTAATTCGTTATAAAATGGCAAATAAGGTATTTTCCATTTTTCCCAAAGACCAAACCGCTCTAAAACTCCCGCTTGACAGCGGGAGTCCCTAAAGGGAGCCTTCGGCTTAACGAAATCATAGATTTCGAGCCTCAGTCTAAGAGCGGCTAAGTCTTTGGATAAGTGCGGCTAGGATTCAGATAGAGTAAAACTCCACCTGAATCAAGTCTACTTTATGATAAAGGCGGGGTTGTCATTAATGTTAGTTCATGAACTGATTACTCAGGGAATTGGAGACAATACAGTACTTCGCGGTAACCAAACTGTCACCTATGCGCAACTCCAGGACGAAGTGGCGAAATATCGTGGCTATTTTCAAAACAGCGGTATTCGTTTCGGCGATAATGTTGGCTTGTTTTCTCGCAATTCGTTCGAATACGTTTATAGTTACATGGCGCTTGCCAGCTTGGGCGCTGTTGTTGTTCCACTCAATTTTCAATTGACGCCGCATGAGGTCGCCTATATTATTAAAGACGCACAGATAAAGCATTTGGTGACTATGGAAGAATTGGCTATAGAAGCTGAACTCCAGGCATATGAATACCAGCAGGAAGTTACGCAACTGATCATTGCCGAATTTAGTAAAGATCTGCCGCAGAGCAGTGTTTCTGCTCGTGCTGATATAGATGAAAATCAGCCTTGTGTCATTATTTATACCTCAGGAACGACTGGCAACCCGAAGGGGGCTGTACTGTCCCATAAAAACCTTGTCAGCGATGCCATCATATTTGGCAAAGTGATACCAGTAAACTCGCAAGATAACGTCCTGTGCGTTCTGCCAATGTATCATGCGTTTGCCTGGACCTGCGCCGTTCTGAATCCGCTTCTTAAGGGAGCTTCCATTACGGTGCTTGACGGTTTTTCGCCGAAGGAAACGATTTCCACGATTAAAGAGCAAGCTGTAACTGTCATGTACGGTGTGCCTCCTATGTACAATTTATTTGTGCGCATGGGAGCACCGGAGGATTTGGCCAGTGTTAGAATGTTTATATCTGGTGGAGCATCTTTGCCGGAAAGCGTCTCCGAACAGTTTCAGCAGAAATACGGGGTCAACATTATCGAGGGCTATGGCTTGTCGGAAGCGTCGCCTGTTGTCGCTGTTAATCCCGTGACCAAAACGAAATCTTGCTCTATTGGTAAAGCGCTGCCTGGGCTTGAGGTCAAGGTAATCGGACTTTCTGGCGAACAATTGCCGCCGGGAACTGTTGGTGAACTCGTCGTTAAAGGTCCGACTGTTATGCGCGGCTATTATAACTTGCCGCTCGATACGGCGCGGGCGCTCAAAGACGGCTGGCTCTATACTGGTGACTTGGCGTACCGTGATACGGAAGGCTACTTATTCATCGTCGATCGGTTAAAGGATATGATTATTACGAATGGAGAAAATATCTATCCTAGAGAGATTGAAGAACTGCTGTATGCTTTTCCCGGTGTTGCTGAAGCAGCCGTGATTGGCGTTCCTGACACATTGCGTGGTCAGGCGGCTCGTGCCTATATCGTGATGGTTGAAGGACACGTATTTGATAAAAAAGCAATCCGTGAGTATCTGCAGGTAAAACTTGCCAGCTACAAGATGCCCCGCGATTATATTAAGGTTGACGCGTTGCCGAAAAGCCAGACTGGTAAGATCTTGAAACGGGTATTGCGCGAACAGTCTGATGCCGATTCTAGGGTCGGTTGAGCGCACGTGACACGAGAATTCCTGTTTGCAGGATTTTACCAGGGTGTATAGAATACTAGTTAATATAATGGACTACTGAGAGATTTCCAACAGACGGGACTCCTGTAATAGCGGGGCTCCCGTTTTTTGTACTAGAGGTGTGTCGTGAGACTATTTATAGCGGAAAAACCCAGTATGGCTGCTGAACTGGCGAAATGCTTGCCTGGTACCGCCAGCCGCAAGGACGGTTATATCGTCACCGACGGCGGCGTTGTAACCTGGGGCTATGGCCATGTGTTGCGTCAGGCGGAGCCAGGCGAATACGATAGCAGATATGAAAAGTGGCGAGCCGAAGATTTGCCGATTATCCCGGCAGATTGGAAACTGTTGGTGGCCGACTCCTGCCGCAAGCAATTTGCCGTGATTAAGCACTTGATTGAACAGGCGAATGAAATCGTCCATGCTGGTGACCCTGATCGTGAGGGTCAGCTATTAATTGACGAAGTGCTTGACTATCTTCACAATGAAAAACCGGTGCAACGTATTTTGTTGAATGCGCTTGATGAAAAAAGCATCAAAAAGGCGATTGCCGATTTGCGCGACAACCGGGATTTCTTCTCGCTGAAACAATCTGCGCTGGCCAGATCACGAGCCGACTGGCTGATCGGCATGAACTTGTCCCGCGCCTATACGCTGGCAGCCCAACGCGCTGGGCATAGAACTACCTTACCGGTCGGACGGGTAAAAACCCCTACTCTTGCCCTTGTCGTCAGGCGGGAACGGGAGCTAGAGGCCTTCAAACCTGCAGACTACTTTACTGTAAAAGCAGATTTTCAGCATGTAAATGGTGTCTTTACAGCGTATTGGAAACCGCGGGACAATCAGGCAGGCATGGATTCAGAAGGCCGGCTGGCTGACGCGGCAGTTGCCAAACGACTGATCAATGCGGTTGAGACTGCAGCCGAAGCCTCAGAAGTCATCCTTTGTGAGACATCGGAGAAAAAGGAGCCGCAGAAATTGCCGGTGTCGTTGTCCAGCTTGCAGGTAATGGCAGGCAAGAAGTTTGGCTATGACCCGCAGACAGTTCTTGATACAGCGCAAAAACTATATGAAAAGAAACTGACCACCTATCCGCGGTCTGACTGTGAATTTTTGCCTGAGTCGCAACACGCTGATGCTGCCGCCATTCTGGGCAATCTGCGTGAAACGGGAAAGTGCGACCTAGCGCAATGGTCTGATGGGGCTGAGCCAACGATCGTAAGTCGAGCCTGGAATGATAAAAAGATCACAGCCCACCATGCGATCATTCCGACTACAGTAAAATGCAATCTGATGACCATGAACGAGAGTGAGCGAAATCTATACATTCTGATCGCACAAGCTTATATTGCGCAGTTTTATCCTGTTCACGTTTATGATCAAACGAAAGTCGAAGTATCACATGCCGGTGAGACCTTCACCGCCAGTGGCCGTATCATAACCGAGATAGGTTGGAAAGCCGTATATGGTGCTGATACAGATGATAAAAAAGAAGAAGATGGCGCCACACTGCCCGCGATGACGAAAGGCGATGCAGTAACCCTTCTTCGCGCATCGGCTGACAAAAAATCAACCAAACCGCCGCAACGCTTTACCGCAGCCACCTTGTTGGCGGCGATGAAGGAAATACATAAATATGTGAAGAATCCGGAACTAAAGAAGAGACTAAAAGATGTCGCCGGCATTGGCACAGAAGCCACTCGCGCTACTATTATCAGGGAACTGATTGAACGCGGTTTTTTGATTGAACAAACCAAGAAAAAATACTTGTGTCCTACCGATTCTGCCTACCTACTGATCGACGCATTGCCAGATGAGATGACATATCCTGATTCAACGGCGTTGTGGGAGAATATCCTGCATGAAATGGCCCAAGGCAGTGAAAGCCTGGAAGACTTCTTAACCGGCCAAGCCGAGTTTGCCGCCGATCTCTGCGGCAAGGCAATTGGCTTAACCATGCCGCTCCAAGGTGAGCATCACTGTCCACAGTGCGGGCAAGGCGTGCTGCAGCAGAGAAGTGGCAGAAACGGCAAGTTTTGGGGCTGTTCGCGCTACCCCGAGTGCCGGGCCTCGTATGATGATCAAGGCGATGCGCCGAAGAAACCGGATTATCCCTGTCCTCGCTGTCGACAAGGCGAACTCCGCTTGAAAAACGGCAAGAACGGCAATTTCTGGGGCTGCACAAAGTTTCCAGCCTGCCGGGCAACCTATAATGATAAAGAAGGCAAGCCGGCGCTGCCGGAACGGTAAAAGTAACTAGGGGAACTTTTTGACCACAGATTACGCAGAGGTCGCAGAGGGTTCGCGGGGGAGCGTTTTAAATAATTAAATGTTTCGGTACCCTCTGCGGGTACCCTCAGCGTACTCTGCGTACTCTGCGGTTAGCGTATTTTTTCGTACTCCGCGGTTAACCGTATTCTTTGGAGGATTAAGACATGAACATCTTAACAATTGAAAATCTAGCCAAGAGTTATGGCGAGAAGGTGCTGTTTCGTGATGTGACCTTTGGTGTTGACTCTGGCGATAAGATTGGTTTGATCGGCGTTAACGGCACCGGCAAGTCCACCTTCTTGAAAGTGATCGCCGGGATAGACAGCCCTGACCAAGGACAAATCGTCAAGGGCAACGGGATTACGGTCGAGTACCTGCCACAGGATCCTGAATTCGCGGCAGACGAGACCGTGCTGGCCCAGGTTTTCTGTGGCCGAGCGCCGGTTATGCAGGTGCTGCGGGACTACGAGCAAGCGCTGGCTGACAGTCAGCAGCAACCAGGCAATATCGTGTTGCAGAAGAAGTTGATTCAACTCAGCCAGCAAATGGATGACCTGGGCGGTTGGCAGCTGGAAAGCGAAGCCAAGGCCATCTTAACCAAATTGGGCATTCCAGATTTTTTAGCAAAGATCGGCACACTATCTGGCGGCCAAAAGAAACGGGTGGCTCTCGCCAGAGCGCTGATTACTCCTTCTGATCTTCTTATATTAGACGAACCGACAAATCATATTGATAATGACACTGTTGACTGGCTGGAAGACTATTTGCACAACCGCAAAGGCGGGCTGCTCATGGTCACCCATGACCGTTACTTTCTTGACCGAGTGGCGACTCGCATCATTGAATTGGATCACGGCTTACTTTACACCTATAGTGGTAATTACAGCCAGTTTCTTGAACTCAAGCTGGAACGAGAGGAACGGCGGGAGGCCAGTGAAAGGAAACGCCAAAACCTGCTGCGCAATGAACTCGTTTGGATACGGCGTGGAGCGCAGGCGCGGTCAACCAAGCAAAAAGCCCGCATCCAGCGGTTTGAGGAGTTAAGTGCCCAGAAAGCCGAGGCTGCCGATGCGAAACTTGAAGTGTCAGTTGGCGCGAGCAGGCTAGGCCGCAAGATCATTGAACTTGAGCACATTGGGCATAAGTATGATGACAGGACCCTGATTGCGGATTTTAGCTATATTGTGCTGAAAAATGACCGAGTTGGCATCGTCGGCCCTAATGGCAGCGGCAAATCTACCTTGCTGAATATCATCACTGGGATGCTGGTTCCGGATAGCGGTACTGTTGATATTGGGCAGACGGTTAAGATCGGCTACTTCTCGCAGGAAAGCGGCGAAATAGACGAAGCTATGACTGTGATTGACTATATTAAAGCAGAAGGACATTTTCTGCCAACCGCTGACGGCAGCACAATTAGCGCGTCCCAGATGTTAGAGCGTTTTATGTTTCCGCCGAACGTGCAGTGGACCCCGATTGCTAAACTGTCAGGCGGCGAGAAACGCCGTCTGCAACTACTGAAAGTATTGATGGGTGCTCCTAACGTTCTGCTGCTTGATGAGCCGACCAATGACATCGATATTCAAACCCTAACCGTTCTCGAAGACTATCTTGATGATTTTGCCGGCGCCGTCATTGTCGTCTCGCATGACCGTTATTTTCTTGATCGGCTGGTGGACAAAATATTTGCCTTTGAAGGCGATGGCAGAATCACGCAATATGTTGGCGGCTATTCCGATTATCGGGCGGCTAGCTTACTCCGGTATTCTGAAACAATAAGCAATGGCAAGCCGGTAGAAGAGAAAAAAACGATACTAGTACAACCTGTGAAAGATCGTCCCCGCAAATTTACGTTTAAAGAACAGCGGGAATTTGAGCAAATCGATGACGTCATCGCTAGTGTCGAGTCAGAACTGCGCGCCGTTACTGCACAACTTGATGGCGCTGGCAGTGATTATGAATTGCTGCGGCAGTTGACAGTCCGACAGCAGGAGCTGGAGTCCCGCCTTGACGAACTATTGGAACGGTGGACATATTTGAATGAGCTGGCGGAAGAAATGCAGAAGACTTGACGATGACGGGAAAGATATAAGAGATAGATTTTGAATTTTGGCGAGACACATCGCCATACAGGAGAAAAACGATGAATGATGCATTTACGCAATTAGGTGTTGGCGAGGCGCTAACAAACGGCCTGCAAAAGGCAGGGATTACCCAACCGACAGGAATCCAAACCCAGGTTATCCCATTCGTGCTGGCGGGAAAAGACGTGATTGGCCAATCGGCAACTGGAACAGGCAAAACATTGGCCTACCTCTTACCGCTATTTCACAAAATCGACTCGAGCAAGCGAGAAATGCAGGCGCTAGTCTTAGCACCCACCTATGAGCTGGCCATGCAAATCCAAAAGCAGGTTGAACTGCTGGCAGCGAATTCTGGACTGCCTGTCACCTCTCTGCCAATTATCGGCGACGTCAATATTGTTCGGCAGATCGAAAAGTTACGGGAAAAACCGCACATCATTGTTGGGTCTAGCGGACGAATCCTGGAACTGATTCAGAAGCGAAAGATTAGCGCCCATACCATTAAAACCATTGTGTTGGATGAGGGCGATCGGCTGCTTGGCGATCAACATCTCGAGGGTGTGAAAGCAATCATTAAAACAACGCTGAAGGATCGCCAGTTGCTGCTGTTCTCGGCAACGATTAAACCAGGGACTGTCGAACTGGCAAAAAGCCTAATGCGTGAACCCGAATTGGTTCGTGTGACGCCTCAGGCTCAAGATCAACCAGATATTACACACTGGTATTTCGTAACCGAGCTGCGGGAAAAGATGGACGTCTTGCGCAAAATCGCTCGCAGCATTGAAGGTGAGCGAGCTCTGGTCTTTATTAACAAACAGGACAACGTGGAGGTCACTGTTGCCAAATTGAATTTTCAAGGTTTAGCAGCAGCTAGTCTGCATGGAAGTGCAAGCAAAGCAGAACGGAAAAAAGCGCTTGAAGACTTCCGCAACGGTAAAATACAGCTTTTGGTTGCCTCTGACATTGCCGCAAGGGGCCTTGACATCCCTGGTGTGGACTATGTGATCAATCTTGATATGCCAGATGAAGCGCAAATTTACTTGCATCGCGTCGGCCGTACCGGAAGGGCCGGACGCAGTGGCACAGCCATATCGATTGTCACCGCCGGAGAAACGCAATATATCGAGAAATGCGAAAAAGCGCTGAAAATTACCATGCAAAAGAAACAGATGGTCAGAGGCGAGATGGCAGACAAAAAGGTGAGGCAAACCAATCTTAAACCGCAAAAAGTTCAACCAGTAAAGGTAAAACAAACAGAAATAAAGAAATAGTCAATAGCGTTTCAAATGGGGAGGGAGTAAATTGACGCAGACCATCGTACTGGCCTTTGGCGGCAATGCTATTACCCGATCAACGGAAAAGGGAACTCGGGATGAACAATGGGCAAACATTCGCAAGACCTGCGCGCATGTGGCGGAACTGATCAAGCAGGGACATCGCGTCCTGATTACTCATGGCAATGGACCACAGGTTGGCAACTTGCTGTTGAAAAATGAACTGTGCAAAGAGGTTGTCCCGCCGATGCCGCTTGATGTTTGTGTTTCTAACACACAAGGTTCGCTTGGCTATGCCATCAGTCAGACGTTGGGCAACTACCTGCAAAGCATTGGTATCGAGATTCCGGTGGTTTCATTGATTACCCAAGTAGTGGTCAGCCCGGAAGATCCCTCATTTACGCAACCCTCAAAATTCATCGGTCCATTCTTTTCTGAGGTCGAGGCGTGCCAGATCATGGAAACCAAAGGCCATGTGTTCAAAGAAGACAGTGGTCGCGGCTGGCGGCGGGTTGTGCCTTCACCAGAACCTCTCGAAATCGTCGAAAGAAATATGGTCAAACAATTGTTGGATACAGGCGCAGTGGTAGTGGCAGCTGGCGGTGGCGGCATCCCGGTTGCGCGTAGCGTTGGTGGATTAGTGGGCGTTGAAGCTGTTATTGATAAAGACATGGCCGGACAATTACTAGCCAGCGGGGTAAATGCCGATGCGTTTCTGCTCTTAACTGAGGTTGAACGGGTCTGTATCAATTATGGCAAACCCTCTCAACAAACTCTGGCGAGCATGACTGTGTCCCAAGCCCGCCAATATCAAGCTGCAGGTCACTTTCCGCCAGGAAGCATGGGTCCAAAGGTTGAAGCCGCTATTCGCTTCGTTTCCTCCGTCCCGGGCCGCAAAGCCTATATCGTTTCATTAGAGAACGCCTGTAAAGCCTTCACTGGCGAAAGCGGCACAGTGATAACCGCAGAATAAGCAACACAAAAGCCAAGCTGACCGATTAAGGCCTGCTTGGCTTTTTAAACGTCCAGAAACGATAACAGTAGAAGTACCTTAACGCGAAGCCCGCAAAGGGCGCAAACGCCGCAAAGCGGAATAACAAATTATCTTTGCGCCGCTAGCGATCTTAGCGTTCTTTGCGCTAAACCGCTTCTCCAGTATTGCAAAGACTGCCACGCCGCGGTTTGGTTTTGTGGCTCTCGTGTACCGCTAGTGCCGCTTGTGTTTATCGACTACTTTCTCCCGCGCTCAGTCGGTTTGCGCGCTCGTAACGGTTTGTTCTGGCTGGATATTTCTTCACTCTGCTTAGGTTTGCGTCGGCTTCGGGTATTCACGCCAGCGTGTACGGGCTTCTTGTCAGTCGCCTTCTTTACAGTGGCGGTAGTGACTTTGCCCCTTCTCGGCTGTACTTGTGCTTTACGGGTAATGATTTGTCCATTGGCTTTGCGCTTTTCCAGCGTTGCACGGATGCCTTGCTCAATCATCCGTAAATAGATGGTTTCGGCAGCAGTGACAAACGTAACCGCAATGCCGGTTTCGCCCGCTCGTCCGGTACGGCCGATGCGGTGAATATAGCTCTCCACATCATGCGGAATATCAAAGTTAAATACATGAGTGACCGCCTCGATATCAAGGCCGCGGGCCGCGATATCTGTCGCCACCAGGATCTGCAGTTTAGCTTCGCTGAACCGACGCATGACTCGCTCGCGTTTGGCCTGTGATAGATCGCCATGCAGTTCATCAACTTCATAGCCGCGCTGGGATAAGGCTTCGTTAAGCATAATGGCACGTTGTTTAGTGTGGCAGAAGACCATCGCCAAATACGGACGATACTCGTCGATGAGTTTGCAGAGTGCATCAATCTTTGCTTCTTCACTGGTTTCAATGACAATCTGCTTGATCTCGTCTAGCGTGACATTCTGGGTTCTTATCTGAATATCAACAGGCTTATCCATGTAACGCGTCGCCAGAGCGCGGACTTTTGACGGCATGGTTGCCGAAAACAGCATGATTTGGCGTTTGCTGGATGTATGACGAATAATTGATTCCACATCATCAATAAAACCCATATGTAGCATCTGATCAGCTTCGTCAAGCACCAGCCGCGTCGCTCCGTTTAGGTCAATGGTACCGCGCCGCACATGATCCAAGAGACGACCAGGCGTACCGATGACTACTTGGACACCAGCCTTCAACTTGGCAATTTGACGCTCTACATCCTGACCGCCATAAACAGATAAAACCTGCGCACCAAATGGCTCAGCCAACTGTGTCGCCACCTGGGTGATCTGCAATGCTAGCTCCCGGGTAGGTGTGACAATGACTACTTGAACATTCGGTTTTTGTGGCTGTAATTTTTCAAACAGTGGTAGCAAAAAAGCCAGCGTCTTGCCTGTTCCTGTCTGGGCCTGGGCAATCAAGTCTTTGCCAGCCAGTAAGACAGGAATAGCCTGAACTTGGATAGGGGTGGGAGTAGTGATCCCATCTTTATATAAGTATTCTTGGATTTCCCGGCGGATACCTAAGGAAATAAAATCTGTCGACACAAATGAAGCCTCCTGCAGTTTTTTTAGGTACGGTTCAGCGCAGAGTACACAGAGGGAATGTCGAGTACAGACTCCTCATACTTTGCGGTTAACGACGCTTTTTCTTTGGACTATCCGTCATTATATCAGTTTGTGTCAGTAAATGATAGGTTATTCTTGGAAAATGCTTTTCTTCGATAGTGCTAATGGCTTGTGCGTGGTAATATAGCAAGAAAGGAGGGGTGATTGTGCTAACCTATTTTCTTTGGAATTGCGCTGCGTTTCTGCTAGTCAGGATGGATAAATATCGCGCCCGCCACGGACGATGGCGTGTGCCGGAACGCATCTTTTTCCTCTGGGCGCTGCTGTTCGGCGCAGCCGGAATACTGTTGGGCATGTACATATACCGCCATAAGACCCGTCACGCCAGCTTCGTATTTGGCATACCGCTGTTATTGGTGGTTAATTTTGCTTGCTATTATTTTGCTCTCAGCAAGAGATGGGTATCATTTTCTTAATCTACCAGAGAAAAATGAAGAACGAATTACGCTTTACCATAGAGTACACAGAGGGTGCATGACACAGAGGGTTTCAGATTTTATATATTAACCCGTAACCCTCTGCGGGGCCCTCCGCGTACTCTGCGCACTCTGCGGTTAACGCTCCTCCGTCTCCGAAAGACCACCACGGAGATTTTCTTAACGCTCGCCGCGCAGTAGCGGGGTTAGGCGTCCTTGGTAAAATATTTTCAAGTAATACATGGCTCGGGATAATGCGACATAGAGAAGTTTCGCATCAAGGTAGTTAGAGCTAAACTCTTTGTCGGAAGCATTCCAAATGAGTACTCCGTCAAATTCCAGTCCTTTAGCCAACAGGACTGGCGCGATCGTTACGCCGCCATGGTAAATGGCTGCAGTATTTGTGATCAGGTGTAGGTCGCTTAGTTCTGGATTCGACAGTTTTAATGCAGTATAGATCTCTTCGCTGTCACTTTCTTGTCGGCTAATAATCCCGATTGACTGGCAACCCAATTCCTTAAACTCTGTAATTGCGGCAGCCAGACGGCGAATGCCGTCAACTGTTGATGCTGCCCGTACGATCTGGGGTTGTCTGCCGATTTCATAGACAGGTATCGCCTTTGATCGTCCATCAGGCATGACTTTATTAAACAGATCGACGATTTCTTTGGCTGAGCGATAGCTGTAATTGACTTCATAATAGTGGGATCTGGCTTCGCCAAACACTTCCTTTAGCAGAGCCTGCCAGCTTTCGAGGCCGCGTCCGGCATGGATACCTTGAAACATATCCCCCATGATCGTAAATGACATGTTGCGCGATAATCGACGCAAGACCATGTATTCCAACAGGCTAAGGTCTTGTCCTTCATCTATAACGATATGATCATATTTTTCCATGTGATCCGTTCCGTCGATTAGATACTTTAGATAACAAAGCGGCGCTAAGTCTTCTCGCTCGATTTTGCCTTGCTGTAGCAGCGGTAGAGTATGCGCAGCCAGTTCCTCGTAGTCTGCACCTAGTCGCTTCAAACTTTTCCAGGCTGGTTTATCTGCATACACTGCCGCGTAGCCGGTAAGCAACTTCAGGTTCGGCCACTTGGCAAAGTGCTTATTCAGAAAAGACTCAGCTTCCTGATGGAAGCGCTGCAGTAATTCATCACTTATGCCATGCTCGCCGCGATTGAGTCTCACCCTTAGCACTTCGAGAAAGTTTCTAATACGAAATCGGATGTGTTTTTCCAGTGTGGTTAGACGCTCATTATAGGGAACCTGCGCTCCTTCTACAACCTTCTCTAGTTGTTGCTCTTTGGTAATAATCAGCTGATTATCAAAAAGCGTAAGGTCAGTTAGTTTTAGGCAGAATTTCTGTATCTGCCTGTCAAGAAATTCTTGTAAGACCTCAACAAATTGGGGTGAGCCTTTCCAACGGGCAAGGGCTGCTGTTTGTTCGCTAGCAAGCTGTTGCTGGCTGAACCGGGGCGTCATTTGCAGAATGGCGATAGCAATGTCTTCGAAGGTAAGCTGTTTGGCATCTTGGACATCAAGGTCTGGCAGTAGTTCTGAGATATAGTCGAGGAAGATTCGGTTAGGGGCGACGACAGCCAGTCGGGATGGGTTGAGCTTATCATTGTACAAAAGATAAGATAGCCGATGCAACCCGATCGTACTCTTGCCTGAGCCAGCTACTCCTTGAATTACGGTTACCTGATTTAAAGGTTCGCGGATGATCAGATTTTGCTCAGACCGGATGGAGGTAACAATATCTTTTAACCGATCGCTAGCGCCTTGAAGCAGGCGCTCTTTAAGAAACGGGTCGGCGATCAGTGATTCTTGCTGTCGATTGATTAGCTTTCCAAGGATGTCATCATCCGACATGGCTATCAATTGGCCATCTTCGATCTTATACTGCCGTTTTAGGCGTACTTCACCAGTATAACTATAACGTCCCAAGACTTCGTAGGTAGCCCGGCCGTCTTGACATTCATAGAAAATAGCGGAAACAGGGTCTCGCCAGTCAAAGACCAGAATATCGCTTGCTTTCTGAATATCCAGCCGAGAGATCTTAGTTCTGCCGATATAAAATTGTTCAAATTGTTCGGTGCCGTCTTCGCGAAAGTCTACTCGGCCAAAGTAAGGACTGGCCAGTGCATGCTCAATGTCGTAAATTTTTGCCGCATGGTCACTCTTCATTAAGGAATGGACATAGGCGCTAACTTCATCTTTATTCGTGCGGGCCTTGCCTATTTTATGGAGCCGAACATCAATGTCGGCGTCGAGATCAATGATGATCTGTTTCATTTCTTGAATTGTATTTTCTAGATGTTGCTTTTCAAGGGGAAACTCAGGGTGATTGTTTTCCATAATATCTCCTTACTAGGCTGTTAGAAAATGTTCAGATGCGAGGCGAGTTTAGCCAGCAGATTGCTGCTTGCGGGCCTGTAAGATCTGAGAGCGAGAGTAATTGGCACAAACGTCAAAGTCAGGTTTGCATGGTCAAGTTATTCCCTCCATATGCTACAATGATACCTTGATTCTACATTTCTGTAAATTGGACCAAGATGGTGGCGCATTGCAATTTAGCGTGAAGTAGGGTAGAATTAATCAAATTGCTGCTAGCAGATTAGTTGTATACGGAGGAATCAAGATGTCAGAACGTATGAACTTGCAGGATGTGCTCAGAGAATACGGTGTTCCGCTCGCGACACTTAACGTCACGGCTTCGTTAGGAGATTGTCAAGAACTGCGGGAACGGTTGCTAGCCATCCGTAATTTGACCCAGGGTAAAGAACAAGGTTATCTGGAAGTTGCCTGCACCTTCTATATTGATGTCCACGATATTGACCGCTATCTGTCTGGTGAGCTGCCTAATTTGGCTGAAATCTACACCTTTCCTGATGATGTAAAGACGTTTAAGGAGGAGTAACATGAAAAGACTATTACTGCTAACATTTATTTTTGTATTCGCTATCAATGCTGTCGGATTTGCCGCTGTTGGCGGGTCGAAAGTGAGGATGTCGTCACCAAGACCTTCAACCCAACAAGCTGCACCGCCTCCTGCTAGTAACTATAAACCCTCCGCGCCTGCCAGCAGTTATACAGAAAAAGCACCGGCTGCCAAGGCCGCAACACCACAAGCGTCTCAGCCCGCTACCGGCGGTTTCATGAGAAACTTCGGCATGTTCGGTGGCGGTATGTTGTTGGGCAGTTTGCTGGGTAATATGTTCGGCTTCGGCCACACTGGCATGTTTGCCAATATGATGGGGATGTTATTTAACGTTTTGCTGCTTGCCGCTATCTTCATGGCAGGACGCTTTGTTTGGAATAAGATGACAAACCGTGACCGCAATGACAGAAGATAATTAAAGCCAACGCCGCCTGATCGCGCTTAAGCGAGGGCGGCGTTACTTTTTCTTATTCAGTTTCTTTGCTCTCGCCATATTGGCGCACTGCTTCGCACCTCTGGTCGAGCGGTTCGCCTGTAGACCAGATTTCTTTAAAGACGTATGCATTTTTGAAGCCGACGCTCCATTGATAAGCTCCTTCTGGTGTATAGCAAGCAAAGATAAGGTTTTGCCTGAGCTTTTCCGGCAGAGTACCTTCTTCATTGGTAATTAGTGCATAATTTCCAGTCGGCGCGAATTCCACAGACAAGGCAGTTAGGCCATCCTCGATGTCAATCTCTTCAAAACCGAGTGCTTGGAAAAATTCTAGAACGCTTTCTTCTTGCATCGATATCCTCTCCGTTTCCTTAAACTATCTACTGTATTGTAGCCTAATTTCGCAGACTTAACAACAGATGGCAGGCAATCTGTATTCGGCTTAGCGTTCTTAACGTGTTGTGCACTCTGAGTCAGCGGCGAATGTAAAATAGTGCTTCGCAGGATGGACAGTGCTGGAAGTAAACGGTACAATGGAGAAAAGATAACAAGGAATGATCGGTTTGGATCAATATACAGTTGCGCTAGTAGCTGGTGTCATACTCGCGCTGGCTTTATTTGTTTTCACACTAGGCAAGAGTCCGGTTTTCCGTGTGGATCGGGCAGGAGCGGCAATTATCGGCGCTGCTGCGATGATTGCTTGCGGTGTTCTGTCATTTGAAGAAGCAATGCAGTCAGTTGACTTCAAAACAATTGTTATCTTGTTCTCGATGATGATTGTTGTTGCTAATTTAAAAATCGCCGGATTTTTCGATCTGATCGGCAGTGCCATTTTGCGACAGATTAGCAGTAAGCAAAGCCTGCTGTTGTCGACGATTATGGTCAGCGGTGTTATGTCCGCACTCGCGATCAATGATGTGGTATGTCTTCTATTCACTCCGGTCGTACTTCTCGTTTGTCGCAGAGGGAAATGTAATCCGATGCCCCATCTGTTGGCAGTTGCTATGGCATCGAACATCGGCAGTGCGGCCACACTTTTGGGCAATCCGCAGAATATCTTGATTGGCAGTTTGTCAGGACTGTCGTTTGCGAGTTACTTTTTTACCGCTAGTCCGATTGCGCTAGGCGGTTTACTGCTAACTCATGGGATCTTGTCCGTTCTCTATCGACGCGAGCTCAGTGGCTTCATATCCCCGGAAGCCGAACAGCACAGTGTAGTGATTCATGGTTATCTTATTGCCAAGACCTTGCTGGTTTTGACGGCAATCCTGGCCGCCTATATTGCCGGATTTGAGCTGGCGCTTGCGTCCAGCGTTGGCGCGGCTTTTCTGTTAATAACACGAAGAGTTAATCCTAATAAGGTCTATGCCAGTGTAGACTTTAACCTGTTGGTTATTTTTATTGGCTTGTTCATCATTGTCGGCGGTGTGGAGAAGAGTGGATTAATGGGTGAACTCATGGCTTTTCTGCCTAGCTCTGCCACTGAACATAGAGGACTATTCGCTGTACTGACGGTGATTCTGTCAAACATCGTCAGCAATGTTCCTGCCGTTTTATTACTTAAGTTCTTTGTACCAGTTGATCATGCGGAAATTTGGTGGAAGTCCTTAGCGCTGTTTTCGACCTTGGCTGGTAATCTCACCATTACCGGTTCGGTGGCCAATCTGATTGTGGCGGAAATCGCTAAGCGTAACAATGTTGCCATCAGCGCTAAGGAGTATCTTAAGGCAGGCTTGCCGTTGACGGTCTTGACTACAGGTATGGCGTTGGTCTGGCTAACGCTTTTCAGGTAATCAATGTTGAGGGGGAACTGTGATGGGGCATATTGTCAATAGTGAAAGAGAGTATGTGCTTTTGCAGCGGCGACTGGACCAAAATCTGACTGGAGCCCCATTCTCACCTGTTTTTATTGAAATCTTGAAACTGTTGTTTTCGCCGGCAGAAGCGAATCTGGCCAGGCAAATCCCCTTACGCCCGACCCGACTGCAAGACCTTGCCCGGAAATTATGCCTGCCACTTGAGAAGCTACGTGAACGAATAACTAGTATGGCAGAACGTGGATTGGTTCTTGATTTTGAGCACAAGGGACAATCTTACGTTGTTCTTGCGCCAGTGGTCATCGGTTTCTTTGAATTTGTTTTTATGCGGACAAGGACTGAGTTGCCCATGACTGAGCTGGCCCGCTTGTTCGAAGAATATATGTTTCAAGATGATCGGTTTGCCCGTAGCATATTTTCCTCCCAGACCCAGCTGGGGCGCACCATGGTTCGGGAAGAGAGTTTGCCGGAAACCGATTTCTCCGAGGTGTTGGACTGGGAGAAAGCATCTTCAGCGATCGAATCTGCCGCTTTTGTCGGTGTATCGTTATGCGCCTGTCGTCATAAGGCGAGCCATTTGGGAAAAAGCTGCTCCGCACCGCAACGGACCTGCTTGACCTTCAACACTAGCGGCCAGATGCTGGTTCAACGAGGTATGGCAGAAGCGATCAGCCAGGCTGAAGCGTTGGCGATACTGGCAGAATGCAAGGCCATGGGACTAGTTCAGATCGCAGATAATGTTCAGAAACAGGTTGGATTTCTCTGTAATTGCTGTGGCTGCTGCTGCGGTATGCTCCAAGCCATCCGGACGCTTGACATCCATAATGCGGTCATAACCTCGAATTGGTTGGTTGCGATTAATAGTCCGACCTGTAAAGGCTGCGGCTTGTGCGCCAAGGCATGTCCTATCGGCGCAATCCACATGGAAGAGCAAGACAGCAAGCCCGCGCAAGCAGTTTGCACCCCCGAACTTTGCCTGGGATGCGGTGTTTGTTACACAGCCTGCAAATTTGGCAGCATTACCATGCAGAAACGAGCGCAGCAAGTGTTGGTTCCTGAAACAACGTTTGACAGGCTGGCGGCTATGGCAATTGAGCGAGGCAAGCTTGCCAACTTCCTGTTTGACGATCCAACGCGACTGAGTCACCGGGCGTTAGGACGTTTAGCGTCAGTGATCGAACAGTCTGCGCCAGTGAAGACGCTGCTGGCTATCAAACCCTTAAAGTCAGTATTTCTTAACGCATTACAAAGAGGCATATCAGGCCGTTAGTACAGTAATTCTATGTATACTGGCGGTATATTTTCGAAATACTGCGTTGTCGAGGAGAAATAAACGTGAACATACAAATTTTTGGTACAAAGAAGTGCCAGGATTCTCGTAAAGCAGAGCGCTATTTCAAGGAACGGAGTATTCCTTTTCAATATGTGGATCTGACAGTACGCGGTCTGAGTAAAGGCGAGCTCGATCGGGTCAAGGCTGCTGTTGGACAGGAAAATCTCATTGATAAGGCTGGCAAAGAGTATGAGAAACGTAATCTGAAGTATCTGGTTCACAATGTAGAGGAAATGCTGCTTGAGCACCCGCTGCTGCTAAAGACACCAATTGTACGTAATGGACCGAAGGCAACGGTGGGGTATCAGCCAAAAACATGGGATGAGTGGAAGTAGAGTCAGACTGTTAACAGTAGAAATACGTTAGTGCGAAGCGTCGCAACGCGAGTATGAATATCATATAAAATCCCGTAGCGGCTTTCGCGTCTTCGCGGCCCAAAATCGTCTCCACCCCCGTTTTTATAATGAACCATACCCTCTGCGCACCCTCCGCGTACTCTGCGTACTCTGCGGTTAACGTACTTAATCGCCCCGTTGATCTATCGACCCGCGACTCACCGAGAAAAACCGCGTGGTTTTTCTTATCCTGCGAAAGAAGCTGGAAACTAGAGAGAATCGTAGACAAATGGCTGTATTTTTACTTAGAATGTCCTTTTGATACTTTGCTATTTTAGCATAGTAAAGTATCATAGAAATATAATTTGGTAGTGGGGGTAGTGAAATGAGAAAGTTTTTTTTGATCGCCTTAACTGTGCTGTTGGCTGCTCTACTATTGGTCGGTTGCGGCGGTTCGCAACCCAAGAAAATTGTGGTAGGTCTTGATGATAATTTCCCACCGATGGGATTTAGAGATGAGAAAAACAATATTATTGGATTTGACGTAGATATGGCTAAAGAGGCCACCAAACGCCTTGGTATGGCGGTTGAATTCAAACCAATCGACTGGAGCAGTAAAGAGGCTGAATTAAGCAGCAAACGCGTAGATGTTCTGTGGAACGGCCTGACGATCACTGAGAAACGGAAGGAAAATATCCTGTTTACCAAGCCGTACATGGAGAACAAGCAAGTTATCATTGTTACTGCGAATTCAAAAGTGAAGGGCAAGGCTGACCTCGCCGGCAAAGCCGTCGGTGTGCAGGACGGCAGCAGCAGTGTAGATGCGATAACAAAAGAAGCGGCTATTCTCAAATCCTTTAAAGAATTGAAGAAGTACCCTGACAATGTGGCAGCTTTGTTGGATCTAAAAGCCGGTAGAATTGAAGCACTTGTTGTCGATGAGATCGTCGGCCGCTACTACATCGCCAAGAAACCTGGCGATTATGCAGTTCTGTCCGACCACTTTGGCGCTGAGGAATACGGCGTTGGACTGCGTAAAGATGATAAAGAATTATTGACCAAACTGCAGAAGGCATTGGATGAGATGAAGCAAGACGGCACGTCTGCGAAGATATCTAAGCAGTGGTTTGGTGAAAATATCGTAAAATAAGTGGGGCATTGAAGATTGAGTTGTGGAGGAAGCCAATGGTTATCGCCATTGGCTTCTTCAAACTATTAGCTTAGTTAATAGGAGGAACGGTTAGCACAGTACACAGAGTAGACACGAAGGGTGATTGGGTTATATAATTATTCAGTATCCCTCTGCGGGGATATACGGGTACTCTATGTACTCTGTGGTTTGGCAACTTCGTTTGTTTAATTTAGATAGGAGAGAATACCATGGAATACGTCTTCAATATTTTGGGGCCGATGCTAGATGGAACAGTTGTCACTCTACAAATGTTTTTCATCACCATTGTCCTTTCCCTGCCGTTAGGCTTACTGTTGGCTGTTGGACGGATATCCCGCTATCCGGCTGTTCGCGGTACGGTTGGAACCTATATTTGGCTAATGCGGGGCACCCCGTTGATGCTACAGTTGCTTTTCATTTACTTTGGGCTACCGTTTGTGCCTTATATTGGCGTGCGGCTGCCTGATTTTCCAGCAGCTGTTATTGCTTTTGTCTTAAACTATGCTGCTTATTTTGCCGAAATCTTCCGGGCTGGTATACAATCCATTGATCGCGGCCAATATGAAGGGGCAAAGGCGTTGGGCATGACTTACCTGCAAACCATGCGACGCATTGTATTGCCGCAAGTGATCAAGCGGGTCTTGCCGCCTGTCAGTAATGAAACGATCACTCTTGTCAAGGACACGTCCTTGATTTATGTTTTGGCAATGAATGATCTGCTGCGCACTGCCCGCACGATTGTGCAGCGTGATTTTAATACAACGCCGTTTATTGTGGCAGCTGTATTTTACCTAGTTATGACTCTGGTTCTGACCTGGGTGTTTGAACGCTTGGAAAAACGCTATGCAATGTTCGATGAGTAGGTGATAAAGATGGATATGGTTGTAGTTCGCGATGTTTATAAAGCGTTTGGCCAACTTGAGGTATTGAAGGGAATTTCGCTTACTGTTGAGAAGGGTGAGGTAGTTGCCATTATCGGACCTTCCGGGTCTGGAAAAAGTACACTGCTCCGCTGTCTTAATCGTTTGGAAACGATGGATCGGGGCATAATCGAGATTGAAGGTGAAACGCTGGCAGCAAACGGACCAGACGGAAAAAGTCTCTATGCGCCAGAACCCCAGGCGAGAACAATTTGTCGCAAAATGGGAATGGTATTTCAGTCCTTCAATCTGTTTCCCCATTTGACTGTTTTCGAAAATGTCATTGAGGCGCCGCTGGTGGTAAAGGGTGTACAACGCAGCGAGATCGAACCGGAAGCAGAGGAACTGTTGCGCAAAGTCGGCTTATTTGATAAACGCAACAGCTACCCTTCGCGCTTATCTGGTGGTCAAAAGCAGCGTGTCGCTATTGCCCGGGCGTTGGCGATGAAACCAGATATTATGCTGTTTGATGAGCCGACCTCGGCATTAGATCCCGAATTGACAGGCGAGGTGCTCAAAGCCATGCGTCAACTCGCTGAGGAACATATGACAATGCTGGTGGTGACCCACG
The DNA here is from genome assembly GCF_001611555.1 of Anaerosporomusa subterranea. Lineage (NCBI taxonomy): Bacteria > Bacillati > Bacillota > Negativicutes > Acetonemataceae > Anaerosporomusa > Anaerosporomusa subterranea. The sequence goes on from NZ_LSGP01000001.1 coordinate 194,311, forward strand.
AAATGGCATTTGCCCGAGAAGTGGCAAATCGAGTTATTTTTATGGATGACGGGGAAATTGTGGAGGAAGGAAAGCCTAGCGAGATCTTCAGCCAACCTTCTCATCCCAGGACGCAGGCATTTCTCAAGAGTATGCTTTAATAAGAAAGAAGTCTTTAGAGTAACCGGGGATACGTTAACCGCAGAGTACGCAGAGTTTGCGGAGGGTACGTGAGGCTACGGTACTTGACGAACCCTCTGAGCATTCTGCGGTTAAGCACTCCCCAGTTTTCTCGTTGCATACTATTAGGTTGTCATCAGAAAGGAGATTGCTATGAAATTCACGTTCGCTCACAACAATATCAATGTCCTCAATCTGGAGAAAAGTCTGGCCTTTTACCAACAGGCGCTTGGACTAACTGAAACCCGGCGGGTTGAAAAATCTGACTTTACGTTAGTCTACCTCGGCGATGATGTGACGCCGCATCGCTTAGAACTGACTTGGTTGAAAGATCGCCAACAGCCGTATAACTTAGGAGATAATGAGATACATATCGCCTTTCGAGTAGATGATTTCAACGCCGCCCATGCACTTCATGAAAACATGGGCTGTATTTGTTACGAAAACGCTGGTATGGGAATTTACTTTATTGCTGATCCTGATGGGTATTGGCTGGAGATCATACCAACAAGATAGGTGTAATTTTAACTGCAAAGCATGAGGAAGTTGTCTCCGGGAGGTTCCGGTGACAACTTCCTCTTGTGTTTTTTAACACAACGTATCCCTCTAGTACCCTCTGTAAACTCTGCGTCCTCTGCGGTTCGTTAGCTCTTCGCCTTCACCGATTGGCGGCTGTTTGCATAAGTTGATATTGAAGCTAGTTTGAACAGCTGAAACTGGATGAAGCGGTGATTGACTTGAACGAGGTAACTTTTAGTTCATATCTGCGTAGCCTCGTCGTGGGGGCGAACACTCAGGTTCCTGTTGCGTCAGGAGGCTATGTAATCGCTACGAATTTTGACAATGCGGCGACGACGCCTCCCTTTTGCGCTGTCATGGATGAAATCATTGCTTTTGCTCCCTGGTATTCGTCAGTGCACCGGGGAAAAGGTTATAAATCGATAGTAACTTCAGACATATATGAACAGGCACGGCAGACTGTCAAACAATTTGTCTGCGCAGGTGCAAACGATACGGCTGTTTTTACAAAGAGTACGACAGAATCGATTAATTTGCTCGCCAATGTTTTGGCGAATGACGGCGGAGAAAAGCTGATTTTGGCGACAGACATGGAACATCTGGCCAATGATCTCCCGTGGCGAAGGCATTTCAAAGTCGACTATGCATGCCTGGATGCTTTCGGGCGGTTGTCACTGAAAAATGTGGAAGACAAGCTGCAGCAGCATAAGGGCAAAGTAGCTCTGGTTGCCGTAACAGGGGCATCCAATGTAACCGGCTATATCAATCCCGTTCACTCGATTGCTCGCTTGGCACATAAACATGGTGCTAAGATATTTGTTGACGGGGCGCAGCTTGTGCCACATATGCCGTTTTGCATGAGCAAAGGGCAAGCGACTGAATGCATTGATTTCCTCGCCTTTTCGGCCCATAAAATGTATGCCCCATTTGGGGCGGGTGTTCTCATTGGCAACAGTGAGGATTTATTACAGGCAGAACCGTTGCTGTGGGGCGGTGGTGCGGTAGACTTAACCTCTCAGCAGTTTATTGAATGGGATGCTCCACCAGGCAGATATGAAGCAGGAACACCCAATGTCATGGGTGTGGTGGCTCTGGTCGCCGCTATTAGAACCTTGGAGGCAAACGACCTGGAAATGATTCATCAGTATGAAAGCAGCCTGATCTCTACTGTGATCGCAGGCTTAACTGACATTTCTGGCATCCGGTTGTATAGCGTTCCTACCTGTGATGATGAACGAGTCAGTTTGATTTCGTTTACAATGGAAGGTATCGATCATGGTTTACTGGCTCAAGCCTTATCACAGGAGGCTGGCATTGCGGTGCGGAATGGACTTTTTTGTGCCCATCCCTATGTCGAGAAGCTGCTGAAAATTAGTGACGAGGAGCTAAAATACTACCACACACATGATGACGCATCTGTTCCCGGCTTGGTCAGGATTAGCCTGGGCCTATACAATACCAGACAGGAAGTGGAGTTATTCTTGCGTACTGTTCGTCGTATTGCTGCTGATCCTGCGTTCTATGCCAAAAAATATCAAGCTTCCATGCGGAATGACCGGTGCTGCAATTCGTGGCAATCAGATTTTTGCTGAATTGCTACGTTTCCACGGAGGGCACAGAGGATACACGGAGGACACAGAGGATACACGGAGGACACAGAGGGTGACGAATGGTGTATTAGCCAGCTTTGCTGGCCAAAAACGTATCCCTCCGTGCGAACCCTCCGTGTGACTCCGTGAACTCCGTGGAAAAGTATTCCCTCCGTACTGTCTTAAAGACCGGTCGCAGTAGTTTTTTTTCCTGGAAACAGGAATATTTATTATGATGTCGAAGAAAATAGAGATGAAATGCGCGTCTCTGGTATACGGAATCTGAAGATCCGTCGGTGCGTCTGGTGGAGTTACGTTGACGAAATGACTACGAAGGTCATATCCCTGAATAAATTTCGGGGGTAATTTTTCGTAGTCTTGTTTTTTGCAGACTGCGAACCGATCTTTTTACCATAAGGAGTGTGGTCTGTAATGCATATGGCTGATTCATTATTGTCACCTGCTGTAGGAACAGTAATGTGGGGGGCTACGGCTGGATTAATTGCCTATTCTTCGAAAAAGGTTCAACAGGATATGGACGATAGCAAAGCACCGCTAATGGGCGTCCTAGGGGCCTTTGTATTTGCGGCGCAAATGATAAATTTCTCCATACCCGGGACTGGCTCTAGCGGTCATCTGGGTGGGGCCTTGCTATTATCAATTCTACTGGGAAAACATGCAGCCTTTTTGACTATCTCGTCCATCCTGGCGGTTCAAGCGCTATTCTTCGCTGACGGCGGCTTATTGGCGCTTGGCGCAAATATCTTTAATCTGGGATTTTTCCCCTGTTTTGTTGCTTATCCGCTTATTTATAAACCAATTGCGGCAGGCAACCCCGCCAAAGGCAAGCTGCTCGCTGGCATCTGCTTGGCGGCAGTGGTAGGCCTGCAGATGGGGTCTTTTGGTGTAGTTCTTGAAACACACTCGTCCGGAATCGCCGAGATTCCGTTTAAACCGTTTCTGTTACTCATGCAGCCGGTACATCTGGCGATTGGGCTAATGGAAGGACTAGTGACAGCGGCGGCGGTTCTGTTTGTGCTTGAAGCAAGGCCAGACATGCGTCTGGCTGTTGCCGGCAGGCCGCAACGGACTGTGGCTGCTCGCGGTCTGTTGGTCGGATTTTTGCTGTTAGCTTTGTTAACAGGCGGAGCATTATCCTGGTTCGCATCGTCTGACCCAGATGGCTTGGAATGGTCCATCGCGAAGGCTTCCGGGCAGGAAGAAATGTTAGAACGCGAAGGCTTGCATGCGATGCTCGCAAATTTCCAACGTAAAATTGCGTTTTTGCCTGATTACAATCTGCCAGAAAGTCAAGTATCGTCTGGGAATGAGCCAGTTGGGAAAAGCCCGGCTGCCTGGCCTGTGGTTGATGGCGGCCAGTCCACCGCCGGAGTCGTCGGTGTTTTGATTACCTTGCTGGTAGCCGGAGCAATTGGCAAATTGCTGAAGCTAGTAGCTCGTCGCACTTAAAAATATGGCTTATATTGCGGTCTTTTTCCGTCCTGCTTCGTTGTCGTCGCCTTGCATATGTCCGATATGCGCGGCTTCTCCGCCTCGCAGGACGAAAAAATCCTCGCAATCTAATCTCAAACTTTAAGTGCGACGAGCTACTAGTCGCGCGGCGATCTCGCAATACGTTAAACTAATTGATCATGGTGTCCTTAAGGAGTAGCTGATGAGTAGAATCGAACAACGATGGTTTGAATTCAGGCATATGGATGAGTTGTCTGCAGGCAATTCGCTAGTTCATCAACTACATCCAGGGGTTAAACTGCTGGCAACGCTAGTGTTTGTCATTGTGACAGCTTCTTTCCCTAAATATGAGATCGCGGCCATGGTTCCGCTGCTTTTATATCCACTGTTTCTTATTAGCTTGGCCGATTTGCCATGGGGCTTGCTGCTAAGACGGCTACTCTTAGGCCTGCCATTTGCCGTATTTATTGGCGTTTTCAATCCTCTGTTTGATCAAACGCCTTTATATCAAATCGGCCCCGTTACACTTTCGGGCGGGGTGGTTTCTTTCTTTTCTATTTTGCTGCGGTTTTCATTATCGGTTCTGGCTGCCTTAGCTCTAATCGCGACAACCGGCATAAACGCACTGGGGGCGGCGCTGCAAGCCTTTGGAGTTCCACGGGCGTTGGTGAATCAGATTCTGTTTATGTACCGCTATCTGCATGTATTAATGGAGGAAGTGGTCAGAACGCTTCGTGCCCACTCCTTGCGCTCACCTGAACGCGAGGCGGTGCGCATAGGGACCTGGGGGTCATTAACCGGACTACTATTGCTGCGTACCCTTGATCGAGCGCAGCGGGTTTATCAGGCGATGCTCTGCCGCGGCTTCGACGGTGAAGTCCGTCTTATGCGATCAAGCAATCTGCGGTTGAACGATGGGATATTTCTATTGATTTGGTTGTGTTTTTTCGTAACTATACGTATTTTTAATTTCCCGCAATGGCTGGGTGCTTTATTAATGGGGCGGTGAACATGAGTCATCATATCGTAGAATCAATTACTGTTGAATATGCCTATCCGGATAAGACGGAAGCGCTGCGTGGTATTTCTCTCCGCATTACTCACGGGGAATCGGTGGCGATTGTCGGTGCGAACGGTGCCGGCAAATCGACACTTTTGTCTCTGTTGGCTGGTGTCACCCTGCCGACGCGGGGGACTGTCCGCATTGGCGATTATCCGGTTAATCGACAGACAATCGCCCAAATCAGGCGTTGCGTGGGCATGGTATTTCAGAATCCGGATGACCAATTGTTCATGCCGACAGTTTATGATGATGTCGCCTTTGGTCCGCTGAATTTAGGCTTTCCATCCTCTGAAGTGGATACACGGGTTGCTAATGCGCTGGCGACAGTTGGCGCGGCTGATTTGGCTGAGCGCCCGCCGTATAAGCTGTCGGGAGGACAAAAACGGGCTGTCGCGATTGCGACAGTGCTTTCTATGATCCCTGATATTCTGGTGATGGACGAGCCGAGTGCCGGTCTCGATCCCCGCGCTAGGCGGAAGCTGATCGAGCTTCTGGCTTCCTTCAGTCATACAAAAATTGTTGCGACACATGATCTCGACCTAGCGCTGGATGTGTGTGAACGGACGATACTGTTAAGCGAAGGCAAAGTTGTTGCTGATGGTCTAACCCAGGTCCTCTTCAAGGATCAGGGACTGTTAGAGCAATATGGGCTTGAATTGCCGCTGCGTTTGCAAGACTGCCCGCTTTGCAGCCAAGGACGGTAAAACTATGCTTACACTTCCTATTGGCGAGCTGCTGCCAGCGCTTCTTGATACGTTGGCAATACACACTAATGCAGTCCTAACCGCCCCACCTGGGTCGGGAAAAACCACCCGGATTCCGCTCGCATTGCTCAATGCGCCATGGTTGGCTGGTCGCCGGATTCTGATGCTGGAGCCACGCCGCCTGGCAACCCGCGCGGCAGCTCATTATATGGCGTCACTGCTTGGTGAATCTGTTGGTGAGACTGTCGGCTATCGGATGCGTCTCGATACCAAGGTCGGTAAGAATACGCGGATTGAGGTTGTTACCGAAGGTGTCTTGACCCGAATGCTGCAAACCGATCCAGGGCTTGACGGAGTCGGGGTGCTGATTTTTGATGAATTTCATGAGCGCAGCTTGCAGGCTGATCTCGGCTTGGCATTTAGTTTACAGGCGCAAGCCGTATTGCGACCGGATTTACGCATCTTGATCATGTCGGCAACCATTGATTCTGCACCGGTGGCAGAACTGCTGGATGCTGCGCCAGTATTGACCGGACAGGGACAACTGTTTCCCGTGGAGACCCGCTGGCTGGCACGTCCGCCTCAGGAACGGCTAGAAACAGCCATAGCCCGGCAGATCATCGAGACATTAACTAATGAGACTGGAGACATTCTCGTCTTTTTACCCGGTGAAGCTGAAATTCGCCGGGTGGAATCCTTGCTGCTCCAGCAGGATAGAAAGCAAGCCCGTATTGCTCCTTTGTATGGCAGTCTATCGCAGGCAGAGCAGGATCAGGCGCTGCTGCCGAGTCCGGCGGGACAGAGAAAGGTTGTATTGGCAACCGCCATTGCTGAGACCAGTCTGACGGTCGAGGGTGTCAGAGTCGTGATTGATAGTGGCCTGATGCGCGCACCTCGCTTTTCGCCCCGCACCGGGATGACGCGTTTGGAGACCGTTGCAGTGTCAAAAGCCTCTGCCGATCAGCGCCGGGGCCGCGCCGGCCGGCTGGGTCCTGGCATTTGCTGGCGAATGTGGACAAAAGAAGCAGATGGTAGATTAGAGGAACGGTCTAGACCTGAGATTCTGGAAGCTGATTTGGCACCACTGGCGCTGCAATTGGCAGCTTGGGGAACGCAGCCGCAGGAACTGAAGTGGCTGGATATGCCGCCAGCAGCAGCGCTGGCTCAGGCTCAGGAATTGCTGCAGAATCTCGGTGCGTTAGCAGGCAATTTGCTTACTGATCATGGGCGGCGATTGGCTGACAGTGGGTTGCATCCGCGTCTGGCCCATATGATCGTGCTGGCGCAAAAGCTAGCTGTCGGCGGCTTGGGCTGTGATTTAGCGGCTCTGCTCAGTGAACGGGATGTATTACGGAACAGTGAGCGAAAAAATGACGCAGACCTGCGATTGCGTCTGGAGGCTCTGCAGCAACAACATCCGTCCTGCCGTCAGGTTGTGGCGCAGTCGCACTATTTGCGGCGGTGGTTTGGTATTGACCAGCGCCGTGAAGAAGACCTTGAAGCATGCGGCCTGTTGCTTTGCTTCGCCTACCCAGACCGTATCGCCCAGCGGCGCGCTGATGGCCGCTTTTTGTTGACAAACGGCCGGGGCGCGTCTTTTACGAACGTTCAGCCACTTTCAAGTGAGCCGTATATCTGTATTGCCGAACTGGATGACAAAGGCCCGGAAAGTCGGATTTATTTGGCTGCGCCGGTCACGCTTGCTGATTTGAAGCATCAGTTTAACGAAAGTATTCAAACCGAAACGCAGATTACTTGGGATAGAGAGGCTAAAGCTGTGCGGGCTAGACGGCTGGAAAAACTCGGCGCGTTAGTTCTAAGTGATGTCCCGATGCATGAACCTGACTCTGAGGCGTGTATCGCAGTGCTGTTGGCAGGAGTCAGGGAAGAAGGCTTAGGGGTGTTGCCTTGGAGCCGATCTTCCCGCCAATTCCGTCAACGCGTTCAGTTCATGCAACGACTCGATCTGACATGGCCTGATCTGTCTGATGAGATGCTTATTTCGACTCTGGAGAATTGGCTAGCGGCATATGTATATGCTATGAAGAGTGTGGCCGACTTGCAACGCCTAAATCTGACCGGGATCTTTGAGTCGATGTTGACTTGGGAGCAACGACAAAAATTAGACGAATATGCGCCCACTCACCTGACTGTGCCTAGCGGACAGCGGCTACCGTTAGATTACAGTGATCCAGAAGCTCCATCACTCGCTGTGCGTTTGCAGGAACTATTTGGAATGGCCGAAACACCGCGAATTGGTCAGAAAAGAGTGCCGCTAACATTGCGGCTGCTTTCGCCGGCGCAGCGGCCGGTTCAGGTGACAAAGGATTTAGCTAGCTTCTGGCGAACAGGTTACTTTGCTGTAAAGAAGGAACTTTTAGGCCGCTATCCGAAACATTACTGGCCTGACGATCCGCTGCAGGCGACGCCGACTCATCGGGTTCGCCCGTCTTCTTGACGTGTTGTCCTGCATACGCTAGAATAATATAAAATAATATTAAAAATATGTCGTTCTTAGGGCGTTCAGAGAGGTCCAGGTGTTGTTGTCTTTGAGACTACAAACTACCACCCTGTCCTACATGAGCTGAGTAGCATCACTAGGCAGCCCTGGAAACCACGCCGCGACACCCTTTACGGGTGCAACGCAGATGGGCCTTTATCAACGCCGATAGCGGCTTTTGGGAGAAAAGCATGAGCGTATTAACTGTAGATCATGTAACTCACGGTTTTGGCGCCCGCCAGATATTGGAGGACGCTTCTTTTCGTTTGCTTAAAGGTGAACACGTAGGCTTGATCGGAGCAAATGGTGAAGGAAAATCGACGTTTTTAAACATAATTACCGGTCAATTGGCGCCTGATGAGGGGAAGATTGAATGGTCGAACCGGGTGACGGTAGGCTATTTGGACCAGCATTCCGCTCTTGCCAAAGGCAGAACCATTCGCGATATTCTGCGTGAGGCGTTTCAACAGATGTTCGATTGGGAAGCGGAGATGCTAGCAATCTATGATAAAATGGGAGATGCTTCGCCAGACCAATTAGATCGCATGATGGAAGATGTCGGCGAATTGCAGGACCTTTTAGAACATAGCGGCTTCTACATGCTTGACGCTAAAATAGAAGAAGTCGCCAACGGTCTAGGCTTAGGCGATATTGGGCTGGATCGCGATGTGTCTGATCTGAGCGGCGGTCAGCGGACTAAAGTTCTGCTAACAAAACTGTTATTGAAGAATCCAACTATTCTTATTCTAGACGAGCCGACCAACTATCTCGACTTTGAGCATATCGAATGGCTAAAACGGTATTTGAAGAACTACGAGAATGCCTTTATTCTCGTGTCTCATGACCTGCCATTTCTTGATGAAGTGGTTAATGTTATTTATCATGTGGAAAATGCGACACTTACTCGCTATACAGGCAACTATGAACAGTTTCAGCAGATGTATGCCATGAAGAAGAGCCAGGAGAATCGCGCCTATGAGCGTCAACAGCAGGAAGTTGACCGTCTGGAGGATTTCATTGCTCGAAACAAGGCCCGGGTTGCCACTCGCGGTATGGCTAACAGCCGCCAGAAGCGACTCGAAAAAATGGAAATGATCGAAAAACCGCGAGAAAAGCCGAAGCCGACGTTTGGTTTTCGGGAAGCGAGAACACCAGGCCGCTTTATTGTTGAAGCGTCAGGATTAGTGCTTGGCTATGATGAACCACTGACTACACCGGTGGATTTTTCCCTCGAACGCGGACAGAAGGTCGCCATTCGCGGTGTTAACGGTTTAGGCAAGTCTACTTTGCTGAAAACAATTTTAGGCATCATTCCGCCAATCGCTGGCAAAGTGGAATTAGGCGATTACCTTTTCCCCGGCTACTTTGAGCAGGAATCGTCCCGTAACAACAGCAGAACTGCTATCGAAGAAGTCTGGGAAGAATACCCAGGCATGACCAATTTCGAGGTGCGATCTGCACTGGCCCGTTGCGGTCTGACGAATGAGCACATCACTAGTCAAATGATGGTGCTCTCAGGCGGCGAAAACGCCAAAGTGCGTCTTTGCAAACTGATGCAAAAGGATATCAACTGGCTGGTGCTCGACGAGCCGACCAACCATTTGGACTTTGAGGCGAAAGAAGAATTGAAGCGAGCCTTGAAGGAATTCAAGGGGACAGTCTTGCTGGTCTCCCATGAACCGGATTTCTACGAGGATTGGGTCACGGCGGTTTGGAATGTCGAAGACTGGACAACGAAAATTGTATAGAGCGTTGATATACCCCATCTGCGTTGTTAGCGCTACCTACCCTTTGCTAGCGTACCATATTGTACGCGTTGCTACTGGGGGTAGGTAGCGCTGCCTAGCAGCTAGGGCATCTGAACGCTCTATACACGATCTTTTAAGGAGCGCTAAGCCCGAAAATTATACAACAAAGCCGTCTGACTAGTCAGACGGCTTTGTTGTATAGACTTACTCGATCGTTATCATGTCAATTTTCGTCAGCATAGTCCGATTTCTTGTTCCTGGGCTGTTCATGAGATGCCACGCTGTATACTGCTCTGGATAGAGAGTATCAGCCGACATGCCATCAACCGGGACAATCACTTGATAACCGCGCACAGACGCGCCAGTCGCTGTATTGAGCACAGCGCCGTGAGCGACAGTGCCAACGATGATGACAGTTTTTATGTCTCTGGCTTTTAAGGTAAAGTCAAGGTCTGTATTATAAAATTTATCCACGCTGGACTTAACTATCAGCTCGTTCGGCAGAGGCGCGACAGCGGCGGCAATGTCGGCTGGCACGGCAGCCGAGGTCAAACTGTAAGCCACTAGCATGTTTTTGGCTCTCGCCCGATCCAGCATGTCTTTGATTTTTGGCACTGATTCGGCGCAGCGCGGCCGCTGTTCGACCATACGGGTTTGGATGTCAAGGATTAGCAAGGCTGTTGTCTGCGGATTGACAGTGATGACTTTGAGCTCAGGCGGCGGTGGGGCCGTAATAGAAGACCATTCATCAATAACGGTTTTTGTTGGCTCGGCAGAAAAGCCTGTGGTGGTCAGGAACATTAAGAGAACCAGAAGGATGCTTGTCCGAATCGGTAGCGATTTCATAGCGAACCTCCTCTTGATTTTTTGCATCCTTTCGACATGAAACATCTGAGTCCCTTTTTCTTCCTAAATATAATCCCGGCATCGTTTTATTTATTAACAAACGCGATTGAGAAACAGGATTTCTCCCTACATATGTGGAAAATACTAATTAAGGATCCAAGAGGAGGAATCATTCATGCATTTGCTTTCATATGAAGCTGCAGGCCAGCAGCGAGTGGGAATTCTGACTGCAGATAAACAGTCGGTCATTCCACTGATTATGGCTGAACAGCGTTATTTCGGGACAACTGGAGTGGGCTTGACTATGCTGGATGTGATTCAGCAAGGCGAACCAGCCCTGCAACGCATCCGCACCATTATCGAAAAGGCCAAAACAGATACCGATTGCCCAAGTATTCCATTGTCCTCTGTTAAAATAAGCGCTCCCATTGAACGTCCGCCGAAAAACATTTTTTGTATCGGCAAAAACTATACAGAACACGCACTAGAGTTTGATAAAACGAAAGATGCTAATATTGCTGTACCGAAACATCCGGTTGTATTCACCAAGGCTGCAACAGCGATCATCGGGCACCAGGATGTCATTCACTCGCACAGTGATGTGACCAGTGAACTGGACTATGAGGTTGAGCTTGCGGTCATAATTGGCAAGCAGGGGTATAAAATTTCTGCCGAAGATGCGATGGATTATATATTTGGCTATACCATCATTAATGACATTACTGCCCGCGATTTGCAAAAGAAACACCTGCAATGGTTCCTAGGCAAAAGTCTCGATACTTTCGCGCCGATGGGGCCGTACCTTGTGCATAAGAGCGCATTACCGCATCCTGACTGTTTGTCAATTCGCTCTAAGGTGAATGGTGAAATCCGGCAAGATGCTAACACAAAGGATCTGGTTTTTTCGATTCCGACTCTGATCGCGACCATTTCTGCAGGCATTACTCTTGAACCAGGCGATATCATTGCGACTGGCACTCCAGCTGGTGTTGGTGCAGGCTTTAACCCGCCGAAGTTCCTGCAGCCTGGGGATGAGCTGGAGTTGGAGATCGAAGGGATCGGCATATTGAAAAACCGGGTAGAATGAATTTGAAAATCTGTTAAGGTAGCGGGCTGGCCTATGCGCCAGCCCGTTTTTTTTAACTATCAACGGAGGTAGTCTCATGAAGACGTTATCATTACGACTTTTCCTTCAAGTACTTCTCATCCTCCTCTGCTTTTTTCCTAGCGATCCTGTACTGGCGGATCCCCGGGAGTTTGCTGATATTACTCAACAAACAATTCGCGACGGGATCATCGATATCGAGTACCCTGTTGTAAAGGGTCTGGATAATTCGGTTGCTACAGAAAAAATCAATTCCCTGTTGAGCGATCATGTGGCTCGCTTTCGCGCAGGCATGGCAGAAGACCCCTATGTGAAGCAGGCTGTAGGCCGCTATGTCATCCATCAAAACGCTGATGGCATACTCAGCCTGACGATCACTCAATATCATTACTCTGGCGGCGCGCATGGCATGTCAACTATGCAAGGCTATACCTTTGATTTAGCGACTGGCTACTTGTACCAGTTTACCGACTTAATTCCTCCCTGGGAGCGTGACCGGATCAATCGTACGATCAAGCAGCAAATTGCTGATAAGAAAACACCCTTACTCCAGCCTTTCACAGAAATAAAAAGGGAACCGGATTTTTATCTGATGCCTGATCGGAAAATAGTCATTTTCTATCAACTGTACGAACTGGCGCCATATGCGTGGGGATTTGTCCGCTTTCCCATTGAATATTAAGCGTTCCTGATCATCATGAAAACGAAAATTAGGCTGTCAGTACGCACCCTAGTTGAATTCGTTCTGCGCTCAGGCGATCTCACATCAACGTTCTCAGGCAGGTCGCGCGCGGTTGAAGGCACTAAAGCGCACCAAAAGGTGCAGAAAGCGCAACCAGCCCATTATCGCCCAGAAGTTGCTCTATCTCATACCATTGAGGCAGAGGATTTCGTCATTGAAATAGGTGGGCGGGCTGACGGAATCATCGAACAAGACGACGTTACCGTTATTGATGAAATCAAATCCACCGATACTGCGTTAAACGCGATTCATGAAGACGACAATCCGTTATTTTGGGCCCAGGCGAAATGTTACGCCTATATTTATGCTCTGCAGCAGAGCCTGGAGAAGATAGCGGTGCAGTTGACCTACTATCAAGTAGAGGACAAGACGTGCCTGCGTTTTGTGCAATGCTACGCAATTTCTGACCTAACCGCGTTTTTTAGCGATTTGATTGATCGCTACTTGGATTGGGCAAGGTTGATTCAACAGGGACAAGCCGACCGCAATCAGTCGATCAAAGAATTGAAGTTTCCTTTTGATTCGTTCCGGGCGGGTCAACGTGAGCTGGCGGTCGCTGTATACTGGACTGTGACTGCTGGCAATAAACTGTTTGCCCAGGCGCCGACCGGGATCGGCAAGACCCTAGCGTCACTGTTTCCTGCTGTAAAGGCGATCGGTGAAGGTAAAACAGAGAAGATCTTTTATCTAACTGCAAAAACCAGCACACGAGAAATTGCTGAACAGGCATTAGCAACGCTTCGAGAAAAGGGTTTAGTGCTGAAGTCTCTCACCCTCACCGCGAAAGACAAAATCTGTTTTAACGCAGAGACTGATTGTGATCCGGAAAAATGCATATATGCGTGCGGACACTATGACCGGATTCATGCCGCGCTACGCGAGATCTACGCACAACCGGTATTTACTCGCATCGTTATCGAAGAGTGTTCGAAGAAATATCAGATCTGTCCGTTCGAGTTTTCGCTTGATTTGGCGTTGTGGGCAGATTGCGTGATTTGTGATTATAACTATGTGTTTGATCCCCGCGTTTCGCTGAAACGATTGTTTGCTGAAGATGCCGGAAGCCACTGCCTGTTGATTGATGAAGCGCACAACTTGGCCGACCGGGCGCGGGAGATGTATTCTGCAACACTGTCAAAGAAGCCAATCAGCGAATTGAAGCAGGCATTGAAACAATCCCAGCCCAAGCTGGCCAAAGCGCTAGCGCCAGTTCAGACCTGCCTCGCCCGCTGGGGTAAAGCATGTGAGCAGACGGAAGCTAAACTGCTGGTTCAAAATGAGCTGCCAGCGGACGTATTATCGCCGCTTTATAAATTTGTCAAGCTTGCTGATGCTTGGCTCGCTCGCAATGAGCCTGCTCCCTTTAGAGAACAACTTCTGCAAGTCTACTTCGATATTCATGCGTTTCTACGCACTGCGGAAGAGTATGAAAGTGACTATCTCTTTTATGTGGAGAAAAAAACTGGCGGCGATGTAGCCGTCAAGCTCTTCTGTGTGGATCCGTCCCGCCTGCTGCGCCAAGTCCTAACTTTAGGCCGCCCGACGGTTTTCTTTTCTGCCACATTGTCGCCGCTCGAGTATTTTCATGCGATGCTCGCTGGCGATGAAACAGACAGAAGCTTGTCTGTCGCTTCGCCCTTTCCACGTGATAATCTACGGGTGCTGGTGGCTGATTATATCGCTACTACCTATAAAACTCGTGATTCAAGCTACGATGCAGTCGTTGCAGCCATTGCAACGGTAACTTCGGCGAGACAGGGCAACTATCTAGTATTTTTTCCTTCATATCGCTATTTACAGGAAGTTGCAGCCCGTTATGCTGAACGCACCAACGAAGATCAGCTTATCTGCCAGTCGGCGGGAATGACTGATGCGGAACGAGAAGCATTTCTGGATTGCTTTACCAATCAATGCGAAGGTACGCTTGTCGGTTTTGCCGTGTTAGGTGGCGCCTTTGGCGAAGGTATTGATCTGATTGGTGAGCAACTTTCCGGCGCGGTGATTGTAGGCATCGGTTTACCGCAGGTTTGTACCGAGCGGGAGATTATTCGCGCTTACTATGATGCCCAGAATGGTAGGGGCTTTGAGTACGCTTATCTTTACCCTGGGATTAACAAAGTATTGCAAGCCGCCGGACGTGTAATCCGGACTGATGCGGATCGGGGGATAGTCCTGCTAATTGACGAACGATTTTCTCAACAGCGTTGCCGCAGGCTGTTGCCACAGTGGTGGAAACCGATTCAGACTGTTCGGACGCCTGAAGGCATAGCGGCATGCAGCCGGGAGTTCTGGAGAGAGGACTAAAACACGATGTGCCCAAAAGAAAATAGTCCTAACCTCAAGCGAGGCTAGGACTATTTTCTTTACCGCCGAAGTGGCGGGCGGCGCCGGAAGTTATCATTGCTACGATGCCGTAGCGGCGCTTCTTCGGTTAAGCGGACTGGCGTGGTATCCGGTTCTTTTGTCAACAGCTTAAGAGCGGCTGCCACTAGTGCTACAGAGTCATTTTCGTCAAGGAGTTCGGCTGCTCGGCTATTATACTTTTCAAAGCCGCCTTCCTCGATGACCGCCAGCAGGCGTTCTACAGCCAGGCGTTGCTGACCTTCAAGAGCGTCGCTCATAGTCGGAACGCTCATGCGGACGATTTTTCGTCTGGAGAGACGCTCAATTGTCCGCAGATGATCCATTTCGCGCGGAATGACGAATGTGATGGCTGTTCCAGCCTGACCGGCCCGGCCTGTCCGTCCAATGCGGTGCACATAGCTTTCCGGGTCTTGCGGGATATCAAAGTTGTAAACATGAGTAACGCCGCTGATGTCAAGTCCCCGTGCAGCTACGTCGGTAGCAACTAGGATATCGGTGGAACCATCCCGGAATTGGCGGATGACACTGTCTCGTTTTGCCTGTGTGAGATCGCCGTGAATCCCTTCGGCAGCATAGCCGCGTTTTTTCAACGCCTCGGACAGCTCGTCCACCCGCCGTTTGGTTCTGCCGAAGACAATAGCCAATTCAGGGGATTGGATGTCAAGCAACCGGCATAAGACATCAAATTTTTGGCGGTCCTGTACTTCTAGATAGTTCTGTTCAACTAGCGGTACGGTGACTTCCTTCGATTGGATGCTGATCAGTGCCGGATTACGGAGAAAACGCTGTGACAGAGACTGAATGGCTCTGGGCATGGTTGCCGAGAAGAGGAGAGTCTGACGGCTGGCAGGGGTTGCACTGAGGATTTCTTCGATATCTTCAATGAAGCCCATGTTCAACATTTCATCTGCTTCGTCAAGCACGATCATGCGCAATTCGTCTAGGCGGATTGTGCGCCTTTGCATATGGTCTTTTAACCGACCAGGAGTAGCAACAATGATCTGCGGTCTTTTTTTCAAACCTCTAATCTGACGTTCAATATCTTGTCCGCCATAGATAGGAAGAGTATGGACATCGGTATATTGCGCTATCTTGTTAAGCTCTTCTGCGACTTGGATGGCGAGCTCGCGTGTTGGGGTTAATACCAACCCTTGTACTTTCTCGCGGGCGCCTTCCATCTTTTCAATCAGAGGGATGCCATAGGCAGCTGTTTTTCCGGTGCCTGTTTGCGCTTGACCGATTAGATCTTGGCCGCGCATTGCGGGTTGGATGGCCTTCTCTTGTATGGGGGTGGGTTCCTCAAACCCCATATTGTTCAATGATTGTGTAATCAAGTCACTGATTCCGAGCGCTTTGAATTTTTCCATGTTTAAACCTCCTAGAATTCTTGCTGTTATTAATATGGATGATTATCCGCCGGGCTATTACACGGCTGGCCGATTCTGCGCAGTCAAACGGTAAGCTTTATTGAGCATTTTGTTGACAAATGATAGCTTCTATCATATAATAACAAAGACTATTCATAGCAAATTTTTATCAAGACATTAAACAGAGCATGTATGCTGATTTGCTTCCTGTTCGTATTGTAATTTGGTAATAGTCGAGGTAGTTAGCGGCTGAACGTGCCAGCGTGGCGCGGGATAATTACCTAATTATATATGAATTTTGGAGGAAAAGCAAATTATGGAACAACGCACACAACAACTTCTGAAACGCTTGTCGTTTTTGGGTTATCATTCGTTCGAAATTCGTCGCATTCTGCAAGAAGCGCATAGCGGCGATGGTATTGTCTCAACACTTGAGAAATACGAACAGTTGGCTTCAAAGTATCTTCAATCGTATAGCAAGTAGAAAAAAAGCTTTCGGCAATCGCCGAAAGCTTTTTTGTAAACTAAACAGAGGATACACAGAGGTCGCAGAGGAGTATTGGCTATTTTGCCAGCCATGCGGCCCCAAACTTAAGCCACTCTTTATCTGTGTCTCTGTGGAATGGCCCCGGACTTCCGCTAGAGACCGCGTAGCAGTGTGTCATATATAAATTCCCATTGACAGAAGAACACTGTAGGCGTATAGTTATTTACATAAGTTTAAGTCGAGAAAATTATATATATAATAAATGTGATGAGGGAGAACGTTGTGTTCTGCATGTTGTTTCAGAGAACCGGTGGTTGGTGTGAACCGGCAACGACGAGAATGCAAAGATCACTCCTGAACAGCAAAGCTGAACAAGGTGGCTGTTGCAAGAGCAACAGCTTCATACAAGATTTGAGACTAGTTGAAAAAGCTCCAGATGCTAGGAGCAGCGAGGCTTGCGCCGCGCCGCGTACATAAAGGTACGCAAGCAAGCAAACGCAGTCGCGACAACGCAGGTGGAGTTTTTTCAACGGTCTCAGAAGTAAGCTGCGCCGGCCTCAGCTCCGCAAGGAGTGCAACCGTTAACCTGCTAGGGTTGTTTGACCTAATGAGATGCAGATATTCGTATCTGTGAAAAAGGGTGGTACCGCGAGAATTTCCTCTTGCCCCTTTAAGTCGATTGACTTGAAGGACAAGAGGTTTTTTATTTTATTATTTTAGGAGGTTATTGATTATGAAGTACTTGGAGAAGTTGGCTCAGTTTATTTGTCGGCATATGACGTTGTGGGTGGTGCTTTGTTCAGCAATTGCATTCTTTTATCCGGCACCGTTCAAGCCAATTGGCAAGTATATTTCATATCTCCTCGGGATTATAATGCTGGGAATGGGGCTTACCATGTCGCTCGAGGATTTTCGGCTTGTTTTAACCCGGCCTAAAGATGTTTTTTATGGTGTCTTTTTCCGCTATCTCATTATGCCCTTGGTTGGCTTTGGTGTGGCCAAGATGCTGGGGCTGCCGCCTGCTTTAGCTGCGGGCATGGTTCTCTTAGGGGCTTGCCCAAGTGGTACGGGCTCTAACGTTTTGACGTTTATCGCCAAAGGGGATACAGCTCTTTCTGTCACGGTTTCGAGTGTGAATACAATATTGGCGCCAGTGCTTACCCCGTATATCTTTTTATTGCTGGCAGGTTCGATGATCCCTATTGATGCTGGTGCGTTGCTTCTGGATATTGTCTGGATTGTACTAATTCCTGTAGCTTCCGGCGTTGTCCTGAACATGCTGGCGCCCCGCCTGGTGGCGAAACTAACCAAGGTGGTTCCGGCGGTGTCGGTTGTCTTCATTATAGCTATCATGTCTTCCGTAGTGGCATTGAATGCGTCTAAAATGGCGACAATGGCGCTTGTGCTAGGCTTAGCAGTCATGCTTCACAATTCAGCTGGTCTGCTTCTGGGTTATTATTCTGGTAAGATGGTTGGTATGTCAGATAAAAAGTCTCGCGCTATTACGTTTGAAATTGGCATGGAAAACTCAGGTCTGACAGTTGCGCTGGCTTTAGCTCATTTAGATCCAATGGCGGCTTTGCCAGGTGCTGTCATGACTGTTTGGGAATACCTCAGCGGCAGTATGTTAGCCAGCTATTGGGGCAATAAGCCTACACCTGATGCGGAAATAACACTTGTTAATGAACCGGTGTGATAAAGAGGACTTGAATTAATGGAGAAAGGATGATCAGAGTGGTAAAAGAATTTATGTTAAAGTACGGTACTGGCGAAGTGGCTCTAACGGTGGAAGAAGATGACATTCTTCAAGTTATTGAGAGCAATCTGATTACTTTTGATAAACCGGAAGCCGAGATTGTCCAAGAGGCGCTCGCGCATCCGATTGGCAGTGCACGGCTTTCTGAGTTGGTTCATCCGGGAGAGCGGGTTTGTGTGGTTATTCCGGACATTACCCGGACCTGGCAGAAGACAGACTTATACCTGCCTTTCCTGGTAGAAGAACTACAGCGAGGCGGAGTTAAGGATGAGGATATTCTCTTTATCTGTGCTGTAGGGACTCATCGTGGACAAACACCAGAGGAACATCGACAATTGTTGGGGCCTGAATTGGCTGACCGGTTTCAAGTTGTTGATCATGACAGTTGTGATAAAGACAATTTAGTTTATCTTGGAAAAACAACCTTCGGTACGCCGGTGTGGATAAACAAAAAAGCCATGGAATGCGATCATATCGTGCTGACCGGCGGGATTGTCTATCACTTCTTGGCAGGTTGGGCAGGCGGTAAAAAGTATATTCTCCCCGGTATCTCTGCGTACGAAACCGTAATGACCAACCATGCCTTGTCGCTTAATCCCGTACGGGGCGAAGGCCCTCATCCTGATGTGCGTTCGGGTAATGCCGATAATAACCTGATTCATTTGGATATGCTGGAAGCGGCAAGTTTTGTTAGACCGACGTTCCTATTTAACGTAATCACAGCCGAGGGAAGAATTGCCGGCGCTGTGGCAGGCCATTATATCGCCGCTCATGATCATGGTCGAGCCATGGTCGACGCCATTGACGGAGTGTCGATCAAAGAAAAAGCAGATCTGGTCATCGCCACGGCTGGCGGCAGCCCGAAAGATGTAAACCTCTATCAATCAATCAAGACGCTGATTAACGCTCGTGAAGCGACGAAAGTCGGCGGAACCATGATTATCCTGACTGAGAGTCCCGAAGGTTTAGGCGGTAATGCTGAAGTACAGGACATGCTTTTGAATTATGATTCAGTATTAGCGCGGGAAGACGCTTTGCGGAGCAATTACAGCATTTCTAAATATGTGGCATATTTCTTCTGTGAGTCAGCGGCCAAATTTGATTTGATACTTGTTTCAACGTTGGATACTGATCTATTGAAAAAAGCGAATATCAAAGTCGTAAAGACACTAGACGAAGCGCTCGCGTTGGTTTATGCGAAACGAGGGAAAGGCCTGAAAACCCATATCATGCCACAGGGAGC
This sequence comes from Anaerosporomusa subterranea, assembly GCF_001611555.1. Lineage (NCBI taxonomy): Bacteria > Bacillati > Bacillota > Negativicutes > Acetonemataceae > Anaerosporomusa > Anaerosporomusa subterranea. The sequence continues at coordinate 213,976 of NZ_LSGP01000001.1, forward strand.
GAATACCCTGCCTAAACTGGGTAAGTAAATAGATAAATACGAAAATGAGGTTCTGCGAACACAGATCTTCAGGCCGTTGAAGAAAACCATCTACGTTGTTGAGTAAGCCATCCGGTAGAGGGGTGGATTTGACTATAATACTCTAACTGAAAGACCAGGCAAACCGATATAAATTGCGGTTTGCCTGGTCTTTGCACCTCCTTATTTACTTTCATATTTTTCAGGATCGTTTGCCAGTTCTTTGTTCTGGAACCGAGTGAGAGAATAGATTGTTGTAACTATTTCTGAACAAACCACGATCTGTCCATATTGTTTACTGCTATCCCTACAACAGCGACAACCAAACTCACGGCAAGACCCGAAAATAACGGATTCTTATATTCCGGGTACAGTATGTTCCATAGCAAAGAAACGGCCACACCAGCAATCATTGAGCAAATAGCAGCTTTCGGCGGGAGTTTACCGGGGAAAAATATCGCTATAGTCAATGGTACAAAAATACCAACTCCGCGTAAGGCCATGGATAAAAAGTTCCATTCCAGAACTAGAGATTGCATATTGCCGAAAACGAATAAAGCTGCGCATATCGTTATAATCAATATGCATGTCCGGTTAAGCCATAATAGTCTCTTAGCCCCACTGAAACCAAATAGTTCGCTGATGATATCTCTTGAAAGCATTGTTCCAACGCCCAAGGCAAGGCCAGCAACCGATCCAATGGATGACAGAAGAAGCGCGGTTATTGCGGCGCCTCCTAGCCATTCTGGCAAATTATAAATCATATACATTGGCAAAGCATTAATAGGGAGCATATCTGGATAATTCGCATGCATGTACATTCCAATCATGATTGAGGGGAGACCGACAGGAATCGTCACAAGGGCGGCTACTAAAGAACCGGCAGCAGCGGTCCGTGTATCGCGTGCCGCAAAAATTGCCTGGACATAAGTTTGAGTCGATATAATTCCGACCACAAGAGAAACGGCATTTCCGATATCTAGCCAAACGCCTCTTCCAAATAAATTAAACCACGGATCAGCCGGGAAAAATGCTTCAAGTCCGCTCATTCCGTTCATAGCCTTAAATGACGTAGCCCCTGCGACCAGCAGCGTAATGTAAAGCAGGCTCAGTTTGAAAATGCCTGACAAGCCAGTACCATTTATTCCACCAAAGAATACGTAAGCGATGACAATGATAACGGTAATACCGGCTGCCACTCCAGATGTCACACTAAAAACCGAAGATAACAGATGAACAGACGTGAGCATACTGGCTACAATGCTAAAGAAAATTCCTAATGACGAAACTACACTGGTTATAGGACCAGCGGCTTTTCCATAATGAAGAACGAGGTATTGTGAAATGGTCTCCATGCCAGAGTTTCGTAAGGAACCTGCATAGAAGATGGACATTATGAGTAGCCCGATGCCGGAGCCAAGCGTAAACCACCAAGCGGACAGTCCCACACAAAAAGCCAATTGGGCAGTACCCATCGTAGCGGCACCACCGATAATTGTACCGACGATAGTACCTGAAACAATTGCTGTGCTCGATGATCGACTGCCTATACTAAAGTCGTCTGCTGATTTCACTTTGCGGGAAGAATATAAACCAAGTACTATGACTGACAACATCGTTATTATCAAACTCAATAAATGAATGTTGCTTAATTCCATTATTGACTCTCCCTAAGGCAAGTTATGAGATAAAATTGTATTGACCAGCGCCGTGCTTTCAACTACGATTATATCAAAATTGTTATTATACTCATAATACTAATAAAATTGAGATGTTATACTACGTGGGTATAACATGGAGGTGTTCACTATGGATATCAAGGATATGAAATGCTACCTGGCAGTTGTCGAGGAAGGAAGTATCAATGCCGCTGCAAAACGATTGCATATTGCTCAACCTCCGCTCAGCCGTCAAATGAAGCAGTTAGAGGAAGAGTTGGGAGTCAAGCTATTCGAAAGAGGAAAACGCAAAGTCCAACTTACCGAGGCCGGTCGCCTATTGCGTAATCGAGCCGAGCAGTTTTTAGGTCAAGTAGACAATACTGTTAAGGAAATGAGACAACTCAATGCTGGAACTTATGGTACATTATCTATCGGTACAGTAACCTCTTCAGGCGTTACAATTCTACCCGGAGTTGTACGAGCATTCCGAAGCTCATTTCCCAGTGTTAGTTTTCAATTGTGGGAAGGGGAAACAAACCGGATTACCGAGCTTTTAAATAGAGGATCAATTGAAATAGGGATAGTTCGGTTCCCATTTGATGCAGAAATCTACGAATCAATAAAACTACCGAATGAACCATTAGTCGCCGCTATAAATAAAAACCACAATGACTATCTAGGTGACCATACAGATTGCATACAGTTGTCGGAACTGGCGGGCAAGCCTTTATTGATTCACCGCAAATACGAAGCAATGATTGTTGAGTATTGCCAACAATTCGGTTTTGCACCAGAATTTGTGTGTATGAGTGATGATGTTATGCCGATTCTTGTGTGGGCTGATGCTGACATAGGAATAGCCATTGTACCCAGGGCAGCGATTGGTCTTATTCCGAGTACTAATCTTACGTATAAAACAATTACTAATCCCTGCCTTGAAACTACTGCTGCAGTCATCTGGATGCGGAACCGCTACTTGTCCGCTGCGGCCCATAATTTTTTAACTTTGTTTACAACGATGCATTCAAAATCTTTGACTGTTGAATCCTAATACCGAATTTAATAAAGATACCTAAATCTGTATTTGTCAGGCTGGACATATGAGCTTCAAAAACAAGCACCAAACCTCAAAAGCATGCGCAGAATGGTATGGAATTTGTTAACCCTGATTTTCCGGCTAAAAACAGCGAATGCTGCACAGGCTCAGGTCTGGTTGGTATGCCTGGTATGCCTTTCAGAGAGTCTTAAGACTCGACCAGCATTTATGCCTTTGCAGAGCTGGGCAAGCCGTCGTTAGACGGGTAAATTTGACTCCTGGTTTACTTTTCTTGATAGTGACACGTCCAGAGTGGTCATTTTTTTGTTTGTGGAGGTTGGAGGTCATTAGCTGGATGCGTCGAAATCCTTCCTTGCAACAGGAATATAAAAGGCAGGGAGTGCTTTGTAAGATGAGTAATAACAATGACATTCTATGGAGATATAACGAGCAGGTCAATAAGCCGCTGGCGGAGAAGGTGACGACAGCTTTTCTTTCTGAACAGACCATAAACGAAGTCGTTGCCTTTCATCAGAGCTTTTCACAGTATGTTGTGACACCGCTGCAATCGCTTGACCGGTTAGCAAAGGAGTTCAATGTCGGAAAAATATGGGTCAAGGATGAATCGCATCGTTTTGGCCTCAATGCATTCAAAGTGTTGGGTGGTTCCTTTGCTATCGGCAAATATTTGAGCGAAAAGCTCGGTCTGCCGATGAATCAACTGACATTTGAAATGCTAAAATCGTCAGCAGTCAAAGCCGAAATCGGCGAAGTTACGTTTGTCACAGCGACTGACGGCAACCATGGCCGCGGTGTGGCCTGGGCGGCTAATCAGCTTGGTCAAAAGGCAGTTGTCTATATGCCGAAGGGGTCGGCGATTACTCGATTGGCGAACATCAGAGCCGAAGGCGCCGTCGCGGCGATTACCGATCTGAACTACGATGATACGGTTCGTCTGGCCAACCGGCATGCCCAGGAAAATGGCTGGGTGGTCGTTCAGGATACAGCTTGGCCTGGCTATGAAAAAATACCGACTTGGATTATGCAGGGCTATGCGACTATCATCCGTGAAGCGCTGGAGCAAATTGTTGAAGCTGGTGATGAAAAGCCGACCCACATATTTTTGCAGGTCGGCGTCGGCTCGTTTGCTGGCAGTATTCTCGGCTATCTTGCGGACAAGTTTGGTGAAGAACGTCCTGCCACGGTTATTGTCGAACCTGATAAAGCGGCCTGCCTTTACAAGTCGATTGTCGCTGATGATGGTGAGCCGCACGCGGTGACTGGTGATCTAAATACTATCATGGCCGGCTTGGCCTGTGGAGAACCAAATAGTATTTCCTGGGGAATATTGCGAGATTATGCCGAATGGTACGCCGTCTGTCCGGATTATGTAGCAGCGCGCGGCATGCGGCTTCTGGCTAATCCACAAGGCAGCGATCCGCGTGTCATTTCTGGCGAATCTGGCGCGGTCGGGCTGGGTCTTGTCAGTCTGCTGGCTGAACGTGATGATCTCAAGCCAATAACCGAAAAACTCAAGCTCAATCAGACTGCGCGAATTCTTATCATCAGCACAGAAGGAGATACTGATCCCATCACCTACAAAGACATCGTCTGGAACGGGGCATACCCATATGTGAAATAGCCTGATGCGGGGCGCGTTTAGCACGAACAGCACAAGGCGCAACGGAGCTACGGGGGACGGAGAACGATAGCACGAGCGCCAAAACGGCACGAGCGTCACTATGCGGGGTACGGTTTTAGAATGTATTGTCCACATTGTAGGGCTAGTGTCGCTAGTGGCGTTAGTGCTAAACGTACCTAGTTGCTTTTAATTCCGGCGCCGCAGAGCGGGAAGACCACGATCTGCTCTTTAAGTGCCGGATATTTTTTTACATAATTTAAATAGCCGGCATAATTGGCTGCTGAGGTAATCTCTACATAGATGCCCTGGGCGGCCATTACTTGTCTTGCTAGGCTAATTTCTTCCTCTGCTACGCCGATGATATCGCCGCCAGTTTTTCGCACTGCGTCTAGAATTTCTGCGCCTCTGGCCGGTGCGGCAATCGCGATGCCCTCAGCCAAGGTTCCTGTATTTTCAACCGGATCTACCGTATCTTTACCCTGATGTAAGGCTTTTAAAATGGGAGCACAGTTGTCCGCCTGCACTGCCAGAATTTTCGGCATCCTATCAATCAAGCCCCAAGAAAGCAGCTCTTGAAACGCGATATAGGCGCCTAATAACAGGGTGCCATTGCCAACAGGGATAATAAATGCTTCCGGCATTACCCCGTCAAATTGTTCAAAGACCTCGTAAAAATAGGTCTTGGTACCCTCCCAGAATAGGGGGTTATAGATGTGACTGGCATAAAACAGGTTGGTGCTTTCCACCATGTCAATTGCGGCTTTGGCAGTGTCCTCACGCGTACCGGGAATTTTGTGAATGGTCGCGCCGTGGGCTTCAATTTGTTTGATTTTCTTATCAGAGGTTGATGCAGGTACAAATACGTCACAGGCAATGCCCGCTCTGGCAGAATAAGCGGCAATCGCCGTTCCTGCATTGCCGCTGCTGTCGGCAACTACACGTTTTACGCCTAATTTCTTAGCCATCGCAATCAGCGCTACCGCGCCACGATCCTTAAAGGAGAGGGTTGGCATATAATAGTCTGCTTTCGCGTACAAGTTTTTACTGACAGCAATCAGTGGGGTATCACCTTCGCCTAAAGTAACTTCCTGCCAACAGTCCTCTTGATCAAACGGCAGAGCATCGATATATTTCCAAAGTGAGTGGCTTCTCGATATGGCGGTGGCCTGAAAATCTAACTGCTTTTTCTCATATTCCAAATGTAGCAATCCACCGCAACTGCACTTCCAGCGATTGCTTTCTAACGCAAATCTTTCTTTGCACTCAGTACAAATATAGTTCATTGTTGCGTTTCTCCTTTCAGTCTTTTTTGTCCGATGACTAACCCGCTCTAAGACTCCCACTACAAGTGGGGGTTAAGAGCGGCTAAGTCCCTGGATAAGGGCGACTAACCTTCAGATGGGGTTAAAACCCCACCTAAAGCTAAGTCTACTTTATAGGCCATTGCTTCAATCTCGACTAAAAAGCCATAATGCAAATCCTTGGTTGGCACAATTGCTCTTGCTGGCTTATGACTGCCAAAGTACTCGGCATACACGGCGTTTACTTCGTCCCACAACGATATGTCTGAAACATAAACCGTTGTCTTTATGACATCATTTTTGCTTGCACCAGCAGCTAGCAGCACAGTTTCGATATTTTTTAGCACTTGCTGCGTCTGTTCTTTAATTCCGCCAGTACACTTCTCGCCAGTATATGGATTGGTCGGCACTTGCCCGGAAATGCAGATCAGGTTACCTGCTTTCGTTGCTGGTGAATAATGCCCAGCCGGTTGTTTAGCTCCGTCAATGCTAATTAGTTGCATGAGTGGAATCACCTCAACTTTTCTATCAATTTATCTTGATTTTATATAAAAATTTATATAAAATCAAGATAAATTAGTATATGTCTACAGTATTAGGCAGAATGTATATAAATATTTATACAAAAGGGAGGCGCGTAGTGATGCTAAATAAAGTTATTGAACAATATATACCCATTGCCCAGTTGATTGCTAAAACCTTTGGCAACGATTGTGAAGTGGTGATTCATGACCTGGAAGTGCCCCAAAATTCTGTAGTGTATACGCTAAATAACCATGTGACAGGCAGACAAGTTGGACAGAGCTTTGATCACCTCGTAACCCAAGTATTGTTGTCACAGAATTTTTCCAATGATTGTTCTGCCAATTATTACTTTCATACAGAGGATGGAAGACTCATTAAATCGTCTACTGTTCTTTTACGCGATGTCGCGAAAAAAGTAGTTGGCGCTTTGTGCGTGAACCTAGATACCACGCAAATAACCAGTAACATTCACTGGCTCACAGCTATGCTTCCTGGCTATTCGCCCAATAATCACGTAGGCGTTCCTGAAGCGAGTCAGAATGAAATAGAACATATTACAGAAATAGTCGATGATCTGATCGAAAAGATTATTGGTAATAAAGACATCGCTGAATTGAAGCGTGAAGAAAAGATAGACATGATCCGATTTATGGAACAGAAAGGGGTTTTTCTGATTAAGGGCGCAATCGATAAAGTTGCTATTAAAATGGGAATATCGAAGGTGACAGTATATAGCTATATTGATGAAGCCAAAGGAAAGTGATCTGTTGCGATACGTTAAATTAGGAGGAGGGTGTCCGATATGTTAAAATCTCTCTATCAAGGCATTGAGTCCCTGGCGCTGTTAATCGACAATGATATCATGCAAAACAATCTTCGCTTCATGCAAGCAAAAGCAGATCAGTATCAGGTAAACCTACGACCACATATCAAAACCCATCGTATGCCGGAACTGGCGCAATTACAGACGCAATTAGGCGCATTTGGTATCACTGTCGCTAAAGTCGGCGAAGCTGAAGTCATGGCAGAACATGGCTTGAAGAACATTTTTATAGCCAATGAAATAGTGGGAAAATCCAAGTTGGAGCGAATCAAAGCGCTCCATCAAAAGATAAACATACGTGTTGGCGTCGATAATGAATACCAGATCGATCAGATTGAGGAGGTTTTTCAGTCGGAAGAATCCGGGCTTGAAGTTCTGATTGAACTGGAAGTGGGAGAAAACCGCTCTGGCGTAATCACTGACGAACAGTTGATTAATCTGGTCAATTATATAAAATCGAAACAGAAAGTCTTGCTAAAGGGTATTTTTTCTCACGAAGGACATTGCTACAAAGCAAAAGATATTGAAGATTGTTTAAAATTAGCGATAGAGAGTCAACAGAGAACCATCAGAGCTGCCAATATCATTCGATCATTAGGCGTAGCAATCGATACTGTTAGTATCGGCTCCACTCCGTCGTTAATGAACGCAGCGATCAGTGACGGCATAACCGAGATCAGGCCGGGAACATATATCTTCATGGATGTGGGGCAAGGCACTGCTCTGCAGGAATTCTCGAAATGTGCCGCCACTATATTGACAACGGTTATTAGTAAACCAACAGAAGAACGGGTTGTCTTAGATGCTGGCGCAAAATCCCTGACTTCGCAGAACCGCAGTGGCGGCATTTGCGCTACTTACGGCTACGGACTGGTAAAAAACTCGGCAAATGTCCGATTGAGTGGCGTTTTTGATGAACACGGAATAATCATCGATAAAGAGTTTAGAAACAGAGTCAATGTTGGTGATAAGGTAGAAGTTATCCCTAACCACATCTGCCCGGCCTGTAATTTGTTTGATAAGGCTTATCTAGTTTCGTCTGGGGAAATCATTAAAGAAATGCCAGTTTTGTGTAGGGGGAAATCGCAGTGACTCTTTTCCCGTATAGCTGAGACATCGGAAGCTTTGCCATATCCTTGTTTTCGTTTACTGCGCTATAATGTAGAAAAAATGATTGCAAAATGAGGTGTTCGATTTGAAAAACGGTAAAGAATTTATCGAAAAAACCAAGTATCCATACCTGGAAAAGTCTGACCAACTGTCAGGAGTCCCACAACCGCCGCTGGAGCTAGAGTGGGATCAGGAAGCTGTCACTATTGACTTACCGCAGGATGCGCCGCTAAATCCTGTTGAATTAACCACCGCTATCCAGCGCCGCCAAAGCGTCCGCCAGTATAACAATCTCCCGTTGTCGCTTGCAGAGTTGTCCCACTTGTTGTGGTGTACCCAGGGAGTCAAACAAGTATACTCTAACCGCACAGCCCGTAACGTGCCTTCTGCTGGCAGTCGTCATGCGTTGGAAACGTGGCTGGTCGTTAACAATGTTGCCGGCCTCCAGTCAGGTTTATATCGATATATTGCTAGCAAGCACCAGTTAGCGCTGATAACTCCTGCTGCGAGCGGCGATATTGCGGCAAAAGCAACTGAGCTTTGTCATGGTCAGCCGTTTGTCAAAACCGCGGCCGCCCTTTTCATCTGGGTAGCCGTTCCTTATCGCATGGCTTGGCGCTATGGTGATCGTGGCTATCGTTATCTGCACCTCGATGCGGGTCATGTTTGTCAAAACCTCTATCTTGCCGCTGAAAGCATTGATGCCGGTGTCTGTGCCATCGCTGCCTATGATGACGACCAGATGAACGCTTTCCTTGGTATTGATGGGGAAAATGCGTTTGCAATTTATATGGCAACTGTCGGAAAAAAGCAAGCCTACTAATCTGTGATTAGCAAGTAGATTGTGGAAAAACCTCATCCCCAGACCGTTTAGAAATGTTCAGATGTTGTTGCCTATGAGAATGTAAGCGACTTGACTCACCTAGGTTTAATAGCATCACTAGGCAGCCCCTAAAATCCAGCAGCGCCGCGTACGTTCGTAGGTACGCGGCGCTGCTGGATTTTAGGGGCTGATTGCGCAACTCTTGGCGCTTCAGCGCCTTTTGCCGGTTTCGGCCGTCCATGGCCTTCCGGCACCTGAACGTCCTATTCAATGGAGTTGGCGGCATACCCTTTACGGGTGCAACGCAGATGGGCGTTTATCAACGGTCTGCAGCTAATCATGTGACTAGCTGGGCATTAAGTGAGCTTACTTGCCAGTTAGAATGGCCTCGTGGATTGTCTGGACTTTCTGACCATAGGTTCGGCCAGGGACGGCCCATTTGCCATTTAAATCAGTCCAAGTTAGCGATTGGCCGAAATTACTAGTTTTCTTCACCAATTCATAACGGGGATCGACTATCGGCAATAACGGCGAGCGCTTGGTGCTATATGCCAATAGATGTTGAATTTGTGCTCGTACGCCAATTTGGGCTGTGGGAAACCAAGCGCCTTTCACGCCGCCGCCAGTGGTTCCCAAACCGCAATAATTATTCTGTAATGGAACCACATCGCCCCCGTAGGCAAAATTGCCAGTTTCATGCAGTGCCTGAGCGAACGCTAAATCAGGACGGATTCCCTCTAAAAGGGCCTCCTGATAATAAAGGTCTACCAATTGGCTTGGACTAACCGAGATCAAGGGTAAAGGGTTGCGCCGCAGCAGATAACTTATACATTGTTCCTTTGTTGCCATAGGTCTTCCCAGGATGGTCAGATCAAAAAAACGCTCTGTTCTGATAAGATTCTTGGCGGCCGGTGGTGTCGGATATGGCATAACTGTTGAAATTTGTAGTACTAAAACCGAGAATAACCCTGCCGCAATAGCGACTCGTTTGAAAACGCTCATCCTTACCTCCCTAATTTTATCTTCAATTCTGTATTTTGCTGACTAGAATATTCTTAGCTTCTATTGTCAAGCAAATTGGCTGATTAGGCAAGAGGATGTAAGAAACTTGATCCCTACTTTTTGCGAGTGTCGATTGCTTGTGCTGAATAGAGCCACGTCTCGCATATATTATCCCGAGTCTTCTTGTGCGGGAGTGGTTAAACATGAGGCCTTTATTGATTCGAAACTCCTTATTCTTCTCAGTACTGGGCGTTCTTCTGATCAGTTTGGTTATCGCGAGTGTGGGGCTAGACTACTGGGACGAACTGGAACTAGCCGCTATTCCTAATCAGCCCATGGAAGCGCCAAAGGGTAAAGTGTCCATTGTCATTAAAATTCCGGCTCGTCTGCTAGAACTGCATAATGACGGAAAGATTTATAAGCAGTATCGCGTTGCAGTGGGAAAAGGTGACACTCCTTCGCCAATTGGCGAGTGGGTTGTGGCCTGGAAATCCTATCGCGATGGCGTATTTGGCACACGGTATCTTGCGCTGAACGTTCCCTGGGGTGGCTATGGAATTCATGGAACCAACCAGCCTTGGAGCATCGGGCATTTTGCCAGCCACGGGTGCATTCGTATGCGTAACAAAGATGTCGAAGAACTGTTTCAATGGGTTCCCATAGGAACGCCGGTGCGAATCGAAGGCCAGATTAACCCGATACGGCATATCTTAAAGATGCAGTCTATGGGGCCGGACGTAGTGCAATTGCAGGTGAAGCTAAGAACGCTCGGTTATTTAGAAGGGAGGGCTGACGGCTTCTTTAATAGTGATACTGATGTGGCAGTAAAGCGGTTTCAACATGATAAAGGCCTCAAGCCTACCGGAGTCGTTGACCGGAAAACACTCGATCTTTTGGGGCTATAGTGTTGCGGAATTTTGACAGGTAAGCCTTCGCAAAACAGGGGCTGTCAAGCAATTACTTGCTTGACAGCCCCTGTTTCGTATTGGTCGCTTAGTATTTCCAGAACATTTCTTGAATCAGTTTGGGATCAGCTGTCTTAGTTAAAGCCAGCATTAGCAGGATGCGGGCTTTTTGCGGATTAAGATTATCGCCAGCCACAAAGTTATACTTGTCATCATTGGCTTCGCCATTGCGGGCGACAATACCATTGCCAACGCGAGCGCTGCGGACAATTACAATGTCTTGCTTTTGGGCTGCTTCAACAGCGGGATATTCAGCTTTGCCGATGCTGCCGTTTCCGGTGCCGGCATGCACAATACCTTTCGCGCCAGCTTGAGCGATTGCTTCAATCGCAGTGCCGGTATTATTGGCATAGTGATAGACAATATCAACCCGCGGTAGATCGGATAGGCTCATGACATCGAATTCAGTTGCGGTAGTATGTTTGCGGAGCGCCGCCCTATAGAATACAGGTTTGTCGCCGGTGAAGAAGCCGAGTGGGCCAATTTCCGGAGCCTTAAACGTATCCACCCGGTCAGTAATCGTTTTTGTTACGTCACGGCCAGAGTGAATGGTATCGTTGAGCATTACCATTACGCCTTTGCCGATAGCGTCTTTACTGCCCGCTAATATCGTAGCACGATAGAGGTTCAGCATACCGTCTGCACTCATTGCTGTCGGCGGACGCATGGATCCGACTAAGACCACAGGTTTTTCGCTTTTCACAACAAGGTTGAGAAAATAAGCGGTTTCTTCCAGTGTATCTGTGCCATGGGTGATGACGATGCCGTCGACATCATTCTGGGCTAACAGTTGGTTGACTCGCTTTGCCAGTTTAAGCCAAACCTCATTGGTCATGTTTTCGCTGGCGATCTGGGAAATTTGTTCGCCGCTCACATTAGCGACTTTCTTAAGCTCGGGAACATTGCTTATCAGCGCGTCAACTGGAGCGACGGCGGCAGTATAGCCGATTGTTGTGGAACTGGTAGCTCCGGAACCGGCTATGGTTCCGCCTGTAGCAAGGATTTTGATGTGGGGGAGATTGGCCGGACTTTCGGCAAAGCAAGCGACCTGTAAGCTAAACACGAATAAAAAAACCATGGTCAACACGAGAAGAGGTTTACGCGTCATCTGTCTTCCTCCTTACCATATTTTGGGATCCGTATTTTGGGATCCGTATTTTGGGATCCATATTTTGATTATAGACGAGAGAAAGCAAATTGGCAATATATGGAATTTAACAAAGGGATCGAAACAAAAAAAGCTTCCGTCTCTTTTCTAGACGGAAGCTTTTTCGTGATTTTCTTACATCGCCTTCGCGGCTTCATGGAAATAACCAGAGCCGTGGCAAAACGGACAGGCAATGTCGACGCACCCGGCGTTGTGGCAGGCGATACATTCGCCAGGAGTGAGATTGTCGTGTTCAAAAGCATCTGTTTCACGACAGTAAGGACAATCAACCAAACGTTTTCCTGAACCCGCGCAATGTGTACATTCTCGACCGTACATACCGAAGCCTCCTTAACCATTTTTGCCGATTGCCGGAAAGAATAGATTCAAAGATGAGGCTACGTTTTCCCCGGAGGAAACAGAGGGCTCGTAGAGTACACAGAGAGAAGATATTAAAACCAATCTTCTCTTGTACCCTCCATTTAATCTGGATACTCCGTGGTTGACGTACTATGCTCAATGGACGCGCTAAACTGCCACTCTATTCATTTGGCGTGACTTGCCGGATAGAGCCAACTGTTCACCCATGAGTTTGGCAAGGTCGATAACCCGGCAGGAGTAACCCCATTCATTGTCATACCAGGCAAGGATTTTTACGGTCCGTTTTCCCATGACCATGGTGGAAAGTGCGTCGACAATTGCTGAATGGCTATTATTAAGAAAATCGACAGAAACCAACGGCTCTTCACAATACTCAAGGACACCTTCTAATTTACCCTGTGCCGCGGTTTGCAGCGCCTGATTGATTGATTCAGTAGTAACATCTTGCGATAATTCGATGACTAAATCGGCTAGTGAGACATTTGGCACCGGAACACGAATGGCGATGCCGTTGAGTTTTCCTTTCAGATCAGGAATTACCAACCCGATTGCTTTGGCTGCACCAGTAGCGGTTGGTACAATGGATTGTGTGCAGGATCGGCCGCGACGCGGATCTTTATGTGAATTGTCTAAACTGCGCTGATCGGTTGTAAACGCATGAACGGTCGACATCAGTCCGCTGACGATGCCAAACCGTTCGTGAATAACCTTGACTATAGGCGCTAGACAATTAGTTGTGCAGGAAGCGTTTGAAACAATATGATCCACGTCAGGCTGGTAAGCGTCCTCGTTTACGCCCACAACGATCGTTCGACCATCATCTTTAGCAGGGGCGGTTAAAATGACTTTTTTCGCTCCACTGTCAAGATGTGCTTTTGCTTCTTCGCTGGAATTAAATTTGCCGGTCGCTTCAATGACAATGTCGGCGCCAAGCCTACCCCAAGGTAAATTGGCCGGATTACGCTCTGACAACACAGGAATGGTATGTCCGTTGATACTTAGTGCATTACCTTCAGCCTCGACACGGAACGGCAGTTTTCCGTGTACTGAATCATACTTCAATAAGTGTGCCAGCGCTGTGGCATCAGTCGTGCCATTAATCGCGACGACTTCAATATCTGACCTTTCCAATGAGGCACGCATGCACATACGTCCGATGCGGCCAAAGCCATTGATAGCAATTCGAGTACTCATGATTCTCCTCCAAACCCATTGCAACATTTTTCTGATAAGTCCACCAAATTAGTATAACACATATGTGTTGCATTACGTATTTATGATATCATAATCCGAATAGTAAGTAAACAATTAATGGATTGGATAAATATACCTTCCGATAAAATCAGAAGCGACATATAATAGAGGTAATAAGACTTGAGGATGAATGGAGGGGTTAGTTATGCTGAAAAATATTCTTAAGGCTGTGAGTGATCGGTTACTGCCGAGTATCAATCAAAAAGAAGACGGAACCGGTCATTGCCATGAAGCGGCATTTGACCCGGACAGTTTTCCAGAGACCATGAAGAAACAAATGCGAAAAAATCAGAGTTCGGCGTCAAAACCTGAGAGTTATGACCGCAAATGATGGTATAATATACAGATGGAAAAAATGACATGCCTTGACCGCGAATTTTTTGGAGGTGTCAATGCGCCTAGGGATAAAGCTATTCTTCTTACTTATCGTCCTATTTAACGTAGCTTATAATGCTACTCTGCCGCTGCATCCCGATGAAGCGTACTATTGGGTGTGGTCAAAAAACCTTGCTTTGTCCTACTATGATCACCCGCCAATGGTGGCTTACGCCATTCGCCTGATGACTGTATTTGGCGACAGCGAGGTCCTCATTCGTCTGGCGGCAGTTGCCGCGATGTCTGGTGCTGCTTGGCTGATCTACCGGACGGGCTGTATTCTCTTTACCCGCAAGACAGGTGAAATCGCCCTGGTTATTTACTTGCTTGTGCCGATGACCCAGGTAGGTTACCTAGCTGTCACGCCTGACCCGTTTCTCTGCTTTTTCTGGGCTTTAAGCTTATACCTGGTTTGTCGCAGTCTGTTCGAAGAACGTCCTGGTTTATTGGCGCTTGCCGGTGTCAGCATTGGCTGCACCTTGTTATCAAAATACACAGGTGTGCTTTTACCTGCTTCATTGCTATTGTTCTTGCTATTCACGCCTCGCTTTCGCAGGTTATTGGTCAAGCAAGAATTATTGCTGGCCATCCTTTTCGGAGTAGTTGTCTTTTCGCCGGTTATTGCCTGGAATGCCAGCCATGACTGGGCATCCTTCCAGTACCAGTTTAACCATGGGGTTGCTGAAGAAAAAATATTGAAGCCAGCGTCGATTGTCGAATTTTTTACCGGACAAGCGGCAGTCTCCAATCCATTTTTCTTTTTAAGTCTATTGTTCTTTTTGGCAAAGGAACGGCTGAAAAGTTTTCGTGAGCCGCGCTTGGCTATTCTTGTTTGGCCATTTATTTTTACTCTATTGTTTTTCGGCTATAATTCTTTATATAAGAAATCTGAGTTAAATTGGGCCATGCCGGCTATGGTCAGCGGCTCAGTCCTGTTAGCGCACTGGCTGCTTCAGACAGGGAGAGCCAGACTCATCCGCTGGGCGGGAGTGTTTACTCTGCTGGCAGTGATTTTCTTTAAGGGGCCGGAGTTGGTTCCTTTTATGCCAAGCGAATTGGTCATGAAGAACAAGTTTCTTGGCTATGATCATCTGTTTTCTGCGGCAGATCTCCGCCGCAGTGATGAATTCGTTTTGAGCGACAACTATGAGAATGCCTCGGCAGTCGCATACTATCTTCCCGGTCGGCCAGAGGTTTATATTCTGGAAACTGCGCCGCTTAACCAATACACATTTTGGCACGATCGTCTGAGCGATTTAATAGGCAGGAATGCTATTTGGATTGGTGAGGACGAACCCACAGCGGCGGTGTTCTCAGCCTTCTCACGGGTCGAGCACTTTCGAACCTTGGTCTATGAAAATCGCTTTGGGACGAAGCGGTTTAATGTATTTCGTTGCAGCAATTATAAAGGCTTGGGCGAAACTAAATGATCACCTCTTTTTTTGTGATGTATTTTTCGCAGATTTGCAGGGATTATGGGGAATTTAGGCGAAAATGCGAAGAGGCTAGAAGGAAGGAAACGAGGAGACGGGTTTGATTTGTATCATACACGCCGTACTGACAAAACATGAATAAAAGTGAAGATAAAATCCGAGCAGGCCGAAATCGGACACTGATCCTCACTGATACGGAGCGGACCATGTTGCGGAAGCATCTGATTGAATTGCCGCGACAGAGTAAACTGGAAACACCACCTGTTGGAACGATTCACGGCGATTGCTTCCAGGTTATTGAGAAATTACCGTTAGCGTTTGTCGATTTGTTGATTCTTGATCCTCCGTACAATCTGACGAAACGTTTTACTGGACTAACCGTTAAGCAGGTTTCGGTTCCAGAGTACACGCAGTGGCTGGATATGGTGATCACAGCATTGAAGCCAACGCTTCACTCGACCGCATCTGTCTACATTTGTGGTGATTGGTTAACATCAACGTCAATTTATGAGGTGGCTTCACGCCATTTTCATGTTCAAAACCGGATAACCTGGGAACGAGAAAAGGGGCGCGGCGCACGCGCAAACTGGAAAAACTGTAGTGAAGACATTTGGTTCTGCACTGTAAATAAAGCTGACTATACGTTCCATGCTGATGCAGTTAGACTTCGCCGCCGGGTGCTTGCGCCTTATCGCCAGAATGATGGCTCACCCAAAGATTGGCTGGAAACAGAAGATGGCAATTTCCGTGACACTGCGCCGTCGAATTTGTGGACAGACATTACGATACCGTTCTGGTCAATGCCGGAGAATACTGATCATCCCACCCAAAAAAGTGAAAAGCTATTGGCGAAATTAATCTTAGCCTCTAGCAACGAGGGGGATTTCGTATTTGATCCATTTTTGGGCAGCGGTACGACGACGGTGACTGCAAAGAAACTCGGTCGGCGTTATCTTGGGATTGATAGCAATGAAGACTATTGTTTATTGGCTGAGAAGCGCCTGGATCATACTACCCTAGACAATAGTATTCAGGGGTATACCGACGGAGTATTTTGGGAAAGAAATAGTCTTAGCCAGCAGGCTTTAAAGCGTGTTTCAAAAAACACGCAACCATAGAAAAGAAAGACTGTTAGCGCTATAGCGCCGTAGTGTTGGCGGCATACCCCTTGCGGGTGCAACGGTCGAACGCCAGCCATCCTTGGCGCGTTCGACACTAGCGCATCCGTGCGCGTCGCAGATGGGCGTTTTGTAACAGCCTCTAAGAAGGAAGAAAAATACGTAACAGAAGGTGATTTTAATGCTACATGCATTTTCTCGTACTGAACTATTGATCGGCGCTCCAGCCTTGGCTAAATTGGCTGCTAGTCATGTCGCTATATTTGGCGTTGGCGGAGTCGGATCATTTACTGTAGAGGGCCTGGCTCGCTGTGGAATAGGCAGATTTACCTTGGTGGATGATGATTGCATATGTCTAACTAACCTTAACCGGCAACTGCCGGCTACAACCAGAACGGTTGGCCGGCCCAAGGTAGAGGTTATGCGTGAACGAATTTTAGAGATTAATCCGAGAGCAGAGGTAACCCTTCACCAGAAGTTCTACTTGCCGGATACAGCTGAAGAACTCTTGTCTGGTGACTACGATTATATTGTCGATGCCGTGGATACCGTAACTGCGAAGATTGATCTGATTGTCCGCGCCAAACAGCGGAATATCCCAGTCATCAGTTGCATGGGCGCTGGCAATAAGCTTGACCCTACAGCGTTTATTGTGACCGACATTGCCAAAACAACCGGTTGTCCACTAGCACGGGTGGTCAGACGCGAGCTGAGAAAGCTTGGCATACTCTCGCTAAAGGTTGTATACTCACAGGAAAAACCGCTAACTCCGTCTACTGAAGGCGCGTGTGGTCAGGATTGCATTTGTCCCCCTGGCTCAGCTCGCACCTGCGCCATGCGGCGTCAGGTCCCCGGCAGTATTTCGTTTGTGCCTTCTGTGGCTGGCCTGATCTTGGCTGGTGAGGTGGTTAAGGATCTGGCGGGAATTCAACGGTAAGAACAGGGCGTTTGTCCTGCCAGTATTTCTTGTAATAACCTGCACCTTTCCAGTCCGGATTAAATATGCGTCACTGCCACTGGCAGGAGTTTCTGGCAGTTAGGGTGAGCGCAAGCGTTTGATGGCGGCTAGGACAAAAATCCTGTATACGATGCACTTCTGGCCTTGTACAATAAAGTCAGAGTGATTAGTCGGAATTATACATATTAGAGAAATGAGGGTGAATTTACGTGGCAGAGACGATTGGTTATGAATTGTTGGACGTTTTTTGTAAAGTCGCGCCTTATATGAATGATGTGATAGCAGGCGATGTTGGAATATCGATTATCCGTGATGGACGGTACGATAGCTATATTCCAGCTTCAGACCTCAATCTTGGGAACCGGCCCGGAGATCCGGTCCGTGGCGGAGCTACGAAACGAGCTATAGAGACTGGCAAACAGGTGGTTCGGTATATTACCCGCGATCAGTCAGCCTATGGCGTGGCTTATGTCGCTTGTGCTTTGCCGATCCAAGATGTTGCCGGCAAAGTGGTGGGTTGTGTGACAACCACGCAAAGTATAACAGGGATCGAAACCGTCAATAACGTTTCTAGTGAATTGGCGTCTGCGTCTGAAGAACTAACAGCAGGTATGCAAGAACTCGCCAGTCGTGCTTTGAACCTGTCTGACACCAGTCATGAACTCGGCAAATTAGGCCAAGGGCTGTTGGCGACTGCCCGACAGACAGATGAAATTGTTACCTTTATTCGAAATGTGGCGGGTCAAACCAATTTGCTCGGACTCAACGCCGCCATCGAGGCAGCCAGGGTTGGTGAAATGGGGCGGGGGTTTGGCGTTGTTGCCGAAGAAGTGCGCAAACTTGCTGTGGCAAGTGCAGACTCGGTCAAGCGAATCTCTGATTCTCTAGGCAAAATCCATCAATCCCTAGACGAGTTGTCCAAGAAAATTGAGAATATTGACAGCAATGTTAACGAACAGACTGCAGCGGTTCAAGAAATGGCGAAAGCCAGTCAATCGCTCGCTATGCTGGCAGGTAATCTGTCTGAATCTGCGAAGACGATGTACCAGTTGACTGATTGAATTTGTTGGGGTCATTTCCAGTATGTACTCCACTCAGGGTACTCCAGCATTGTGAACTTCATTTTCTTCCAGAATCCTTCCGCTTCCGGGTATGAACCAAGCACGATGAAAGCAAACCCGAACCAACGACAGAATTTCTTGAGCCACCTGACGCAAAACCGTCCCAGTCCTCGACCGCGCAGTTCTCCGGGGAATTTTAGTGAATCAAGGACCACACCTCGCATGTCGCGGCGAATACAGAAACGAAATTGTGGCTTCCAATCTCTAGTCGGATGTCTTTCGGCGATGAGGATAACTTCTGGCCAATATGTCTTGTAGGCAATAGATAAACTAAGCGATTCGCCTATCCGCTGAGAAAGCTCTCTTTGCAATTGGCGGACGCTTAGCCATACGAGCAATCGGTATACAGGGCCAAGAAAGCGGATAAAAGAGAATATAGTTGTGGAGACATAATAAACAAACATCTTTCTCGCCTCCGCAAAAATCCCTCTCTTATCGCTATCATACTATTCAGGACAATCGTATTTTGTGCTGTTATTTTTAAAACTTCTTTGCTTGTTCGGGTAAGAGACTTTTTGCTAAGGGAGAGCGCAACCATTAGATCATGACCGGGACAAAAGTCCTGTATACGAGGCGATTCCGGTCTTGTACAATGAAATGTAAAAGGATTCGATTAGCTTATATTATGGGGATGAGGGTGATTGTTCGTGGCAGAGACAAGTGGATATGAATTATTGGAAATGTTCTGTAAAGTGGCGCCCTATATGAATGATGTGGTGGCAGGCGATATCGGAATGACGGTTGCCCGTGACGGGAATTATATTCTTTATATTCCTGCTTCGGACCTCAACCTTGGAACCCGGGTCGGCGAACCTGTCCGTAGCGGTGCGACCAAACAGGCGATTGAGACTGGTCGTCAGGTGGTGCGATATATTAGTCGCGAGCAGTCTGCCTATGGCGTCCCTTATGTAGCCTGTGCGCTGCCCTTTAAAGAAGGCGGTCGGGTAGTTGGCTGCGTCACAACCACACAGAATGTTACTTCGTTTGAAACCATCAACAGCGTATCCAGTGAGTTGGCGTCTGCATCGGAAGAACTGACTGCAGGCATGGAGGAATTAGCCAGCCGGGCTTTGAATCTGGCTGATACCAGCAGCGAATTGGGTGAATTGGGCAAGGGACTATTGGCGACCGCACGTCAGACAGACGAGATCGTGACATTTATCCGCAATGTTGCCAGTCAGACGAATCTGCTTGGGCTCAATGCCGCTATCGAAGCAGCTAGAGTCGGTGAAGTAGGCCGGGGCTTTGGCGTGGTTGCTGAAGAGGTTCGCAAGCTGGCTGTAGCCAGCGCAGATTCTGTCAAACGGATCTCAGATTCGCTTGGTAAAATTCATCTGTCTCTAAGTGATTTGTCAGCGAAAATTGACAATATTGATGGCAATGTCAACGAGCAGACCGCCGCTATTCAGGAAATGGCGAAAGCCAGTCAGACGTTAGCGACACTCGCAGGGGATTTGTCTGAATCTGCTAAAACTCTGTTCCAGCTGACTGACTAAAATAAGTTCCCGCTGGCAAACTGTGAAAACTAAATTGTATTGTGAAGGGGCTGTGCCGAAATGTAGTTTCGACACAGCCCCTTTTGGCATTCTTTTTTATCCGATGGCTAACCCGCTCTAAGAGACTGAGGCTCGAAATCTATGATTTCGTTAAGCCGAAGGCTCCCTTTAGGGGCTCCTATCTTCTATAAGTGGGAGTTAAGAGCGGCTAAGCCCCTGGATGCTTGTCAGGTCAAAGACTATTGCGATAAAGTGGCCCGGTTGCTGCTGCTTTCAGATGAGCAGCATGAACGATTGCTTTGGGCGGCTGTCTTGCACGATATCGGCAAAATCCTTGACACTTCGCCCAGCCATGTCCAGACCGGCTGTCAGATAGTGGCCGGCTTGAAGCTGGGAAACCGGCTGTCTGAGCTGATACTCAGGCATCATGACCCTGGGTCCTGGGCGACGATTGAGTTGGAAATACTGACTACAGTGGATCGCTTCGTTAACCTGTTTACCTGCCTGCTTGACAAGCGGCTCTGCCTGGAACAGTTGCGGCAGGATTGTGCGCAGGGAGCGGCGAGTGCCAAGGTCACGGCAGCGCTGGAGCAGGTTTTGTAGGACGAACAATTCATGCAGCGACTGGCGAAACAGTTTAAGCAGGGGCGACCGCCCTAAACTCAAGACCGTAACAACGGTCTTTTTTTATTGGCGTAAAGGATTAGACCTTTACATCCTAATTGAATAATTTCTAAGCAGTTACTCAGCCTTAAGATGTAGTCGGATGGAATTTTCATCCGAACATACTCCCTGCGGCCAATAGTTCTTCTCCTCCGGGGCGGCTAGAATAAGAGCAGAAGTAGAAGTACTTAACATATACATAGAATGCGAAAAGCGTATCGCTTGCAGCCGGGGGAATATAAAGTATGTAGTGTGGGGTGAGCGGTTATGAATGACATGACGTCGGAACTTATGGGAAAAAGCATTTATGACTTCTTATCGCCTGAACAGCGTAGCCGAATCCCTGTGGCAAAAATTAATAAAAATACTGTTTTTATTCCTGCAATGGCTCAAGAAAATATTGATCTATACTATATTTTAGAAGGAAAAGTAGAGGTCTTGTCACAAGCGTATAATGGCCGTAGCTTCCTGGTTGATGCGCTGGGGCCGGGCGAGTTTGTCGGGAAATTTTCCCAGATGCGCAAGCAAAATTTTTACTGCGAAATCAAAACAAACACGTCATGCACACTGCTAAAGCTTACTGAAATAAAAAATGAACTTCTGAATAACGAGCGATTTCTCCTGTTCTTTTATTGTAAGACATCAAGTCGAATTTATGAAATGTATAAAATATCAATGGCGCGAACGCTTTTCACTTATGAAGAGCTACTGGCCTATTATCTGCTGGATCTAGCGAATGAAGCGGGATTTATTGGTGATAAGGACACGACTATTTGCTTAAAAACGAACATCAGCGAGCGGCAGTACTATTATCTTATGAAAAAGTTTAGAAATGGGCAGATGATTTCCCATGACAAAAAAGGCATATACATCCTTGATCTAGCCGGCTTACAGGCTATCGCAGCTAATGTCATAAAGTTTATGAAGAATCGTATTTGATGATCAGGCCGTCGATAAAGGCCAATCTGCGTTGTTATCCCCGCGCCCCCATTGCTAGCGTACCTTATGTACGCGTCGCTGCTGGGGTCGCAGGTCTGCCTAGCATCTCGTCCTTTCTCGACGGCCTGGATTTCAGGTTTATCAACGGCCTGGGAATAAGGTTTCTCAACAATCTGACGGTCTGCAGAGATGCAGACCGTTGTTTTACTGTGGAGTTAAACCGCCCATACCTTCTTTTCACCCGACATTGTTTGGCATACTGCCTGGGCATTTGCGAGATAGAATATCTCAAATTTTCCATCGCCCACGGCGTACATCCTGCCGAGAGCAGGCATTATCGCCAGAGCCTTGCATTGGGTTTTCTCCGTCGTGCAGAATACTGCCTTGCCGCAGATGCGAAGGGTGTTGAAGTTGGCATCGACGCAACAGAGTTCCACATTAGGGTTGGCGACGAGCTGCTTATACATCTCTTTTTGATTGGAAGTGCAAAAAGTAAGCTTTCCGTCATGCTCCATGACGAACCCCATCGGTCGGACATGTGGTTGATCGCCGCCGGTTGTTGCCAGATAGAATACCTTGTTTGCCGTTAAAAAGTCGAGAACCTCTTTCATCGTCAAGCTCATTCCTTTCGCTGTGTTTTAAGTCTCACCACTTCATTGGCTTCTGCCAATGAAGTGAAACCATATTGCTGCATCGTGGCGGCAAGGGTTATTTCAGCTCCATTGATGTTCGCGGCTTTTTGCTCCAGGACGTTCTGATAGTACAGCGCAAGCGTCCGTGGGGAATAGGTGGCAAGCTCTCCCCTTAGATATGTTTCGATTGATGTTGTATAGGGAGTATCGCCTGCGGCAGACGCCGGTCTTCCCCGCTTGCTGATATAGGGAAATTTAGTGCTGATTTCCTTGGTCCACGCTAGGCTGATTTCTGCAATCTGATCGATCAAAACATGCGTTTCCTGCTCCAGGGGCGGTAGATGATGCTGGATCTGGGCATATTCCAATGGCGCGGTAAACTCCATCATCCGGGCATATTTTTCTGTTAACAGGTTTCTGCCCGTCGCTTCCGCCTCTGTCAGATCCTCCAGATAGCTGGCCAAAGCCGGTTCCGACCAAGCCATTGCCTGGCTGGATCGCATGATGCTAAACGTCCCGCGATCATCCTGACAAGCAGCCCTGCCGCCAATATTGGCTACCTTTTGAAACATCGTCCATTCCATAGCCACAATGTTAGCGATTAATTCCTCTTTCACAATCATCACCTCCTTTCATTCTGTCCAAACGTTCATGCCCCTTATGACAGAGTTTTGGATTCTACGTTGAACCAGCGGTCCGTGATCCAGCAAAAAATCACTGCCCGAGTCAGTTAATCCCTGGCACCTGAGTTCTTTGATGATATG
This sequence comes from Anaerosporomusa subterranea, assembly GCF_001611555.1. Taxonomy (NCBI): domain Bacteria; kingdom Bacillati; phylum Bacillota; class Negativicutes; family Acetonemataceae; genus Anaerosporomusa; species Anaerosporomusa subterranea. Next base: position 237,163 of record NZ_LSGP01000001.1, read on the forward strand.
CTGGCATATCGCTTCCATCAGGCCGGCTTTTCGCTCATATATTTTCCGGACGGGTTCCACTGTGTGGGCAGTTGCTAAATCAGAGCACAAATCGTAGATGGCGCTCCCCAGCACCGGCAGTGTTCGCAAGGCTCGATGCATCCATTTATAAAAAGGTTTGTATTGCTTATTCAATAAAAACACCATGGAAATGGCTGTGTTGATAAATTCGGCTTCGGCGTATTGCGCTGCTACCAGCTCGCTCCGCCTGATACAACGCATGAAATTGTATTGGCCTGACTGAGCCATGATCATACAGCGGCAGGCGATCTTTTTCAGCCTGATATCCTCCGGATAAAACTGCTGTAAGCTTTCTCGGAAAGCGGTGAACTCACCGGCCGGATCAGTGAATATTTCGCCGTTGGTTGATATGGCCAGATTCGCTTCCGGAATCACACGCCATTCCCGCCAATCAGCAGGGACATGGTCAAAACCGATGAACTGCCGGTAAAACTGCCCAATCTCAAATACGCCGGTTCGCCCGCCGCCCCAATGACTTTCCTGCCTTGCGTTGAAACCGGCGAAAGCCTTAGGCAGCCTGGAAAGCTCCATTTGCAGATCATTGCCAATCGTTTCATAGACCTGCCGGTTCAACCACAGGCAGAAGCCCGAGCCCCAGTCATGATCCTGTGATATTTCGTCATCAAAGCCCAAACATTCTGAGCCCATGCCCACCAGGCCGACAGCAATATGCCCTGCATAGTGCGGGAAATACTGCTCCAGCATTGGCCTGCCACATTCCTCGTAATAGAGCCGGGAAAGTTCCAGCCCTTTCATTGGCCGCTTTCCTGTGCAGGCGAGTTTACAGCGTTCAGTTTGCTTTCGACGGCTTGCGCCTTCTGGATTAATTCTCCGGCCTCCACCCACATTCCCGCCATCGAGCATGCGTGGGCGCAGTTTCGGCAGGTACGGGCATAATCGGCGTTTTGCCCGAATACCGTCTCGATTTTGTTCAGCGCCAGACGGTACTGCTCTACTGCACCAGCATAGTTCTCTTGTAGATACAGCAGTTGAGCCATGGCTGCCAACGCGGCCGGGTAGTGCGGATCATCATAGCCAAGCGCCTCGAATCCCGATAGAGCTGCCTGCAAATGGGTGGCGGCGGCTTCATTGTTGCCTAAAGACATATAGAGCAAGGCGATATTGGAATGAGTGGTAGCCAATTCAGCACAATGCTCCTGAGAGGTTTTCAATATCGCCAGTGATTTATGCAAATAGACGAAAGCAGTCTTTTTATCGCCGCTGGCCGCCCAAACCTGGGCCATATTATTATACAGAGCGGCTCGGCGAGGGTCAGTGTCATCAAGTGTGGCGGAGTATATTTTCTCTACCTCGCCGTACATTTCCAGCGCTTCGCTGCTGCGGCCGCCGACATGTAAGGCGGTGGCGGCGTTTAGCATCGTCGTAGCGGCGGCAATGTTGTCTGTAAAATCCGGCGCGGATATGATGGCCATGGCCTGTTCGCAGGCTGTAAAGGCCTGGGAAAACTGGCTTAAGTTTCGATAATATCCTGCTTGTTCATTGAGTACAGCCAGTTGATAAGAGGTATCCCCGCAGTTTTTAGCTGCTTCCAGATGACGGGCAAGATACCACTCCGCTGCGGAGAGATCCTTTTGAGCAAACAGGCTGTCTAAACCGGAATAGAAATCGTCAAATTGCATAATTTGCTTCTCCTCTCTTATATCAATGTCAACACCTTACGTAGGGGCGACCGTCCTCGGTCGCCCCTACAGATTCTCTTTGCTAAAGCTTCCATCGCGCATTTCACGAAATGATTTGCGCAGCAGGGCGAGGATAATGGCAAAAACAACAACATCTGCTATCGGGCCGGCCCAAAGGATGGAGATAACCCCCCAATATTTAGGGAAAAAGTAGGACATCGGCAGGATCAGCAGAATGCGACGGGCAAGGGGGATGGTCATTGCCAGGAAAGGGCGGCCGATGGATTGGAAAAAGCTTGTTGAAACATCCTGAAAAGCAGCCAGCATGATGGTTAGCATCCATATTTCCAGCACAGCAATCCCGAATGTCATGAATCCAGGATTGTTATCGCCGAAGATGAGCATGATCTCTGTGGGGAAAATGCGTGTCAATACCAGTACGACAGCGGTAAATGCGACAGCCAGCTTGAGCGCCGCAGAATAACACTCGCGCACGCGGTCAAAATTGAGTGCGCCGCGGTTGAAAGCAATGATCGGTTGCGAGCCGATACCGATTCCGCTGGTTACATTGGTCGAAATAAAGGCGACTTTTTGCGCGGCACCCATGGCAGCGAATACAGCCTCTGCGCCCAAAGTACTCATCGCGCCGTAGAAAACCAGCAAATTATTGATGATCAGCACATTGACGATCTGGCAGCAGTTAAGAGTTAGCGATGAAAGGCCGAGTTTCATCACCGCCATCGGCAGCTTGCCATGCAAGCGGATATTTTTTCGTTCGAACTTGAACGTCTTGAGCTTCGGGAAGTAGGCGAGCACGAGTATTGCTGAGAATAGTTGGCTGATCACAGTACCGATGGCAGATCCCGCCAGCCCCATATTCAAGCCAAAGATGAAAATCGGCTCAAGGATGAAGTTAAGCAGGCAGCCTGCCATCATGGCAAGCATTGCATAGCGGGGATTACCGTCCGCGCGGATGCTGGGATTCATGCCGCAAGCGAAAATGAGGAATGGCATACCTAATAAGATGTATTTGGTATATTCCGTGGCATAGGGCAGCATGACAGCGGTGCAACCGGATAGGTAGAGGATCGGCTCCATGAATATGTAGCCGAATGCTACGGTCATGACTGAGATGATAGCGAGCAGGATCACGCTTTGGGATACCGCTTTGCCGGCCTCTTCCCTGCGGCCTGCGCCGAGATTCATGGCGATATAGGTTGCGGTACCGTCGCCGATCCACAAGGCAAACCCCATGACGATGCTATGGATGGGGAATGCCACATTAATCGCGGCGTTTCCCAGATAACCCACAGCATGACCGATGAAAATCTGATCGACCAGATTATAGAGTGAGACAGTGAGCATAGAGAGGATAGTCGGCGTGGCAAATTTGAAAATGAGTTTATTGATATTTTCAGTACCGAGAATATTTTCTGCGATGGCTGGCTGTGTCAAAAATGCTACCTCCTAGTTCGTTCTAAATGTAAGCTTGACCGCCATGGCCGCTTATACAATCTCATTTTAAATTTTCTGAAAATATTCCTTAACTGCAATTTGCAGAGAGCTCTAAAAAAATCTCGAAAAAAATTAAATATTCCTGCAATTTGCAGTAAAAATCAAAGTGAGTTTTCTTTACAATGACATTTAAACAACCGAAGGGTTCTCTACTAACCAACCATCTAACTAACCAACTAATAGGAGGCGATTGTAATGGACTTTGCAGAGAACGGCGGCCTGGTCGGGCAGGTTTACAATATCCAGCGCTATTCTACCCATGATGGGCCTGGCGTACGCACCACGGTATTTCTGAAGGCATGCCCCTTGCGCTGCTTCTGGTGCCAGAATCCCGAATCCCAGAGCATGCAGCCGATCCTCATGTTCCGAAAGGATCAATGTACATTATGCGGCCGGTGTATCCAAGTGTGTCCCAATCGGGCCAACAGTATTGTCGATGGTCGACTGGCAGTCGACCGCAAACTTTGTAACGCCTGCGGCGCTTGCACTAAACCAGGTGTCTGTCTGGCGGGGACACGCAAAATCGAAGGCAAAGCTATGACCGTTAATGAGATAATGGATAAGGTCGTTAGCGACTACAATTTATATCAAAATTCGGGCGGTGGCATAACCGTATCGGGCGGGGACTGTGAAGCACAGCCGGAATTTACTGCAGAGCTTTTGAAGGCCGCCCATAAGAATTTAATTCATACCTGCGTTGAGATTTCAGGAGCATTCCCCTGGGAAACCGTCAAGATGATTACAGACCACGCCGATTATATATTGTATGACCTCAAATGCATGGATGACAAAAGACATAAAGAGGGTACAGGGGTATCCAACAAGCGTATCCTGGAAAATGCAAAGAACCTAGTCAAGGAGAACAAGCGGATTCATTTCAGAACACCTCTTATCCCGGGTTTTAATGACAGCTCAGAAGATATCGAGGCAACTGCGCGGTTCATACGAGATGAATTGGGGCTTAATCCTGCCGATCATCTGGAACTGCTTGCTTATAACAACCTGGGAGAAGACAAATATTTGCGTCTAGGTGACGGGGATATGCGTCCCAGCTACCAGCGCCAGCCCGATGAGTATGTCAAGAAACTCAAAGAGATTATCGCGTCAATCTGAATATTCCAGGGTGGATTGGCGTGTTCAGTTTAGGCAAGGGTCAGTAAAGGGTGGTGTAGAGGACAAGAACACAGGAAGGGTAGTACCGGAAGGATTTGAAAGATTAGCGAAGGGAGTGATGCTGAAGGATAGGCGGCACTGGGATTATGACAATCAAAAAAAATGATGAGGTGAAGAGAAATATGGGAAACGCTCAAAAAGTTCAGTACAATAAGTATGAGGACAAATCACGTGGAAACGTCATGTGGGACGTCATGAACCCCTTGCGTTATACGCAAGGCATGTCTATGGCTCGTGCTAGTATTCTGGTCGAAGGCTATAAAGAGACCGAAGGTTATCATATATTCCGCAGACGCGGTCATGCTATTCGCAAAATTCTCCAAGAGATGCCAATTCGCATCGATGACCATCAATTACTTTGCGGCGATTTCAGCGCAAAACCGATGGGACCCGAGTTTTTCCCCGATCTGGCCGCCCTATGGATAGTGGATTACATTGACAAATACGGCTTGGAAGGCCGCAAAGGGTTCTTCAAATGGGAATCCGAAGAACAAATGGAGCAAGGAAGAGCTATCGGTGAATATTTCAGAGAAACAGGCGGTAAGGAAATGTGGCTCAAGCACATAGGGCCGGAGCATGCCGCATTTGAGCATAAAATCGGTGAGGCCGGTTCTTGGATCGTGAACACCGTTTCTGAGATGTTTGCTGAAAAGGCCTGGAACTGTCCCGATCTCGATCGTCTCGTAAAAAAAGGTGTCCGCGGTTTAATAGCGGATATCGACGCACAGCTTGAAAACCATCTGATGCTTAACTATGAAGACTATCGACGCCATGAGTTCTGGCTTGGCCTTAAGGAAATGTTTTTGGGCATTATCGACTACGCTCATCGCTATCGCGATCTCGCTACCAAAATGGCTGCTAAAGAGACATGCCCAGTTCGTAAGGCTGAGTTGGAAGAGATGGCTCGTGTCTGCAACCGCGTTCCGGAATATCCGGCTGAAACATTCCAAGAATCACTACAATCGCTTGTCTTTGGGATATTAATGTGTTTCTATGACACTCGTACCTTTGGCATGGGCTATGGTCGCGTAGACCAAATACTGTATCCGGGGTATAAGGCTGACATCGCTGCAGGCAGAATCGACTACGAGTATGTTGTTCAATTATTTGAGTGCTTCCGTGTTAAGATTATGGGCAAACGTCAGTTCTGGCCGGATGTTATGACTCCGAACTTGAGCAGTGAATCCCATTTCCATAACTGTGTCATCGGCGGCGTGGATCCCAAGACCGGAAGAGACGCCACCAATGAGCTGTCATTCGCTTTTGTTGATGCAGCTGCACGTGTAAGGACCACACACCCGACTATCTCTGTGCGTTGGCATACCCGAATCGATCCAAAGTTCATGGCGCGTGCGTTGGAAGTTGTGAAGATGGGCATGGGCTTCCCCGCCTTCTTTAATGACGAATCCAGCATCCAGTATCTGCTTGCCCGTGGCTACACCATTGAGGAAGCACGTAATTACGCCTTCGGCGGTTGCACACTGCACACGGTTCCCGGTAAGACCAGTTCGATCTGGCCGTTGGTCACGAGCTACGGCAGAATACTTGAGATTACCATGTACAACGGTTGGGACTATATTTCGAATTCGCAATTAGGACCCCAAACCGGTGATTTCACCAAGATGACCAGCTATGAAGAGTTTGTAGCAGCCTATAAGGCGATGATTAAGCACTGGGCTGATATCAGCACCGCAAGCGGACGCGCCTGCAAACTCCAGCATGGTGACTCCTTCCCAGACATGGCGATGTCTGCCTATACTGATGACTGCATCAAGCGCGGTCAGGTTTGTAGTTTAGGTGGTGCTCAGCATGCAGATAGCTGCATGTATATCGTGCCGGTGGCTGTGCAGGACGTGGCCAATGAATTGTATGTAATCAAACACGGCATCTTTGGTGAGAATCCGATCTGCACCCCGCAGGAAATGTTGGATGCTATGCGTGCGGACTGGGTAGGTTACGAAGAGCTGCGCGCCAAGTGTATGGCAATGCCGAAGTACGGTAATGACATACCGGAAGTAGATCAGTTGTTATCAGATGTATATGATTGGATTAAAGAGATTTGGCACAAACAACCCGCTACTGATGGCGGTAAATATGAGGTCTCCCCGCACTCTATCGGTTTCCATGGCGGTACAGGCGCCAAGACTGGTGCACTGCCCTGTGGCCGTAAAGCTAAAACCTCCTTTGCTGATGGTGCTGTCTCCCCCGCACAAGGAACTGACATTAATGGTCCGTCAGCTGTCCTCAAGTCGGCAGGCAGTATAGACCAGCACGATCTCTATGGTGTTCTGTTCAACATGAGATTTACTCCGGCGACTTTAAAAGGCGAAGAAGGCACTGCAAGCTTGGCTGCGCTAATCAAGACCTACTTTAGCGATTACAAAGGCAAGCATATCCAGTTCAACGTTCTGAACCGTGAAGAAATGCTCGCCGCCAAGAAAGAGCCTGAGAAATACACAGATCTTATGGTGCGTGTTGCAGGCTACAGCGCCTACTGGACTGATTTACCCGCTAACATCCAAGACGAGCTGATTGCCCGTTCGGAAAACGAGCTTTAAGAGGTAGGTAATGGGCAAATAGCCCATAGGAAAAGGGGTGCGAGGTTTGTCTGGCACCCCTTTCCAATAATATAAGGAGGATATGAACAGCATGGACAATCAAAACGCAAAAGGTATGTCCTATAGTGTCATAGCCGCAGCGTGGCTCGCGGTATTCTGTCTGTTTGGCTATCGTGCTACTTTTGCAGTGTTATCCGGACCTATGGCTTCAACCATGAAATGGACTGGCGCCGAAGTTTCACTAGGGTACTCGTTGATGATGTCAATTTACGCGATCACTGCATTCTTTAGCGGCATGATTATCGATAAATGGGGGACTAAGCCGGTATATACAATTGCCGCCGTATTCGGCATGCTCGGGTTTTATCTTACCAGCCGGGTCGACAGCCTATTTGCTTATTACGCCTGCTACGCAATCTTTGCCGGTATTGGTACTGGGATGCTCTGGGTATCTTCTACCATATCTGTACGGAAATGGTTTGTTGGAAAATATTATGCAAAGATGTGGGGCATAGCATTCGCCGGCGCTCCGATGGCGCAAGTTCTGCTCAGTTTAGGCGTTAAGCCTCTATTGGTGCAAAATGCGGCCCAATGGCGGGACGCGATGAACTATCTGGCGTGGATAACCCTGGTTTTGTTGCTGATAGCCGCGGCGCTTGCTAAGAAAAATCCGGAGCAATATGGTATAACGCCGTTTGGCGCAGTTCCAGCGGCTCCTGGCACTGCTGCAAAACAAGAGCACATCTGGAGTGTTGGCGAAGCGTTTGGCACCGCTGCCATATGGGGCGCAGTTTTAGCTTTTCTGACAAGTATGGTCGCAGAGTTTTTGATTTGGACACAGGTCGTACGTTATTGGACGAAAGACTTAGGTATGTCGTTGGATTCGGCCACTAATCTATATGTGGCTATCGGCATTGCTGGTATATTCACCATGCCGCTGATGGGTATCGTGGCAGACAAAGTGGTTGGATATCTCGGCAATGAGGTCAAGGGGCGGAAAGCAATGCTAGTCTTTGCCCCGTTGGTCGGAGTAGCAGCATGCTTATTACTGTTGAAAATGGATGCGAGTTCCGGACTGCTTGGAATTGTGGTCTGCATCCTTTTTGCTACTTACTGGGCGATTGAACCAGGCGGAGTGGTCGGCTACTCCGGCGCAGTCTATGGTCGGGTCAGCCTCGGCAAGATCTGGGGTACAGCCACTCTGATTGTTATGGGAATCGGCCCGGCTTTGGGAAGTTATATGGGCGGGTATTTGGCCGATACTTCCGGTAACTTCACGGCATCGATTCAATTTGCCATGGCAGCCTTTGCGGTATCGGCAATTGTCGCATTCCTCCTGCCGCTGTCGGCGACTGCTAAAGTCACTGTCCAGGGAAACCCTAACGCCGCACCGGTGGAGAAGAAAAGCTAACAATTTGTTTTTGGATTAGTAGCAATTGGAGGATGGCCATTATGATTGGGGGTAATGCCATCCTCACTTATTTTTTCTGTACTGTCATTGGCGACATTGGAATCTTATTTAATTGATCTGCGGACGGCAGCAGCGGCAGGCCGCAACTTGATCACTGAGAAATATGTACGCATGGACAACCTGATTCCGCAACTCAATGATAACCAGTTAATTCATAGTATCGTGACTAGCGAGTACGACTGGCTGGCGCAACTGCATCAACGGTATCCGTTAAGCGTGAAGTGTGATGAGGGGTTTATTCGCTATGCGCTGGCTGAGCTAGAGACCTATTCTGATCGTACCTTGGCTCTGTATCACATGGATGTTTGCGATGTGGCTCAAAACGGACGCAATCTGGTTGAAGAGCGTTATGAGTATCTGTATAAGAGCCTGGGCTATTTATCTCTGGCTGATGTGGAAAACAAAGCAAAGCATTCAGCTCTTTTAATTTGATTCCTCATTTCAATTGTAATCCGCTGATCGCCAGCATAGTTGAAGTTGAGGTGCGGTGGATGGAAGAACTGCATCGCAAATATCCTAATATAATTAAAAGGGCGCCGGCGGATGCCGAGCTGTTCGAACGATACGCTTTGTGTGAACTGGAGACGTGGTCGGATCGTTCCCTTGAGCTGTACTACCGGGACATTTGCTCAGCGCAAATTAATGGCAAGAATCTTGCGGAGGAGCGCTATAACAATATGTATCGGCGAACAGGGCAAGGATCGCTGGTAGAGCTGGAAGAGTAGACTGATCAGGAGGGCGCTTATGGTAAATGAAGATATTGTATTATTTTCGGGTTATGGTCAGCTGCCTAGTGGTACTGTTGCAGGTGACGTGTTTAAGGTGATGGCCTTAGTTGTCTTGCTCGATATACGAACAGGAGAAATCGTGGAAGCGAATTGTACCCTCTCGACTCGCCTCGCGGAACGATTCGTAGAGTCCATGGTGATAGGACGAAATATACATACCGATTATAAAGAATTAGTCGAATGCATTAATAATAAATATCAGGGGAGTGCGAAAAAAACGATTATCACTGCACTCCGTACCATTAGTTTGAAGTATATAGCATATAAACAGAATGTGAAAAGGAACGAGGGGACAGGTAATTTGTCCTCCTTACGTATTTCGGGTCATAGAACGCAAGCCCTTTGCATTTAAACTAATAAGGAAAGGTGGATTTGCGAATGGTAATGAAATAAATGAGAGCTGGTGTAATTGTAGTCGCAGGTGGCGCATCGGGGTTAGCAGCAGTTTATCCGATGACCAACCCGCTCTAAGACGCCCGTTTCTGAAGCGTTCGCCCCTAAAGGGAGCCTTCGGCTTAACGAAATTGTAGATTTCGAGGCCTCAGTCCAAAAGCGGCTAAGTCGTGCGGATAAGTGCGACTAAGATTCAGATAAAGTTAAAACTCTATCTGGATCAAGTCTTACTTTATATAGAGAATGAGAGAAGTCCGATATTTTAAAAGCCTTAACTGTAATGAAATGCAAGTTAAGGCTGATTATTTGTTTCCAGCTATTTATATGAAACATTTTATTGAGAATTTAGTGGTCGGTGTTAAAGTATAGTAATTATTGGAGGGTTAGTATGAAAAGTATTCGCGCAAAACTAACTGTTACTATTCTGATTATCTTCCTGCTGTCGATGAGTGCTTTGGGCGGGCTAAACTACTGGAAGGCGCGGGATATCATTAGTGAAAACATCACCAATGACATCCAGAAGCTGTCCATAGACTCAGCGGTGAATTTAGGCGGTTGGTTTGAGGCTCGTCAGATGGAACTGACAATGCTTGCGAGTAACCCGGTGATCCGGGGCGGTAATCCGGAAGCGATTATGTCAGTTCTGGCTGCGGCAAAGGATACCAACAGGCTATACGATGGGCTCGTTTATGCTGATGCTTCAGGCATGTCCTGGGCTGCGGACGGCGTGAAAGTCAGTGTGGCCGACCGAGCCTACTTCAAACATGTCATGCAAGGCGCGACATTTGTATCTAACCCTATGGTCTCAAAAGGAACCGGACACTTGGTTTCTGTTGTGGCTGTTCCAATCAAATCGGCTGGCAATATTGTTGGTATTTTATTCGGGCCGATGAGCATGGAGGAATTCAGCCAAAAGGTGCTTAGTATCAAGGCGGGTCAGACTGGCTATGCTTATGTCCTCCAAGAGGATGGACTGGTTATTATTCATCCTAATAAAGAGATAGCGATGAAAGTAAACGGCTTGACGGACACACAACTTCCCCCAGGGATTCGGTCAGTTAATGAGCGTTTAGTGAAAGGTGAGAAGGGAATAGCCAGCTATGATTTCGCTGGGGATAGTAAATACGTGTCATTCGCGCCGATACCGGGGGTCAAATGGTCTTTGGCGATAAACGTGCCGAAGAGCGAGGTAACAAGCGCGGTATCGGCTTTGACAACGATTTCACTAGTTACCATTTTTGTTGTGCTGGTAATCACGGCGATATTCATTGCTTTATACGCCCGTCGCATCGCCAGACCGATTCAGACGTTGGAGGTGGCGGCTAACCGCATTGCAACCGGCGATATTTCGATTACCAAATTGGGAATCACCTCCAATGATGAAATTGGGCGGCTGGGTCAGAGCTTCGAGCAGATGGCCGGAAATTTGCGCAGCCTCATTCAGCAAGTTCTTGACGCTACCGGGCAAGTGGCTGCGTCATCGCAAGAACTGACTGCTAGTTCGGAACAATCGGCCCAAGCAGCCAACCAGGTCACCGCTTCAATCGCCGATGTAGCTGCGGGAGCGAGTGCGCAGATGGAGGCTGCCAGTGAAACCACGGCAGTGGTGGAACAAATGGCAGCCAATATCCGGCAAATCGCCGCTAATGCCAACCAGGTAGCCACTCAGTCGGCCAAGGCGGCCGACAAGGCAAAAGATGGGGACAAAGCGGTAGAAAGAGCGGTTGTCCAGATGGGTCAAATCGAAGGAACGGTGAACTCTTCAGCCCAAGTTGTAACCAAGCTTGGTGAGAGGTCGAAGGAAATAGGCCAGATCGTCGTTACCATATCCGGCATAGCCGGGCAGACCAATCTGCTGGCTCTCAATGCAGCCATTGAGGCGGCACGAGCGGGAGAACAGGGGCGGGGGTTCGCGGTCGTAGCAGAAGAAGTGCGGAAATTAGCTGAACAGTCCCAGGAAGCGGCTAAGAAGATCGCCGAACTTATCGGGGAAATCCAGGGGGATACCGACAAAGCGGTCGTAGCGATGAATGACGGCACACGGGAAGTCAAGAGCGGGACTGATGTAGTTTACACCGCAGGAGTCGCCTTCCGGGAAATCGCCGGGCTAGTGACTGAGGTATCGAGTCAAGTGAAGGAGATTTCCGTCGCCATGCAGCAAATGGCTGCCGGTAGCCAGCAAATAGTTGGTTCGGTTAAGAAAATTGATGAGCTTGGCAAGAGGTCAACTGGTGAAGCCCAAAGCGTTTCGGCGGCTGCAGAAGAACAACTTGCATCAATGGAGGAAATCGCCTCATCCAGTCAGGCGTTGGCCAAACTGGCCGAGGATTTGCAGACGTCGGTGGCTGGGTTCCGAGTGTAGCTGGATAAGGCACGAGAAAGAGCGAGAGAATGTGGACTCTTGTGTGATAACGTGACGGCCTTGGGAAAGTGGAGGATTTGCAGGGGCACGAATCGCCTCCATTATCAAGATCTGGATTTTCTTTATAATAAGAAAAAGCTGTTTTCCTGAGTACGGGTAAACAGCTTTTTTTACTTTAAGATTAATTGGTTTATGGCCAAGATTGATCAGTACTAAATCTAGACCATAATTTTGGGAAGCTATAACCAGTTCCTAACTTGAATGTGAAGCGAATTTAATTATAATGCTAATCAATTCAGGATATGTAAAAAAATCAGCGGTAATTAACTATTAATGGCAATATGATCGTAGCATGTAATGGAAGTGTAGTGTGAAAAATCGGACAATAAAGGAAAGAAGAGAAAAGCGCCGAAATGTAAAGGAAATGAGATTAATCAGTCAGAATCTAATTCCCCTGGAGAAACTGTTGATGAATACTCTTACGGTAATCACATTGAAAAATTACAATTCCAGACAAGTTCGCATGGACTTGGGAAATGACAGCAGTAAAGCTGTTGCGATTTGAACAACCTGAGCCCGAAACCAAATTCATTATAAAACGCATCTTCGAAAAGATTTACTTAACAATGGATGTGGAGTTGGGGCAGTAAAAGTGGCTCGCAGAAAAATCGCTAACACCAGCTAAAGAAGGGACTTGCAGCAGGACAAATTGATAGACTGACGAATACTAGCAAGAAAAAGCCAGTTTGCTAAATTGCTGCTAACAATACGTCTGCATAGTCAGGAAGGGGGTACAGGAGTTGGCAAAAGAACTACTTGCTCGGGAGTGGATCAAACGTTGGGGAAAAGGAAAACTACAGGCGTTTCAAGATGCGTTTGCCCGTGCGTTCGGCATAAGTCTTTGTTTAGTAACGCTAGAGGGAGAACCGCTAACAGTATGGTCGAACTCTTCCTTGTTTTGTCATTCCATGATGCAAAACAATCGAGTGCGTTGCCTACAAGAACGAAATCATGCGCTACAGCAAACGATTGAGACAGGAAAAACCACTCTTTCGAAATGCTATCTTGGTGTGAATTTCTTCTTCCACCCCATCGTGTATCAAAATGACGTTGTTTGCCTGTTTTATGGCGGCGGATTTCATTCTGACGAGGATGGATCGGAATTTAACCGTAGAGTAAACGGGAATATTCCGGTATTGACCAAGAAACAGGTTTACAATGTGCTGACCCTGCTGGCAGAAACCATTAATTTAGCCAATCCGGAAGTGGCAGTCCTAGTGCCGACAGGGCAGACGACACAAGATATTCCCTTACTACGACAAAAACTCAGTCACCGTGAAATTCAAATCGCTCAGCTCATGAATGCAGGTCTAGCAAACAAAGAGATTGCTGAACAACTTTTCATCAGTGAGAAGACAGTTAAGACCCATGTGAGCAACATCTTGAGCAAGATGGGGTTAAAAGACCGGATGCAACTCGTATTCTTTTGTCGCCAACATAATATAATTTGACCAGTCTGTTCAGGATTGTGGCAATTTTCTGCGAACGGAGAGGCTACAATGTCATTTTTTAAGCAAGTAAGCATTTTTGTTGCAGTTCTCATCATTTTGCCGATGGCTTTATTGTTCCATATTTCTACATTGGCAATGAGTGATCAAATTACCCGCAGTGAGCAGAAGTATTTGCAAAATGCGCTGTTAATTGCCCGCAGTAGTATGCTGGGGCGCAAGACAGAGATGCAGCAAGGTGGTCAGTATCTCTCCGTCACTCCTGAATTTCGTGAAGCGCTTAAGAGTAAAGACAGTGGCCGTCTGACTGGTCTTGTTGACTCTTTACGCGGAATCTACCAATATTTGGATTTTGTAGTAATTTTGGATGACGAAAGCAAGATGATTGCCTCGTATCCGAAGAAAGTCAATGCAAATGGTAAATTCGACATTAATGGCCTGGTTCGAATCGCACAGAAAACGAAGCAAGGCATTTTTTCTGAGGAGGTTTTCAATCTTACGTTGCTCTTTGCTCCCGATTCAGAACCATATCAACGATTTCGAGTCAAGCTTACAGGTAGTGAATCTCTGGGGACCGAATCATATCTAACAAAATGTCAAGCAGGGGTAGTAGTTTCACCAGTTTATGACCAGGGATCGCCACTCGGCTTTATCGTTATGGGTGATATCTCAAATAATGATCAGTTCTTTCCGGAAACCTATAGTCGTCAGGTAAAGGATTCCTTTCTCGCGATATCGGTTGATGATACACGCGTCACTTCGAATATTAGCACTCCAAAAAATACTGACTACATAGGCAGTCGCACACCAATCAAGATGAGTAGCCTAGAGGGAGAGCGCTTCTTCTATTTTGGCAGGGTAAATATTGATGGTGAAGTACATGTCTTTGTGGATGAGCCAATTATGGATTTGGAAGGCAAAATTATCGGCGTCCTCGGTGTCGGAATACCCGAGGAGCGTTTTTCACGTATTCTGTCTACCAATCATAATCTAATTTTTATTGTCACAGTGATTAGTCTTTGTGTAATGCTGATTGTTGCAAAGTATGTGGCTGCATACATTACCAAACCGATTCTTCTGGCTATATCTATGGCGGAAAAGATCCGACGCGGTGAGCGGGAATTGAATTTGCGGCCCGAGTGGTTGCGTGATACGGGAAACGAAACAACCGTCCTATTGGTGACTTTCCAACAAATGGCCAACGAACTCGCCCAAGGGGAAGAAAAACGCAAGAATTATGTAATACAATTGAAAGAAGAGCATCGCCGCCAACAGCAAATGGCGAAAGAACTGCAACTCATGAATCAGGAATTAGAAGAAAAAGTTACTGCCCGAACCCAGGATTTGCAACAAGCGTTTGGGGCGTTGAAAAAGGCGGATGAAGTGAAGTCGCAGTTTCTGGCCAATATGAGCCATGAGCTAAGAACTCCACTGAACTCGATCATCTGCAGTGCAGACATCATAAAAGAAAAACTGTTTGGTCCTTTGTCGGAGAAACAAGAACGCTATGTACAGACAATTTGGGCCAGTGGTACCCATTTGTTGCAGCTGATTAACGATATACTGGATATTTGTAAAATCGAAGCCGGAAAAATGCAGCTCTCGCTTAGCCAATTCGTTATCACAGATGTTGTTGACAATTGCTTTAATGTGGTCAAGAGTTTAGCCTACCGTAAGAATATTGATGTGGTCATTGTCATTGATCCACCATGTTTTGTCGTGTCAGCAGATGCAAAGAAGCTGCGGCAAATTCTCTACAATCTCCTATCAAACGCCATCAAGTTTACGCCAGAAGGCGGGCGGGTTGATCTCGAGGTGATTCGGCGCGATCCGGTTGTAAGATTTTCAGTACGTGACAATGGTATTGGCATACGTGAAGAAGATAGAGATCGGGTGTTTCGGGAGTTTGAGCAAGTTGACAGCTCTTACGCTCGGCAGCACGAAGGAACCGGACTAGGTCTGTCCCTGACCAAGAAATTAGTGGAAATGCACGGTGGCGAAATATATCTAACCAGTAAATTGGGACTGGGAACAGAAGTCATGTTTACTATTCCTATTGACACGGAGTCATATCTAAATAGAGAGTCCACGTCTTGACCGTTGGCGGCGAAGGAGCAAATATGGAAAAAGTATTGGTTGTTGATGATAATCCACATAACTGTGAATTGATGAGTGATTTATTAACAAATTGGGGGTATGAGGTAAACACAGTCGGTCAGGGGACTGAAGCCATTGTAGTCGCTGGCCGGGATTGCCCTGACATTATTCTACTTGACGTCATGTTGCCCGGGATGAACGGCTTTGAAGTTTGTCATGAAATTAAGACAAATTCTCAAACACGCGATATTCCTGTCATCATGCTGACCGTGTTAAATGAAGTTGATGATCGAATTCGGGGTCTTAAGGTTGGCGCCGACTACTTTATGTCAAAACCCTTTAATTACCAGGAATTGAAATTCCGCTTATCCGCTCTGTTGCAACAAAAACAACGGATTGACAGTATGGAGGAAGGGCAAGCGGTGGTGGATGCTTTTTTAGTAATGATGAAGTTTAAAGATCCGCAGTTGTATATGCACACCTGCCGAGTCAAGGATTATTGTGCAAAAGTATCCCGCGTGCTACTGCTTTCTGAAAAACAGCATGAACGATTGCTGTGGGCAGCTTGTCTGCATGATATTGGCAAGGTGATTGATTTTTCACCCTCTCATCCGCAAACTGGGCGGGAGATTCTTTCTCACTTAAAAATGGGCAGTTATGTGGCTGACTTAACGCTCCGACATCACGACCCTCAACCGTGGGCTAGTATCGAACTGGAGATACTGGTCACGGTTGATCGTTTTGAAAGCTTATTGAGTCATCATGATAAACAGGCAATCGAACAATTGCGGCAATTAAGTAGTCAAATCGGTGTTAGCGCCAAGGTGCTGGCGGCGATCGAACAAGTCCTACGGGATGAGCAATTTTGCGAAAAAATGACCGGAAGATTTAGGTGAGGCCGTTGATGTTATGTCGGAGATGAGACTCTGTTTTAAGGCAAATGTTGATTGGTTTCTCGTTTATGAAAACACCTCTTTCCGGACATACTACCGCCGAAGGAGGTGTTTTCATGCAGAAAAAAGTAGCCGTAGAAAATAACCTGACCAGTATCGCCAAAGCGTTGGAGAACAAGGGATATACAGTGGTCAGTCCAAAAAGCGGACTCGATGTAATCGCCGCAGTTGTCATGGGAATGGACAACAACCTTATGAATATACAGAACACGGTAACGAAAGCGCCAGTTATTGATGCTGCCGGATTAACCCCGGAAGAAGTCGTATCCCGCATCGAATCGCTCAAATAGTGACAGCACTGTCACCAGCCCCCATTTAAGGGGGCTTATTTTTCATATCGTCACCTCTTTGTCCCAATTCGGATGAAAATGAGTGCTTCATCTGAATAAATCCCTTGAATGGATAAAAGAATAATGAAAGTAATCTGTAGTCTCAAGGAGGTTTTTTCATGTCCGATCCGAAGCAACCGCTGATTAAAAGTACTGATGAAGTTTCCAAAGGCGATGTAGAGTCTGTACCTGGTAAAGGGGATGCCAGCGGAACCAATAATCCTGATGACCATTTTGACGTCCATTCTAACAGCCGGAAATATTACGACATCGAAAAATCGCCAAAGCCGGAAGATGTGTTCGCTTGGCAGCGCAAGCATATTCAAGTTCACGACCAAAGCAAAGAAGGCTACCCGCTGAATGTGATCATCGACCCGGCTATGCGTGAAATGTACCAGCATGTTCATGCACAAGGCTTGACAAACGTTTTTGACCGCTGGGAACAGCAGGAGAAAATCCGCTGCAACTTTTGCGTGCAAGGCTTATCCTGCCAACTGTGCGCCAATGGACCTTGCCGCATCAGCCCGAAAGTACCCCGAGGCGCTTGCGGGGTTGATGCTCATGTGATGGTGGCCAGAAATTTCGTCTATCGCCATGTCACCATCGGCACGTCAGCCAACATGTTTCACGCGCAGCAAGCGGCCCGGACTCTCAAGGCGGCTGCAAGAGCGCCGGAGAGTGGATTGAAAATTCGCGATAGCGAGAAGCTTCTTAAATACGCTGAAATGGCCGGCTTGAATACGACGCATGATGTCAAGAAGGTTGCCGAAGATTTTGCCAACTGGGTGCTTGCAGATATGGGCAAACCCTATTATGAAGAGTCTGCCATGGTACAGGCCTTTGCACCAGCCAAACGTAAGGAGTTATGGAGAGAACTTGGTTTGTTCCCCGGCGGCGGCAACAGTGAAGTGGCTTATGCCCAGACGAAGTGTATGACAAACCTCAATGCCGATCCTGTTGATTTCCTGCTGACCTCAGTTCGCCTGGGTATTATCAATGAATACCAGGGACTGTTCGCGCTGGACATCTTGCAGGAAATCTTGATGGGGACGCAAAAAATCAATAAAACCCGTCAAAACATGGGCCTATTAGATCCTAAGAAAGTAAACATCATTACCAACGGTCATATGCCCTTGGTCGCTCATGTCGTTATTGATCTTGCCTCTCAGCAAGAGTGGCAGGAAAAGGCTAAACAGGCAGGCGCAGACGGCTTGCAGATTCTTGGACACGTCTGCGAGGGCCAGCAGTTGATGAACTACTCTGGCACACAGTCACAAAGCGCCTACGGAGGTCAGGAAGGAGAATGGCTGTCTGAGGAATATCTATTCGCTACCGGCTGCGTCGACTCGTTTGTCTTTGATTACAACTGCACAATTCCCACTTTGCCTCTGTACGCAAAACGATTTGGCACCCGCATGATCAGCACGCATGAAGTTATCCGCATGCCGGGGACGGAAGTCGTGGAATTCATTCCGGAGAAAATGGCAGAGCAGGCGGCCAAGATTCTTGATATGTCAATTGAGGCCTTTAAACAGCGTAAGTCGGAAAACCGTGAAGTCTATGTTCCACCCTATACGACAGAGTGTACGGTCGGCTTCAGTACTGAGCCGATTAAAGCGGCGCTCGGCGGTTCGTGGAAACCGCTCTTGGATGCGATCACCCAAGGCAGCATTCGCGGCATCGCTACTATCGTCGGTTGCACCACTGCTCATTACGGTCAAGGCGGCAGCAACATCTTCCGCATTACCAAGGGCCTGATTGAGAAAGACATTCTCGTTTTGTCTGGCGGTTGCACTTCAGCCGTTATGGAGTATACTGGCCTTACCCGTCCGGAAGCGGCAGATGAATGCGGTTCAGGTCTGAAATCTGTCTGCAAGGCCTTAGGTATTCCGCCAGTTCTCTCCTATGGCGCATGTGTCGATATCGGAAAGATGACCCATACTGCCAAAGAGTTAGCCGACGCGCTAGGCGTAGATACCAACATGCTGCCACTAGTTATTGGCGCGCCGGAATATCTTGAGCAAAAAGCTGTAGCTGACGCCTGTACCGCGATTGCATTAGGCTGGCTGGTTCATGTCGCGCCTGTGCCGTCTGTTACTGGCAGCGATGTGGTGGTGAAAACTCTGACTGAAACCACGGAGACGTTGGGACTTGGCAAGCTAATGGTTGAACTGAGTGCGGATAAGACTGTTCAGATTTATCTGGATCATATTGAGAAAAAACGGAGAGAACTTGGTATTTAAAAAAATATTTTTCCGCTTTCCTGTATAATTACTCTACTTAACAGGAATGAAGCCCTAAAAAAGGTTGCTTAAACTGTAGAAGATTGCTTCACTACGTTCGCAATGACAACCTTGTGTCACTGCGAGGAACGAAGCAGTCTTCTTTTTTATAATAATCACACAACCCTTCGTGTACTCCGCAGTTAACGGCCCTCTCACTTCTATCAGAACAGGCAGGAAGTCTCCAAAGCGGTTAGCTGTTTTTTAAAAAAGAATCGTTCCAGTAACCCTCCATAACCCTCTGTATACTCTGCGCACTCTGCGGTTAAACGCAACCCCGCATCATTACTCTCCTGAAAGTTAACGCATAAATACACATCTATCGACGTTCACTGACACTGGACGAATGGCCGTGCCCTCTTGTGTTTGTCTGCGGTTATGCTACAATTAAAATTCGTTACAACTGTAAACTGCAAGAGGTGATATCGATGGACAAACGCATTTCTATTATTGGTGCACCAGTCTGGCTGGGGCAGACTCGCTATGGAACCAATCTGGCGCCTGACGCCATCCGATCTGCCGGTATCATCGCCAGGCTTGAGGCTGCCGGCTGTGATGTTATTGATGAAGGGAATATTCCTGTCAGTGCTGCTGGACGGTGCCGGCAGGCTGAGTGCAATATAAAAAACAGCCAATCGGTTGTCCGTGCGTCTGAAGAACTGGCAGGCGCAGTCTCTCGTGCCTTGGCGGACGACCGCTTTCCGCTAATTCTCGGCGGCGATCATAGCATCGCTATTGGCTCAATCGCCGGTGTGGCTGGACACTTCCAGGAACTTGGCGTCATTTGGTTTGACGCTCATGCAGATATCAATACCCCGGAAACCTCCCCCAGCGGCAATATTCACGGCATGCCGCTTGCCGCTAGTCTTGGCCTCGGCTATCCTGGTCTGGCAAAAGTTGGCGGCTGGGTAGGCAAGATCAAGCCGGAAAATCTGATTTATATCGGAGTGCGTGACATTGATCCCGGTGAGTCTGAACTGATTAGCCGATATGGAATAAAAAACTATGGTCCGGCAGAAGTCCGCTTACGTGGCATGGATACAGTAGTCCGGGAGGCTCTCGCCGATCTGTCCTCGCGTTGTGACGCGATTCATTTGAGCTTTGATCTTGACGGCATTGACCCCACAGAAGCACCTGGTGTGGGTACGCCGGTGCGTGAAGGGGTCAGCTTTGCCGATAGTCTGCAGGCGCTTGGCGTATTGTTCGAATCAGGGCTGATTACATCTGCTGAGTTCGTAGAGCTAAATCCGATTCTCGATAAAGACAACCGCACCGTCAACGCCGCGGTTAAGCTGATTGCTGCATTGTTGGTGAACGGCATCGGCAGTATGATCGTTGACATAACAGGGTTAAATAGTGTTGAAGCATTGAAGTAGTGCGGAAAGAGGACGAGGTTACGTTTCCACGGAAACAGAGAATACGTGGAGGACGTGAGCAGTCTTGCTGAACGCAACTGGATGAGTGTGACTAGGATTCAGATGGTGTTAAAACTCCAACTGAATCCTAGTCTTTTTATCAAATTAGTCGAAAATCCCCTGTAAAGAGCATAAGTGAGGTTTACTCTGCGTCACTACCTGCGGTTTTCCAAAAGATTATTCTAGCTTTTTTTTCGTTATTACTATATAATATTTGGGGCTCCAATGTAATATGTAAAGCGAGAGTGATGTTTTACCATGGCAAGATACGATGTCGCTATTATCGGCGGCGGTCCTGCGGCTATTTTCGCAGCCTATGAATTAACTGCCAATCATCCCGGCGTCAGTGTCGTTATGATCGAAGAAGGACACGATATATATAAACGCAAATGTCCCATTGCTGAGAAAAAGGTAGACCATTGCATTCGCTGCTCCCCCTGTGACATTATGCGTGGCTTTGGCGGCGCAGGTGCTTTCTCTGATGGAAAATACAACTTTACCACTGAATTTGGCGGTTGGCTGAATGAATTTCTACCTGATGAGAAGGTCATGCAGCTGATTGATTACGTGGACGCGGTTAATCTAAGTTTGGGAGCGCCAGCTGAGTATTTCAGCACCCATAACAGCAGTCTCAGCAAGCGGGCTCTGGCTCATGATTTACATCTTTTGAATGCACGGGTTAGACATCTTGGTACCGAAAATAATCTTCGCATTATGGAAAGTGTGTATGAAATTCTGCGCACGAAGGCTACCATGCTATTCAATACTCACGTATCTGAGATCCGCAGAGAAGAAGATGGCTTCTGTTTGGTGAATACAGGCAATCCGGCCAAACTTCACTGCCGCTATTTGATTGCTGCTCCCGGCCGGGCTGGCGCTGAGTGGTTTGCCGAGCAATGCAAAAAACTGAATCTTTCCATGTCGAATAATCAAGTCGATGTCGGTGTGCGGGTGGAGATCCCGGCCGATGTCTTTGCTGATATTACTGATGAAGTATATGAGGCCAAGTTGGTTTATCGGACAAAGCAATATGGCGATCTGGTGCGGACATTCTGTATGAATCCGAAAGGCTATGTGGTGGCTGAGAACACAGATGGGATTGTCACCGTCAATGGGCACAGTTATCGTGAAGAAGCGATGCATAGCAAGAATACAAACTTTGCACTACTAGTTAGTAATAAGTTTACCGAGCCGTTCAATGAGCCGCATCAATACGGCAAGCGCATTGCATCATTTTCGAATATGCTTGGCGGTGGTGTGTTGGTGCAGCGCTTTGGCGATCTGATCAAGGGGCGGCGTACAAACACTCATCGACTAGAGCAGAGCTTTATTAAACCAACTCTGCAGGCGACTCCTGGTGATCTTAGTCTGGTTTTGCCGAAACGCCACCTAGATAATATCATTGAAATGATCTATGCTCTAGATAAACTCGCACCAGGTACGGCAAACCACGATACTCTGTTATACGGCGTTGAGGTCAAATTCTATAGTTCGCGCCTGGAACTGACGAGTGAGCTTGAGACAGAAATTGAAAATATGTTTGCTATCGGCGATGGAGCCGGAGTTACCCGCGGACTATCACAGGCGAGCGCCAGTGGCGTTCATGCTGCCAGAGCAATTGGGCGGCGCTTTACTCAATCGAACTAGAATAATTAAATCTTGAAAGTTTACCAATCCATTTGTACAATAGTTCTACGCCGATGAGATAGCAGGATCCGAACATCCTGGAAAGGCGGCCTTCTGTGGTAAAAAGAACAACTTCGCATGGTTTTAGCTTTGATCCTTTACTCGGCGTACTGACACTCATTGTTGTCAGTTCACTATTACGGTTGATTCTAGCTTGGACGCTAGGACTGGGCGTTGATGAATCATATGTGGTTTCAGTGTCTCGCGCGTTTTCCCTCAGCTACTTTGATCATCCGCCAATCCACTTCTGGTTGGTCAGAGTCGCAGCGCTATTGACAGGCAGCGAACATCCGGTTGTCTTGCGATTGCCGTTTATTCTTCTGTTCGCAGGCACTACCTGGTTGATGTACTCGTTGACTAGTCGACTGTTTAGCGAGCGGGCCGGTTTCTATGCCGCACTAACGCTGAATCTGTCAGCTGTGTTTAGCCTAAGTACAGGAGGCTGGGTTCTGCCTGATGGGCCGCTGATGTTTTTCATGCTTGCCGCCGTTTCCGTACTTGAACGTATTCTTTTTTCAAATTCCGGAAGTACGTCGTTGCCGCTTTGGCTGGCTTTTGGCGTGTTGACCGGGTTAGGAATGCTCAGCAAGTACCATGCTGTATTCTTGTTAGCGGGGTTGTGCCTGTATCTCATAACAAGTCCGAGAGTTCGGCATCTCTTGGTTACTCCCGGACCGTATATTGCTGTCATTGCGGCCTTTCTCGTGTTTTCACCGGTTTTCATCTGGAATGCCCAACATGAATGGGTATCGTTTCTCTTCCACGGCGGCCGTGCGGTAGCTAAATCCTTTTCACCTGGCGCCACTTTAGCTAATATTGCTGGTCAGGCACTTTGGCTGATGCCTTGGATTTGGCTGCCGATAGTATGGACGCTGGTAGGAAACATTTTCTCCGGACCGGAAAGCTATAAGCCAAAGACACTGCGTGATAAGTCGTGGCTGCTTTGCTGCCTGGCGAGCGGTCCGATCGTTTTATTCACTGCCGCCACCCTTTGGGGGGCGCAGGGTTTATTTCATTGGCAAGCGCCAGGATACCTTCTGGTCTTCCCGCTACTTGGGCGAGCCGTTGCCGAGAAGGCGGTTGCTTCTCACCGGTTGATCAGTGGCTGGCTCAAAGGCTCTGCTATCATTTTCCTGCTGCTGATCACCATTTTAGCCAGTCATACGGCAACCGGTTGGTTAGTTGATGTTATGCCAGAGGCTTTCATCCAAGGTGATCCAACTCTTGAGTCGCTTGATTGGCGCGATCTAGCACCTGCTTTACAGGAGCGGGGCTATTTATCGCCTGCTGTCAAAGACTCGCTTTTTATAGTCGCCAGAAACTGGATCGAAGCCGGCAAGATCGACTATGCGCTAGGCGGTACCCTGCCAGTTGTCATTTTTAGTGATGAGCCGCATCACTATCCGTTTATCCACTCTTTGTCAGACATGAAGGGAAAAACCGCATTAATTATTGGCCGTGCGAGCGGCATGACAGACACAGAGACTGTTTTACGTCCCTATTTTGACTCAATGGTTCAGATGGATAACATCAATATCCATCGTCAACAGCGCTCAGAGATACCACTTAGTATTTATCAAGCAAAAAACTTTCACGGCGACTACCCTCTGCCATTTGGCATAAGGTAGAGTCATTCGCAGCAATGGAGGTGCTATTAGCATGAATCAAATGGATTTGAAGCAGTCGAATGGCTTTCGTTTAGCGCTCGAACTGTCTATCATCACTGGCGCCATTACCATTGCATTAGTATATATGCTCGGTCAGACTGGAAATCCTCAGCTGTTTACTTTCGCCACCCAGCTTGGCGGAATGGGTAACGATATCTTTCTACTGGTTACGAATGGGATCATCTTTGCTTGGGCATGGCGTAATAATATGCGAGGTGTCATTGGCTTGACGCTGGCGATGGATGCGGCAGTCTGGGCGCTTGTGCAATCTATCAAGCTTATTCCGTTTGGTGCATGGGCACTTCGTCCTAACGGGGATATCGGAGGCTTCCCCAGCGGACATACTACCCATGCGTTTGCAATGGCGTTTGCGCTGACAACTATTTTTCCCCGCTTTGGCTGGGTATGGTATTTGGGCGCAGGGATTATTGGCTGGTCGCGAGTCGAGTCAGCTTGGCATACTCCGTTCCAGGTAACCGCTGGTGTTTTCTTTGGCATCGCAGTCGGTGTGACGTTCGTCAAGTATTTGTTGAAGAAATATGCCGGACCACCGCATACAACAGAACAGGCGTAAAGCAACAAAATCCCCATTGCATGTTAAAAATGCGATGGGGATTTTCTTAAAACCATAGAAATTATAAGTTTGCGAAGCTGGCGAGGATACGTTTCCACAGAGGAACGGAGGGCACACAGAGGTCACAGAGGATTAGTATCTTTGCCAGCTATGTTGGCCCTCAAAATTAGTCCTCTGTGTCCTCTGTGGAATGGTACCCCGTAATTCTGCTCAAGACTGCGGTTGTTTGCTTTTAATTCGGCTGGTGCATACGCCCGTTTTCTCTGGCCTGGCGCAGTCTGTCCTGCTGCTGGCCGCTAGACACAGGATTTTCGTAATTCAATGGTGCTGTTTGACTTTCGTTTTCGGCGAATCCTTTGGTTTGCGCTCCTGAATCTTGCTCATGCATTAGCATCACCTCTATCGGAGGCTGTTAGAAAACGCCCATCTGCGTTGTCACGACTACGTTTGCTTGCTGGCGTACCCCTTTGTACGCGGCGCGGCGCAAGCCTCGCTGTTCCTAGCATCTGGACATTTTCTAACAGCCTCCCTTTTCTATGGTTGCGTGTTTTTTGAAACACGCTTTACAAGATAGTATTGCTTTTGAGCATTGAACTGATGTAAGCCATTTGCTTAGTTGTCGGTAAGAGTGGTATTATGGAAGCATGACAAAAATGTGAGCAGGAGTGATCGGTTTTGCAAAAAGCTGTTGCGCAACGGCTGATGGATTATGTTCGTTTCGACACCCGCTCTGATAGCGGGTCAACCGCTTGCCCAAGTACGCCTGGACAACTCGTGTTGGCTAAGTACTTGGTTGAAGAACTTAAAGCAATTGGATTGACAGACGCGGCCCTTGATGAAAATGGCTATGTAACGGCAACTCTTTTGTCAAACGTAGAACAGGATATTCCAGTCATCGGCTTTCTGGCCCATCTGGATACCAGTCCAGAGATTAGCGGCGCGGGTGTAAAGCCGAGACTGATCGAAAACTATTCTGGCGGCGACATTGTTCTTAATCAGTCACTCGACGTGGTTCTCTCTCCCGAGGATTTCCCGGAGCTTAACAATTACATAGAACAAGATATCATTGTAACCGATGGAACGACACTGCTCGGCGCAGACAATAAGGCGGGGATCGCTGAGATTATTACAGCAATAGAGTACCTTGTCACTCATTCCGAGATTAAGCATGGGACTGTCAAAGTAGGCTTCACACCTGACGAGGAAATCGGCAGAGGCGCTGATCGGTTTGATACCACTAGTTTTGGCGCCGCTTTTGCTTATACCGTCGACGGCGGACCACTGGGTGAATTGGAATATGAGACTTTCAACGCTGCGGAGGCTAAAATCAACATTAAAGGGCGCAATGTCCATCCCGGAACAGCCAAGAATGCGATGATTCACTCCCTTCATATTGCCATGGAACTCAATGCCATGCTGCCAGCGGCGGAGGTTCCTGGTCATACAGAAGGTTACGAAGGCTTCTACCACCTTAACTCTCTGCGGGGCTCGGTTGAAGAGACGGCGATGACCTATATTGTCCGCGATCATGATAAAGCTAAATTTGCTGCCCGCAAAGAACGGCTTGAAAAGATTACGGTCTATCTCAATGATAAATACGGTGAAGGCACGGTCGCTATTTCACTGCGTGACCAGTACTATAACATGCGGGAAAAAATCGAACCGGTGTATCATATTGTCGAACTGGCTAAAACGGCAATCGAAGCAATCGGAATAACCGCGAACATCAAACCTGTCCGCGGCGGCACTGATGGCGCCAAATTGTCCTATATGGGTCTGCCTTGTCCTAACTTATTTAGCGGCGGACATAATTTCCACGGTAAGTATGAATATATCTCGGTACAGTCGATGGAAAAGGCTGTTGAGATGATTGTGAGAATAATAGCCCTGCATACCAAGGCCGGCCGTTGAATTGCTTCCATTTGTGTTGCATGCAGCCTCCGCCGTATGGGGATAATGAGTCCATATGCAGTAACGGAGGTAAGCAATGAATGCAACGCAAGCTTTAGGCCAAGAACCAGTAGGAAAACTCCTTTGGCAGTTTTCTTTGCCTGCGATTGTAGGCATGCTGGTCAATGCCTTATATAATGTTGTCGATAGTATCTTTGTCGGTAATGGAGTGGGTGAAATCGGTCTCACGGCTGTGACCATTGCATTTCCTATCATGCTGGTAATGATGGCGTTCGGCATGTTGATCGGTGTGGGAGCCTCCACTCTGGTATCGATTCGCTTAGGCGAACATAATAAGGCCGAAGCAGAATATATCTTAGGCAACGCGCTAACGATGATTGCTGTTCTCTCACTTCTTCTATCAGTAATCGGCTTGGTCTGGCTTGATCCCTTGCTAGTCGCGCTAGGGGCTGAACCAGAGGTTTTGCCGTATGCGCGGACCTTTACGCGGATTATATTAATTGGCAATGTGTTTATGCATGTTGGCTTCGGGTTAAACAATATTATCCGGGCTGAAGGCAATCCTCGTTTAGCGATGGCCACGATGCTGATTTCCGCTATGCTGAATGTAGTGCTAAATCCGCTATTCTTATTTGTGATGAATCTGGGTATTGGCGGATCTGCTCTAGCGACGGTGATCTCCCAGTTTGTTTCCGCTGTATGGGTACTTAGCCACTTTCTTAACAAAGGTAGTCTGCTGAAGTTTAGGCTTCGCAACTTGCGTCCGAATTGGCGAATTGTTAAAGATATCATCGCGATTGGCATGTCGCCGTTCTTCATGCAGCTAGCGGCAAGTGTCGTCACAGTCCTCTATAACTTTGGACTCATTCGTTATGGCGGCGATCTTGCGGTTGCCGCTATGGGTATCGTTAATAGGATTACCATGCTGATGCTGATGCCCATATTCGGTATTAGTCAAGGTGCACAGCCGATCATTGGCTACAATTACGGCGCGCGGCAGTATGATCGCGTGTTTGAAACTGTGAAGAAGGCGATTTATGCTGCCAGCGGCCTTTCATTCATCGGCTTCCTGATTGTACAGATATTTAATTATCAGATTGTTGGCTTGTTCAATAATAATTCACAACTTATAGCGCTTGGCGGTCGTGGGCTTAGCATTATGCTCAGCATGCTGCCGATTATTGGCTTCCAAGCGATTGCCGCCCAGTACTTTCAGGCGGTAGGTAAAGCTAGGTATGCCTTGCTGTTCACCATGTCCCGGCAAGTGTTAATACTGATTCCGATGATTTTGCTGTTGCCGAAATTCTTTGGCCTGACGGGAATTTGGTTGGCCGGCCCTACTGCCGACGTGGCGGCAGCTGTCTTGACGGGGATTTATCTATATCGCGAATTGCGGACACTTAAAGTAATGTAAGGTGTCAAAATGTATGTATGCGTTAGAGCGCTAGCTGGATGAGGAGGAATGTTGCTATGCGAAATTTGGCTTGGCTTGTTATTGGCGAGGGAGAGCCATATCTGCGTGGCAGCCGGATCGACCTGAGAGTGGGTGAACTGATACTGGGGCGCAGAAGTGAAACCTTTGAACCGGATATAGCTTTTGACAACTTTCTTGTTTCCCGGCGGCATTGTATGCTGCAACGAGAAACAGATAACATAACGATTGTTGATCTTGGCAGTAAGCATGGCACAGCAGTTAATGGCGAACAGCTTTCACCACACGCTCAGCGCGTTTTGGCTGATGGCGATATGGTTACTCTGGCAAAGGGGGCGGTGAATTTCCGGTTTGCGGCCTCAACAGCCTGGGACGAAACAATGGAACTGGGACGCTTGCTGCAAACGCAAGCTGTTGTTTCACCGTTAACACTTGATGAGGCTCGGCGTGAGTGCCGTGTTGATAAAGAGAATATTCCTGTTTCTGTTAAGGAGTGGGACTTCCTTTGGTTGCTGCGTCAACACGCTGGCCGCTTAGTTAGTTATGATGCCATAAAGAGAACAGTCTGGAATGAACGCCCGCTCAATCCAGGCGATTTTGCGCCAGATGTGAGTATGGATGAAATCAATACTCTGATTTATCGGTTACGGCGTAAGCTGGGAAACCATGCTGACCTGATTCGGACGGTGCGCGGCCAGGGGTGCATGCTGGAGGAGCAGGTTGAGTTACCAAAAACACCAATCGATAAGTAAACAGCATTGTTAAATGCGGCAGGGGCTTAGCTCGCTGTCGCATTTAAATTTCCAGTTTCTTCTATCTGCAGGAAAAAGCATTCCCTACCAAGAACTATAGATAGCGCATCTTCACACTTGAAGCTAAGAGAAAGGAACGATCTGCAATGAAATCGCTTGATCGCAGGTTTTTAAAAGCCGCCTGGGAGCTAACCCGGGCCTATTGGTATTCTACTGAAAAGTGGCAAGCCAGAGGGCTATTATCAGTTATCATTGGTCTTAATCTCGGTCATGTATACATCCTCGTTCTTTTGAATGAGTGGAATAACCGTTTTTATAATGCTTTACAGAATATGAATAGGGATTCCTTTTTTGACGCTCTAGGCGAATTCGGCCTGCTGGCCGCCGCCTATATCCTTGTTGCGGTCTATCAAATCTATCTGCGTCAGATGCTTGAAATCAAGTGGCGGCGCTGGATGACAGAGCATTATCTGGAAGCATGGCTCAAAGACAGAGCGTACTATCGGCTGCAAGTTCTCGATACAGGGACAGACAACCCCGACCAACGGATCAGCGAAGATTTGCGCATGTTTGCCGCCTATACTCTCAGGCTATCGCTAGGCCTGCTGCGGTCAGTGGTTACTCTGGTCTCTTTTATTGCCATCCTCTGGCGACTATCAGGCGAGCTGGTTGTGCCGGTCGGCTCCTGGCAAGTCGTCATCCCCGGTTATCTCGTTTGGGCTGCAGTTGGTTACGCGATTGTTGGCACTTGGCTGACAGTGAAGATTGGGCGGCCGTTGGTTGGGCTGAATTTTAATCAGCAGCGTTATGAAGCAGACTTCCGTTTTAGTCTCGTCCGTTTGCGGGAAAATAGCGAGAGTGTGGCTTTCTATGGCGGCGAGAGACAGGAACGCCTACATTTCCTGGATCGCTTCCGCTTAGTCTTTTCGAATTTTCGTCAGTTAATGACCCAACAGAAAAAATTGACTTGGTTTACTTCTGGCTATTTTCAGATTGCTATTATCTTTCCCTATATCGTGGCCGGGCCGCGTTATTTCGCTGGGCAAATTCAACTGGGCGGCTTGATGCAGATTGCTTCTGCTTTTGGCCGAGTGCAGGACGCCTTGTCTTTTATCGTTGAAACCTATCCTGAACTGGCGGAATGGCGGGCAGTCGTTAACCGGCTGCTGGGTTTCGTCAATCACATGCAGGAAGTTCATACCCTACCTGCTAATGGGATTAAGGTAAAGCGCGTTGATGGCCCAGCTTTGCTTGTTCAGGAGCTGGATGTCGATTTGCCTAACGGCTCTGCTCTATTACGATCAATAAACCTCAGCATCGAGCCAGGTGACTCACTACTGATAACCGGAGCATCGGGCTGCGGCAAGAGTACCCTGATGCGAAGCTTTGCCGGACTTTGGCCATTTGGCGCAGGCTGCATTGATATCCCTGCAGGTAAGAAAATCATGTTCGTGCCGCAACGCCCCTATATGCCGCTAGGCACACTGCGGGATACTCTTCTCTACCCTAATAGTAACGGCATTGTTACCGATGCGGCGATTCGATCAGTGATGGTTCAATGTAGGCTGGAAGAGTTTATTGACAAGCTAGACCATGTTGACAATTGGTCGCACATCCTATCATTGGGCGAGCAACAACGCATTGCTTTCGCCAGAATGCTGTTAACTCAACCGGATTGGTTATTCCTAGACGAGGCGACTTCAGCGTTAGATGAACCGACAGAACGGCAACTATATCGCTTATTACGCGAGAAACTTCCTAATACAGCAATTATCAGTATTGGTCACCGTAATACACTGCACAGCTTCCACACTAAGAAACTGAATCTTACCACAGGCGGTGCCTGGTCGCTTTTGCATTAATGAAAAAGGAAAAGGAGTGATGCATCTCCATTAAAGAGAGGTATCGCTCCTTTTCTATATAGGGAGGGATGCGCTAGTGAACGCGCGTCGGCAAAACTTATCTATCCAGTAATAGTATATTCAACGACAGATTGTTCAGTTCAGGTGATGCAATATATTTTTGAAAGGAGTCATGGACTGCGGTAGCGAATATAGCTGAGAGGTGCATTATGTCTCAATTGTCTCTCTTTCGTTCAAACCAACAATTCCAGAGCATAGCGCTCAGTCAAATGCTAACTGTATTCGGCTCGAATCTAATCATTCCAGTTCTGCCGATATATTTAAAACTGCAGGGTTTTTCTGATACAAAGATTGGGATACTGATGGGGGTTGCCGCATTAGGCGCGTTAGTTGTCAGACCATGGTGCGGCAAGCTGGTAGATATTCGGGGCAGCCGTCCGGTTTTGCTGTTTGGACAAGCTCTTACTGCATTTGGTGTAGCTGCGTATTTTTGGACTTCAGCCTTTCTGCCGCTGATATTGCTGCGTTTTTTTCAGGGCGTGGCCATGGCTTTTTACGGCACCGCGTCAATGACCTTCGCCAGCAGTGTGGAGACTTCTGACAGAATCGCCGGTGCTATTGCCTTGTATACCGTATTTACGATGGTCGGATTGGGTATCGCAACCAGCGGCGGCCCGCTGGTTTTTGGCATTATTGGTTTCAAGAATTTGGCCGGATTTGGACTGGCTACCATTCTATTCGCTGCAGCAATCATGATTTTCCGGAGCAAGGCGATACCGCCTGTTGCCGGAAAACAGAGGGCGCCATTTTTAACTGTATTGCGGACAAAGGAAGTTCTGGCCCCGACAGTTTGCCTATTTGCATCGAATTTTGCCTGCATGACGGCGTTTACCTATGTTCCACTGCTTGCGTTATCTAAATCAATGCCTTTCTCTGGCTTCTTCGTCTCGTTCATGATAGCGGTAGTGGTTGCCCGTCTGTCTGTCAACCAACTTGCTTCCCGTGCCCGAACCGTGGTCTTGGCGACACTCGCCAGCATAATTAACGCTCTAGGCGTAATTATTGTTGCGGTTTATACCTCTCCGGTTACATTGGTAGCTGCCGGAAGTTGCATTGGCATTGGCTTTGGTCTGATTTTTCCTATTTTGGCAGTGTATGTTATTCAACACAATAATCCTGTGAATAAAGGCGCTGCTCTCAGTATTCTGTCAGGTGCCGGCGATGTCGGTAACGCGTTGGGAGCATCTGTGTTAGGTATTGTTGCTGATATTTTCGGCTACCGGGCCTTATTTGCCGTTGCAACAGGAGTGGTTCTCGTGTGTACCTGGCACTTTTATGCTTCACTTGCTGCTCAGGATGTAGAAGCAACAGCAGCAACGCAACAGGAGTGACACTATGCTTTGGACGCTGGCTTTAGGCTGGGCTGTTATTTATGCGGATCGGACCTGCTTATATCCCTTGCTGGCAGTTATTGCCGATAGCTTGGGGATTTCTTCGGCTCAAGCCGGGGCGCTGACAAGCGCTTATTTCCTTTTCTATGTAGCCATGCAAATTCCAGCCGGTATTTTGGGCGATCGGCTTGGCTTAAAGCCGGTGCTGATTGCTAACTATGGACTAGCTGGATTAGGGATCTTAGGTTTAGGATACTTTGGCGATAACTATTATCTGCTATTACTATTCGCCGCCCTACACGGCTTAGGGGCGGGAGCGTATTATCCGGCAGCTTACGGAACAGTGCTTAGCCAGGTTGAACAATCAAGACGGGGCTTTAGTTCAGCTGTTATCGGCACGGGAATGGCACTAGGCTTAATTGTCGGATTAGCAATGAGCGGTTCTGTGTATGAATGGTCAGAGAGTTACCAATGGCCATTTATTCTAATGAGTATACCAACATTTGCTATTTTACCTGTTTTCTGGCGTAATTTGCCCGAATGCCGAGGCGCCGCCGCTGTTTCCTGGCCGATTTATCGCGCCATCTTATCTGATAGCGCACTGTGGCGAATCAATATCGCTACATTCTGCGCCCTGTACGGCTTTTGGGTGGCGGTTTCATGGGGGCCGACATTTCTCAAGGCAGAGCGAGGTTTTTCACTGGATCAGGCTGGGTTATTTACCGGTATGATGGCGATAACGGCTCTACCGGCGGCTCTCGCTTGGGGCAAGTTTTCAGATCGTGCTGGCAGGAAAAAGATTGCAAGCACGGTGCTGCCGTTGGGTGCGTTGAGTCTTTATTTACTTTCCTTCGCCCAGGGAAAGATAGCGATCATGGGCGTGCTGCTGATCTTTGGCTTGTTCAGCAACTCTGCGTTTACTCCGATTATGGTGGCGTGGACCGGTGATATTGCCAGTAAACGCTATCCTGGCTTTACCGGAGCGGCGGTAGGCATATTTAATTGCGTGATCATGATCTCCGCCATCGCAGCGCCGCTGGTCTCAGGCTACTTACGAGACTTGAGTGGTTCACTGGTTCCTGCGATCGTAGTAGGCAGCATTGTAATGGCGGCTGGGACGGTCTTGCTACTTGGCATACCGGAACTTCATCTAGATATGAAAGAAGCAGACCGCGCGGTCTGCTTCTTTCATATCTTTTCAACTATGCCCTGGATCAATGGATACCGATAATATTCTCCGTTTAGCGCTTTCAGCGAGCCTAGAATGGAAGTGACGAGGAGCGCGAGGCCGAGCAATACTACCACCGGGATTAACAGCAGTCCAACCAACAACATGGAGAGGATACCTGTGACCATGCCAACAACTAGCATGGACAGATGGGCAACTAGCGCTTGCTTTGCGTGATCGGCTACAAACGGATCATCCCGCTTCACGAGAAAAATGACCAGCGGGGCAAGCACAAACCCTAAGCCTCCCAGAAAATACGTCAAATGCGCCGCAATTGCCAACAGCTTTTGCTCCCCTGTAACCATGCAAATACACCTCCTGATATAGTATATGGCAAAGTGTAATTTAAGGTGTTATGTTGACTAACACCTTGTGAATCTAATTACATAGTAGCATATTTCGCTTATTTGCGATAGCGTGGCCAGTCCTAGTTACAAAATAGAAAATAGTCTCCGAGGAACGTTCAGATACCCCTAGATGCTAGCGCCTCATCATTCCTCAGGATTAGGCCTGAGGGCGTTCAGAAAGGTTCAGATGCTAGGCGGCCCCGGCAACCCAGCGGCGACGCGTACTGGAAGTACGCTAGCAATGGGTTGCCGGGGCCAACAACGCAGATGGGCCTTTATCAACGCCCTCTAATGGATGTTACGTTTCTTGAAGCGTCCGCCCATAACCTCATGCACGTCATTAAACGTCACAAAGGCGCCACTGTCATGTTCATCAACAATTGCTTTGAGCTTAGCCATCTCCAAGCGTGTAATGACCGCATATAATATTTGCTTGTTTTCTTTTTTATAACCGCCAGTGCCATTAAGATAGGTTACGCCGCGGCCTAATCGAGCCATTAAGGCGTCGGCGATTTCGTCAGGCTTTTCAGAGATGATCATCGCCGCTTTCGATTCATCCAAACCAACGATCGTAATGTCGATAACTTTATAAGCGACATAATATGCCACAAGAGAATACATGGCTTTATCCCATGTGAATACCAGCCCTGCGCTGCTCAGAATGAAAAGATTGAAGAACATGACAATCTCGCCGACTGAGAAGCTGCTGCGCTTATCTAGCAGTATGGCGACAATTTCCGTCCCATCCAGTGATCCTCCATAACGGATAATAAGACCAACGCCCAGACCAACCAGAACTCCGCCGAATATAGCCGCTAGAAACAGATCCTGTGTCAGTCCTGGTATGGGGTGGAAAACGCTTACCCAATAAGACAAAGAGAGAATAGAGAATAGAGTCGATATCGCAAACGTCTTGCCAATTTGCTTGTAGCCTAAATAGAGAAAAGGCAAATTGAGAAGGACCAGAAATAAGCTTAACGGCAATTTGGTCAAATGACTTGCCATAATGGAAATGCCGACAATTCCGCCATCGATGATGTTATTAGGGACTAAGAAGATCTCTAAGCCAACGGCGGCAATGATAGAGCCGATAAATAGGAGAAGATATTTTTGGATGATACGCATTTTTGTTTTTTGTTTGCTATTCATTAACAATCCCCCAATTAAGATGTATAGTTATTCTATTATACCGCATAACGGGGGCGACGAGCAAATTCGCAGACTAAAAAACTGAGGCGCTCTCACCGATGTGAGAGCGCCTCAGAGCGATACTATTAACTCACGTCTACTGAATGTAGCGGCGTGCGCCTATATACTTTTCAGTATAATACGGTTCGTCAAGGGAGGAAATGGTAACTTGTTTAGCTCCAGAGCTGGCATGAATAAACTTACTGTCACCCATGTAGAAACCGACATGAGAAGCGCCAGGTTTATAGGTGGTGAAGAACACCAAATCGCCGGGTTTTAGATTTGACTTCATGATCGAAACTCCGGATTGATATTGTTCTGCTGCGGTCCGGGGGATGGTAATTCCATTTTGCTTTAGTACATACTGCGTAAAGCCAGAGCAGTCAAAACCGGTTGGTGTTTCTCCGCCCCAAACATACGGAACCCCCATGTATTGTTTGGCCGTGTTAAGTACTGATGTCGCAGTGCTGGATGCGGATGTTTGATCAGTTTTGTTACTCCAGCCAAGAACTTTACCTAACGTATCAGTAGTCGAATTTGTACTTTTATCATTAGCAACATTGCCAACAAATGTACCAAGCAGGAGACCAATTAAAATATCGATTATCCCGCTGCCGCCTGAGTCCTCTTTGCTCGTAGTCGGAGCAAGTAAATCAGACAATGACGCTGCATAGGCCGGGGTCGCCGGAAGTAAGGTGGTGCTAAACAGTGTAAGCAATAATACGGCGACAATACTAGCTTTATATTTCTTTATGGTCATTTACGCACCTCCTGAAAGTTGTGTTGAAAGTGAAGAGCACTATGAGCATAATAACATATTGAACTAATTATGTAAATATAAAAACACTGGAAGGAATGGTACGCATATACCACTAACGAATTTACAGAACTGTATTTCGACCTTATAATACATAGAGAAACACAGCAAAACTATTAGGGGAAGTGAATCAGCAATGAATGGCGAGAACGATGCCGCAATGAATGCTCGCCGCATTAGAGCGAGAGACGTTTTTCAGTCAGCTGGGCTGTACTGTTTAACAGATTCAAAACTCTCGTGCGGACGCAATAATTTGACGATAGTCGAGCAGATGCTCAGCGCGGGACTTCGTATTGTGCAGTATCGCGAAAAGAACCAGAGCCAACTAACAATGTACAAAGAATGTCTAGCCATCCGTGACCTGACTCGCAGCTTTGGTGCAACCTTTATTGTTAATGACGATATTGCGTTAGCGATGGCGGTTTGCGCCGACGGAGTACACGTTGGGCAAGATGATTTGCCTGTACCGGCAGTTCGCTTGCTTGTCGGGGAATCCATGCTGATCGGGCTTTCCACTCATACACCTGAACAGGCGCAGGCGGCAGTTCGTCTTGGAGCTGATTATATCGGGGTTGGGCCGGTTTATTCGACCTTGACGAAAAAGGATGTTGGCAATCCGGTCGGACTGTCATATGTTGATTATGTTGCCAAGAACATAGCGTTGGCTTCTGTCGCAATCGGCGGCATCAACGCAGCTAATGTTGCAGAAGTCATCAGGCATGGCGCCGACTGTGCAGCTATGATTTCAGACATTGTTTCGGCAGCAGACATCAGCCAGCAAATTCAACTTGTACAGACACTTATCAAGCAGGCAAGGCGTTTGCGCGGCTAACACGGTGTAGTTCGGGGTACAATACCACTCAAAGGAGGTGGTCTGGTGCTCAGAATTATCCTTGTAGTTATCGCTTGTGTGGCTTTATATTTGATGATTCAGCCACTTCTATGGGTGGTGGCTGATGTTCCACCTGTGCCAAGTCATATTTCTATCGAGAC
This sequence comes from Anaerosporomusa subterranea, assembly GCF_001611555.1. Lineage (NCBI taxonomy): Bacteria > Bacillati > Bacillota > Negativicutes > Acetonemataceae > Anaerosporomusa > Anaerosporomusa subterranea. The sequence goes on from NZ_LSGP01000001.1 coordinate 273,555, forward strand.
CCAAAAAGGGGTAACCGCTTTTGATGCGCAGATTGCACAGCGGGCTGTTGCTTTCTCTATTGCAGGGATTGAAAAAACGCTGGGACTTACGGTGACACATCCGGTTACCGTTTTGCTAACCCCGGATGCTAAGACTTATGCACAGATTCTTCGAGACGAGGAAGGGTTGAAACATGAAGCTGCTCTGGCGCAGGCTGCCTTCACTACCCTATCGAACGGCTGCTTTGGCTGTATTTCGCTTAGCTGAGGCGAATCAACGGAAAAAGCATTTTCAATAGCATTTGGCATGACTTTGGAAGATTTTGAGGACCAATACGCCGACTGGCTGCAAGACAGACTCAGTACGTTGTAGCAGGAGGCCTCGCTTAAGCGAACCAAGTGAAATAACACCTGAATGTAATGCATACCGTTACGAATTATTGTGAGGGACGTATAATGCAATAGAAAGGTTTTTTTGTGTGTAACTGTCCTTCAAGGAGGAGATGATGAATGATGCGAGGAATTGTAAAGGCGATAGCAGTTCTCATTGTTGCGGCACTCGGTTTGCTTGTTTTCGTTCCCAAAGCGTCTTCACCTCAGCCGGCAGTCCCGCAACAGGATCCGGTTATCAATCTCACTTTGTATTTTTCTACCCCTGACGCTTCGGCTCTCCGCCAAGAGAAGCGGCAAGTGCTGCAAACGAACGAACCAGCACGCGTTGCTGTTGAAGAATTGCTTGCAGGCGCGAAAACCGAGGGCGCTGTTACCATTATTCCGGCTGGGACCAAACTGAAAGGATTTGCTGTGCGACAAGGTGTGGCTTATGTTGACCTCAGTGAGGATATTCTTAATACGCCAAATCGCGGATCAGCAAGTGAAAGTTTGATCGTGGCCTCCATTGTCAATACCGTGACTGAATTTGCCGGCATTGATCAGGTTCAGATATTAATCGAAGGTAAAGAAGTCGAAACACTATATGGCCATATGGATCTGTCTGAGCCCTTTAGGCGTTTCTAAATAGGAGAAGGAGGCGATTGTAATGAGCATCAGGATTCTGGTAGCTGATGATGAACCGTCTATTCTCGAAGTCGTCAAATTGTATCTCGAAAAAGAAGGTTTTACGGTATATGTCGCGAGTGATGGTGAACAGGCCTTAGCGATTGAAGCTGAGCTTCAACCAGACTTGCTGATCTTGGATATCATGTTACCTGGTCAATCTGGCTGGGATGTCTGCCGTTCACTCGGACGCCAGGTCCCAGTTATTTTTTTAACTGCTAAAAGTACGGAATACGACAAGATAACCGGCTTTTCATTGGGCGCTGATGATTATGTCACCAAGCCGTTCAGTCCTAAAGAGCTGGTTGCCCGCGTTAAGGCAGTCTTGCGTCGCAGTGGTCTTGACAACGGGGGCAAGATGAATTTTCCTGGCCTTATGATTGACCCGGCAGTTCAAACTGTGATTTGCGAAGGCTTGGTTATTTCTCTTTCGCCTAAGGAATACGAATTACTTCTGTTTATGGCTAGACACCCGAAAACGGTATTTTCACGGGAAAAGCTATTAACAAATGTTTGGGGTTATGACTTTGCTGGTGATGACCGCACGGTGGATGCTACAATTAAACGCTTACGGCAGAAAATCGCCGTGGGGACGAAATCATACATCCATACGGTCTGGGGAACTGGTTATAAATTTGAGGTGCTTGAAAAATGATTCGGTCCTTATTTGGTCGATTATTTTGGTCCCATTTAACGGTTATTATCGTCAGTACGCTAATTCTGGGAGGATCACTGTCTTACCTAATTCGCGATCATGCAATTACTACAAAAAAGGTTGATCTAATTACTAAAGGCGGTTCGACTGTAGCGCTGATCGCGCCAGATATTGCGGACGGGCGTGTGCCGTCAAGTGATACCATCGCCAGGTTAAATGAATTAACAACAGCGACCGTCTGGCTGGCAGACCAAGAGGGAAATATTTTGGCCGGTCAACCACCGCGGCGTTGGAGTCGCGATTTTGATGAAGATGACGCAGAGCTTGATGCGATGTTTGAAGGCAAGGTGCAATCTTGGGTGCGAACTGACCAACGTAATCCTGAGCGGGCTGTGGTGGTCGCGCTGCCTATCCGAGAAGCCAAAGCACCGACAGCCATGTTTCTCTTTGCTCCGATATTCGGTATTAATCGAGCTGCCCAAGCTGTAGAGACACTCCTGATCTATGCACTTTTAAGCGGAATGGCGGCGTCAATTGTGCTTGGCTATTTCATGTCTCGCAGCTTGACACGACCAATTGAAGATATTAGTCGAGCGGCCGGGAGCTTTGCTAAAGGGGACTTTGCCAGTCGGACGACAGTAACCGGCGACCACGAAATTGGCAGGCTAGGCGAGGTTTTTAACAGCATGGCCGATTCTCTGGCGCGTATTGAGCAGAATCGACGAGATTTTCTGGCCAATATTACCCATGAGATCAGAACCCCGATTGCGGCAATTCAGGCGATGGCCGAAGCGCTGCATGATGGAGTCGCGGGTCCAGAACTTCAGAACCGCTATTTGGAGACCATCGTTGGTCAGACTCGCCATATGGACAAGCTTGTACAGGAACTGCTTGACCTCGCACAACTCGAAGCAGGTGAATTAAAGATAGTCAAAGTGAAATTCGAGCTATTTGAACAACTTTCCCACGTTTGCGAACGCTTTTCGCCGATGTTGACGGAAAAGAATATCCGGCTTGAAGTGGTCGAATCAAAGGGCGAATTGCTCGTTGCTGCCGACCCGATGCGATTGGAACAAGTGCTAAACAATTTGGTTGCAAACGCTGTGCGCCATTCGCCGCCCGACTCTGTCATCAGTATTAAGGCAGACAAAGGAACGACATTTGCCACAGTGTCTGTTGTTGATCATGGCGAAGGGATCACATCGGAGGACTTGCCGCATATTTGGGAACGGTTTTATCGGGCGGAAAAATCCCGCTCCCGTATCGGCGGCGGCTCAGGTATAGGGCTCGCGGTCACCCGGCAGTTGGTGATATCCATGGGCGGCGACATCAGGGTTGAAAGCACTGTCGGTGAAGGTGCGACGTTTTCGTTCACTCTGCCGCTGGCTAACAGCTGATCCCAAGATATAGCAGTAGAGGTATGTTAGCGCAAAGCCCGCAAAGCGATAAACAAGCTAAATCGCTACTGCCTCATCGTCATCATCGTGGTCATATAAAGAACTAACGTGAATCGTTGATATCTTAATAAACAAAGTCCGCCGGAATTCCGGCGGACTTTGTTTTAGAGGTGGGTAAAATAGTATTGTCGAAAGAAACTATTAAATAATAATGAAAGGAGCAAAGCACGTGTGCCTCATACTCTTTGCCTATCAATATCATCCTGAATATCCATTGATTATTGCCGCCAACCGGGACGAGTTTTATGCCCGGCCTACACTCAGTGCTGATTATTGGTCTGACACTCCGAATATTTTGGCTGGGCGCGATCTTGAGCATGGCGGTGCTTGGCTTGGTGTGACTAGGACAGGGCGTATCGCCGCTTTGACCAACTATCGCGATCCTGCTCGCCAGCGGTCAGATGCGCTGTCACGCGGTCATTTAACAGCTAAGTATCTGAACAGCAATCTCACACCAACTGAGTATATTAAGATGATCCGCCCTGAGGCCGGAAGCTATAATGGGTTTAATTTGTTGGTTGGTGATTCGTCCAGTTTATGCTATTACTCAAACCAAACAAATGAGCTTGTTGCCGTTAGCCCAGGGATTCACGGCTTAAGTAATCACCTGCTTGACACTCCTTGGCCGAAGGTTAAGCGCGGCAAGCAGTTGCTGCAGCAGGCATTGATCGACTCGGTGGACACAATGGGGCTGCTTGAGCTTTTGGGTGACGATAAGCGCCCTGATGACAGTCAACTGCCAAATACAGGTGTTGGCCTAGAGATGGAAAGAGTACTATCGCCAATGTTTATTGCCACAGACGGCTATGGAACTCGGGCGATGTCTGTTCTGACATTCCGCCACGACGGCTTGGTTCAGTTTAGCGAACACAGCCGTAACGAATCCGGGGAATGGAAATACAATTCGTATCAGTTTAGGCTGTGAAAGAAGTCCCAGTGACGTTCGGTCGACTGGGACTTCCTGTATTAACGACTCCTTAATGCGTTGTATAAATCCGCGGACGCTTCTGCAATATACAAACTTGACTGCTTTTCTGCCTGTTTTGATGTGGTAAAGAAACTGATAAGAATCTGATCTTTGCCGTCGTCAATGATCCCTACATCACACAGCATACCAGGCAGTGAGCCCACCTTGTGTATGACCTTACCTTTTTGCATAAAAAGGGGAAACTCTTCTTGATATATAGTTTTGGCCAAAGCTTCTTTCAAAATCACCGACATTTCCTTGCCAAGGTATTGTTCTTGATAAATGGTTTCAAATACAATTGCCATTTCAGCAGGAGTAGTAACACTGTGATAGCCGTATTTGCGGAATGCTTCTTCGCTGTAAATCCAGGTATTCTTTAACTGTAAATCTTTGAGCACCTGACTTAGTGCCTCAGGCCTGCGGGAATCTAGTTCCCTTACCATTCGGTAGAAAGCCGGGTTGTAGCTAACTTGCATCATATTCTTGATGTAAAGGTCATATTGCTTCTTTTTGTCAGGGGAGACTTCTGAATATAGATATTTATAAGTTGCCAGTGCGACCATAAGTTTGTGGGTCGAGGCGGTAGGAAAAATCTGATGTTCATGGATGCCAATGCTTTTACCAGTATTTAAATTTTTTGCAAATAATCCGGCTTTGCCGTTAAAGGCTTCAGTGTCGCGGCTTATTCTACTAACTTGCCTATCTGTTTCGTCTGATGCCTGGGTATGAGGGACGGAGTTTTCCGTTGGTTTCTTTTGTGGAGCGTTCTGCAACGTGCAAGCGCTTATCAGAATGACTACAACTAGGAGTAGAATCAGCTTTGGTTTCATTATTACCACCTGTCAGTGTGAATGTAGCACATCCTAGTTTTAGCCTGAGAACAGCCGCTTATCCATTGAATTTCAGTAGCTGTTCCTTCTCTGCGTTGTGAAGGTCTTCAGATACCATCATTGCGACTAATTCACTGAAGCTCACTGTCGGTCTCCATCCAAGCGTTTCCATCGCTTTCAATGGCTTAGCTAATAGATAGTCGACTTCTGAAGGACGAAAATAGACTGGGTCAACTCGGACAACGACTTTGTCGGTTTTGGCGTCAATACCTTGCTCAGCAAGCCCATTTCCCTGCCAAACAATGTGGCAACCCACACCGGCAAAAGCCATTTCAACGAATTCTCGGACTGAATGTGTTTCGCCTGTACCAATAACAAAATCATCTGGTTTTTCCTGCTGCAGCATCAGCCACATTGCCTGGACATAGTCGCCGGCAAAGCCCCAGTCGCGTTCTGCGTTTAGATTACCAAGATACAGGCATTCTTGAAGCCCAAGCTTGATTCGGGCGACTCCCTGCGTGATCTTGCGCGTGACAAAGGTTTCTCCTCTTAGCGGTGACTCGTGATTAAAGAGAATGCCATTGCAGGCAAACATATTATAGGATTCGCGATAATTGATCGTAATCCAGTGGGCGAACAGTTTTGCCACCGCATAAGGGCTGCGGGGGTAAAAAGGGGTAGATTCCTTTTGCGGGATTTCTTGGACCAAGCCAAACATTTCGCTGGTTGAGGCTTGGTAATAGCGAGTCACTTTGGTTAGGTCAAGTATGCGAATAGCTTCCAGCAAACGTAGCGCACCCAATGCATTGGTATTTGACGTATACTCCGCAGATTCGAAGGAGACTTTGACATGACTTTGCGCCCCTAAATTATACACTTCATCCGGGCGCGTTTGTGCCAAAATATTGATCAGATTGGCGGTATCGGTCAGGTCTCCATAATGGAGGAAAAGTCTTGCCCCCGTAGCGTGAGGGTCAAGGTACAGTGAATCAATTCTCTGGGTATTAAACAATGAGGAACGACGTTTAATTCCATGTACTTCGTATCCTTTTTCGAGCAGGAACTTAGCTAGGTACGCTCCATCCTGCCCGGTTATTCCGGTAATTAAGGCTCTCTTCACAATTAGAGACTCCTTTCATTATACAGTGGTGAACAAAAAGACCGCACCAGCGGCTTTTCTTAAAATGTTTAGAGTTTTGGAGATGCGTTAGCACAAAGAACGGTTAAAGTGATCACAAAGCGAGACAACAATATTATTTCTTTGCGTCGCTTGCGTTCTTTGCGCGCTTTGCGCTATCTCCCCCGTTCTCCATCATTTTCGCTGCAAAAAGCGGTCTAAATTAAATAGAGATCTGGCTTCAAGCGCCAGCTCACAAAAACAGCGGCCGAAACGGCGAACCCGTGATGCTGCTTCTGCTTTGGCGGCTGATTCCTTGGCTGAGTCGGGACCAGGATTCGCATTTGCCAGCATGCTCGCCATTTTGACAGCGAGGTCACGTGGGCTATCTTTATCAAATAAGACACCATATTCATGCTCTGCGTGAACTGCCAAATCTGATAATATAATCGGTTTGCCGAGTGCACGGGTCTCGCAGACTATCAGGCTTAGACCCTCAAACAGAGACGGCTGGACGGCTAAAAGACAGCGGCGCAGCAACTGAATTTGGTCGACACGCGGAATTATACCCAGTATATGGATTTGATCAGAAATACCAAGTTCGCCGATACAGTGCTGCAACAGGCGAAAATAATCAGGACGCCGATAATCGTGCGTTGGACCGGTGCACACGACAGGGATGGATAAGCCGGCCTGCTTCAATAAGGCAATCGCCTGGAACAAAACAATGTGATTTTTGTGTTGCCAGAATTGATTCGAACAGAGAACAAATTTATCCGGCAGGTTATACTTGGCCTGTATTGCGGCCGGATCAGACGAGAGCCAATCTGCCGGAGGATCGACGCTGTAACGTAATACTCGGGTTTTTGCCGTTGAGTCTGGATAAAAGCGACGAAAGTCGTCTTCGACCGTCAGACTCTTCAGGACAATCAGACGCGCTTCGGCGGCAATGCGCGCAAAGGCAGCATCCCGCCAGGCGAGTTCGCTGGCTGAGAACAGGTCAGGCAAAAAACGATGCTGAAAATCCGGAATCCAGGATGCAGCGCAGAGGCCTGGCCAAACATCTGAATTGACCGGAAAATAAAAGTCGATGTGTGTGAAGAGGTCATCTGTGGGTACTAAAATGGCGCTGGGAATTATCTGCTGCGCAGCGGCGATGTTTTGCCCACAGAATAAAAGGTTATCAAATAAATCGGCGAAGGGTATATAAAGAGGCCAATCGGGAAGGGTCCGGTCAGTGGCGACCAGCAGTAATTTTGGCTGTTCAATGACCGGCAGGGAGCGAACGGCTCTAACCAGCAGTTCAACTGTGGTAAGACCACCGGTCCAGCCGGAACCGCCGACTGCCGCGATGCCGACTCGTAGTGAGGTAATCATCCTAGTCCTCCTATGAGACCGTTGCAAAACCTCCATCTGCGACGCGCATGGATGCGCTAGTGCCGAACGCGCCAAGGATGGCATGGCGTTCGTGCCGTTGCACCCGCGAGGGGTATGCCTAGCAGCTGGAGCTTTTTCAACTAGTCTCAGTTCTTGTAGGAAGCTGTTGTTTCACAACAGCCTTTTATAAGGCTACAGGCTGAGACAGTTTATGAATAATAGTCACTGTTTCGCTCAAGAATCGCGGCATAGTTTCCTGAGAAAGGGTAAATGGCGGGCGTAGATATTTGCCTAAGGTGGTTCCCATCTCCAGCCACGATTGAATATCCCAATTTGCCGGATGCTTAACATGCAACGCGATTGGTGTGTTAACTCGTTTGCATGGCACTTTATCCGGACCTATTAACGGTAGCAGTGCTGCCCAATAATCCCACCATGGCAGTCCAAGGCAAAACTCCTCAGGCGGGTAAAGATCTAGTACTCGTCTGTCAAAGAAAAAGTAATCAAATCCGGCGTGATACATGTTGCCTTGCGTCGAAGACAGAGAATCTACATCAATGCGGGAACCAAATAAAAAGGAGTTTTCAGCTGCTTCAGTAACACTTTGAAGCAGATTTTCTTTCCATAGACAAATGTCAGAATTGACAATCCCGCAGATGGGGTAGTCTGAGTGACGAAAATAGGTAATCAGGTCATCAAAATACACATATGGCTTTCCCCACTTTGCCCGACCGTCACGGTGTGCTGTTACAAATGTAATATCAGGAAACTTTGTCGCTAATTGATAACGTTCTTCGGCGCAGTTAATGGAAACAACATGGAATCCCTGCTGTTTCCAAGTTGCGATGGCAGTTCGCTGATTCTCCTCGTTTCCCGGCATGAGGGAGGTGAGGATCGTTATAGGTTTTCGCGAAATGACTTCAGTCGTAGAGTTAGGAACTGGAGCTATTTTTGCTGTTTCCCGGTAGATTTTCAGCAATTCATTTTCGTAGGACTTTTGCGCTTCCGGTCCGTTAAATAAAGTAGCAACTACTTTGGTCTTGATTTTCTCACAGATTTCCTGCCGCAGCGAACCATCCTCGGCAAGCTTTACAGACCAGTCAACGTATTGATCGGGTGTATGTGCTATGCCTTCTGAGACGCCTAATGATCGAAGCATGGCTGCTCCCCAGCGGCTGCGACTAAGTTCGCCTTCTTGGGTTACGATAGATAGGCCACAGTATAGAGCCTCCAAGTTGGTCGTCCAGCCGCCATAAGGGTAGGTGTCGAGCTGAATATCGGCGATTTTTAATAACCCCATAACGCTCGCAGGATGTGAAACAGGAGAGACGATCAACAGCCGGTCTTCTACCCCAGCCGAGTTAGCCGCAGCTTTTACTCGCTGAGCGAGGTAGTGATCCATTCCTGAGCGACTGGCAAATGGTTTTAGTATAATCCAAGCATTGGGTACTCTTTGCAGTATTTTAACTAACAGGGCGTCGCGTTCTACTCCATGTTTAATGCCGTTGGCGCACGAAATGAACACAACTGCGTCCTCGGGAATGCCTAACTCGGCCCTGGTAATCACTTCTTCCGGTTGCCCAGCGAGGTGTTGGGCGGCGCCTAGGTTTGGTAAACGAATCAGCCGCTCCCTGTACTGAACCTGCGCGTGGGTGGCTTCAAAGTCTCCACTGAGATAGTACTGAATTGTCGGCATTCCGGTGGTTGTTCCGTGTCCGACCAAAGCGCATTGTACTGGCGCCAGCTGCAGTCCGGATAGCATATAGGTAATAGGATCCATGCCGATGTCGGCGTAGATCAGAATATCCAAATCACTACTGAGGATGGCGCGAATGATGGTGGCGAAATCCAGGATATTTGGAAAGTGCTGAAAGTGTTCGGCGTTTTGCTCAAATAGATCGGTCAATACGTCGTGGTATTCGCCAACGACAAATACATGAACATCGAATTGGTTAGGGTCGTGGTGAATAACCCGGTTTACCATATAGAAACTAACTGCCTGTCGGTGGAAGTTGCGCGAAATGTAGCCAACTTTGATCTTTTCACCGGGATTTCGCACTTTCCGGCGATCCATTTTGTTATCCCAGGAGCATAATTTCGACATTTGGAATGCGATAAAGTCGCCAAAAGAAGACAGGGCAGCGACATTGTTACCGCCGGAATAACTGACTCGCCAGAAGGCTGTCATGGCTTCTTCGACAAAGGTGATAAATAGTTTAGTTGATAATCCCTCTGAATGGTTTTTCAGTGCATTGCATATGGGTGTTATGTTCTGAGTCAATTTGCGACGATGCCGGTCGTTTACCTGGAAGTACGGAGTAGCCAGGAACCAGAACGTAATAACAGCCTTATAGCACACCGGTAGTTCAGAATCCCATAAACTTTCCATGTCAATGGTAATTTCGTCAGCACAGAAAGGATAGTACATACTCGCTATCAAGAAGCCGGGATAGCCCATTCCCTTAAACAACTCTACAGTGTCTTTGGAAAGCGCTGGCGTGTATGAATTTGTAGTGGAGAAGGGATTCAGGAATAGGAGGCGCCATAGCGCGATCACTGTCCACTGTTGGGAGTCGTTTAAATCTACCCCGGAAAGAGCGCAACAGGCGAAGACCTGCTTCAGTTTCTCGCGCAGATTTGTACAAGTTAGAGTGAGGACGGTGAGTTCCTTCTGAGAGAGGGCACTCACACGCTGAGGCAGTTTCCGCTGATCCAACCATAGACCTACGATGTCCCAGAAGGGCGTCGCGTCTCTACTAGGTTGAAATGACCGAATGCAAGAAGTGATTAATAGATCGACAAATACGTTTTTTTCCTCTTCGCTCTTTAATTCGTTGCTCTCTAAAAACTGTTTTAGGTGCTCTTTTGTCTGTTCCCAACCAAGTTTCTTAACTTGTTCAAAAAAACTTTCGGCGCATTGCAATTCTGATTCAGATAGTATTGACTGCACCGTATTGTTTGCGTCCACGCATAAACCCCCATTTCTGAAAACAGGCTGCAGCTCGGATTCCCTAAAGGGAGCCTTTGGCTTAGCGAAATCATAGATTTCGAGCCTCAGTCTAAGTTCGCTCTAAGGTTTGTGGCAGGGAATGCTCCCTTCCAAAAGCCAAGGCTCACTTATATATTGTATTTTGTGAGCGGGATGGTGTGCCTGGCAAAAGAAAAACCCCCGGTTTTTCCGGGGGGTCAGAGTGCTAAATCGTGTTGTGGCAGGGAGCGTTACCGAGTTCCGGCACCTAGTCGCTATGGTGGAAGGTGCTAACAGCTATTTGATCGGATCCGCCTTGTGAGGCAGTGCTGAAGACATACACAGGCGTATCTCGTTAAGTAGCAATAAACGAGTAATATGAATATAGTAAACTAAACCAAAATGTTTACGAAGCTGGATAGAAGACATAGTATGCACTGAGTAATAGTTATGGACGAGAACGAAATAGGGGAAGAAGCATATTGATTAAGCAAGCTTCGTCTAAAGGAACGTGGGTTAGATGAATCTGTCGTCACTCAAAAAGTGGGCTGTCCTTTTCTATGCTAACGGTAATAATGAGCTCGAACCTGAAATGCGCTTCGCTATGAACGAAATTGCAATGACGGGGGAAGCTCGAAATCTTCATGTTGTCTTGCAGATCGGGCGAGAGGACTATGAACTTGCAAGGATTATTCGAGGGGAAACACAGCCCCCTGAACCGCATGAAGAATGGGAGGGCGTAAGGCGGTATTCTCTTCTAGGAAACCAGCTCATACTACACGATGAACTAGGGAAGATCAATATGGCTCACCCCGCATCACTCTCAGACTTTCTCGCCTGGGCTTTTGAAAGTTTCCCGGCGGAAAAATACATGATTATTGTTGGCGGACATAGCTGGCAATATCTCGGGACAATGACCGACTATAGTCAGCTTGCGCCCTATATAATGGGCATTCCAGGACTTGTGGAAGCCGTTAACAGTGCCAGCAACCGCGCAGGCGTAGAAGTAGATCTTATATTATTTGATACTTGCAACTTTAATGTTATTGAAGTTGTTTACGAGTTAGGGGTAGATCCATGCCATGCAGTAAAAAACATGGCGACATATTTGGGGCAAGGGCCCATACAAGGATTATCCCCTAGGACTATCATTCAGCAGGCCGACAAGTTCTCCCATCTTGATGATATCGAGGCATTTATCAAAAGCTTTATTAAGGGACTAGGGAGTAGGCTAGTAGCATGCCAGATTAGCCACAGCCAGTTAAGCTGTATAAAGGAGCTTTATAATAAACTTGCTATCGAGTATGTTAGTTTAAAACACAATAGCATAAATTTTCAGGAACTACTTCATGGTAACCCTCAAGACCTTTGGTATGGCACGCTAATGGACTTGAGAGAGAAATTATGCTCGCTAATCATTTTGGCTTCAAACCAGATTCAAGGACAAGGTATTATAAATGTCGCAAGTCAAAGGACAACAAATATTGAAAGCATTAAGCTTTACAGTATGATTAGTTTCGCGAAAGATAATTACTGGACGCATCTATTAAGCGAACAAGATATACGGGAAATTGAACCGGTGCTAAAAGCGCGGGCTCTTTTTGAGCCTATAAGAATTTCAGAGAGAGAGATATGTCGTTATATATCTCTTTTCAATCCAAGTTTTTCACAGGAGCGTATTAGGAAGGTTTTTGTTGATATAACAAAATTGCAAAACTGGAATTTAAACGGTTAGTATTGCTATGGAAATCTCTCACATAAGTTTATTCGCTTACATAATATAACATGAGTAAAACAAAGATGTCAGCAAAACAGCATAACGAAAAATAATTTATTAAGGAGGCACCCAAACATGGGCGGACCACTTATTTTAATGGGAATTGATGCTGAAGATGGAGGTCCTGGCGGCCATGGGCCAATCACAGTATATGAAAACATTGTAAACAGCATTTTAAGCGATGTGACCAAAGCTGGCTCAGGTATACTGGTTATCGGCGGCGGAAAGGATACCACCCCTCCTGTCGATAATGTGACTGACTTTTGGGACACGATTTCTACAGCTATCGGTGTTCCCGTGACTTATGTGAATGGAGCGGCAGCAATCGCCACCCAGCCCTTCTCAAGCTTCTTAATGCTCGCAGTTGTCAGCAGTGAACCTCAAACACCTTCCGGGGGACTCACTGAATTGGAAAACCTTTCATTAAACACCAGGCAGACTGACATCGCCAATTTTATAAACTCAGGCGGCGGCCTTCTGGGATTTTCCCAAACTGGCTTAACCACTCAATTTGCCTATCTGGGGGGAGTAGGGAGCATCACAACTACCAGCGGCCTTAATTACAACACTATTGCACCAACACCGGCGGGCACGGCTGTCGGTATCACCACTGACCTGAATGTTGACTTCTGGCACGAGGTATTTAATACCTTTCCAGCGTTCTTGCAAATACTGGCCCTCAATGACACAGTGGGTAACCCTGGTTTTGGCATACCTGCAGCTATCGGCGGAGCCGAAGTAGTAGTCCCGATAAGAGGGATATCGTTATTTTGAATCCGATAATGACTTTGGTCCTAATAGAAGCATAGTCGAGAATTCAATAGCGGAGATACCGACAGAAAAGCGCAGGCCAATACACCTTAAGTGGTGCCAGCTTGCGCTTTTTCATGTCGGAATGGTAGAGAAGTGGATTGTTAATTTGGAACGAATGCTTTGGGGACAGCCCCTTGGGTCTGCCGTAAGCACGCAGCCGATAAAGAAAAACCCCCGGTTTCCCGGGGGTTAAGCTTAAGGTCAGAGGTTGCAAGGGCCGTTGCCACACTGCGGTACCCATTCACTATGACGGAGAGTTGCGGCGGTAGTATTTCTTTCATCGGTGTCGTTTGAGGTTGTAGTGAAGACGTATATACCAGGGATGACGCCAGAAATTTGGATTTCGTATTGTCTAGGGATATTGGTGAACTCGACCTCGTTCGCAGTACAAGTTCGAACTGTGAATGACCTGTTGCCGAAACTAGATTTTGTAATAGTTGGTGACGTGATATTGTACGCTTGGATTGTTACAGGACGGTTAGCTGCATTGTTGTTCAGAACTTTTACGAGTATAGTCGTGCTATCGGAACGAGGTAAGAATATTGGCCCGGTTGTTAACGTACCTGAAAAGTCACATTTTTTAGTATTATTATTGATAATCTGGATTGTTTCGTTGATGTCAATGATCTCATTCTTAATCTCTTCGAGGCCGAAGAACTTGTTATTAACCGAGCTGTTGATGGCGACGACGATCTTGTTGATGTCAATGATTTCATTTTTGATTTCGAAGATGCCTTTAGTGCCATTGTTAACCGTATTGTTAATGGCGACGACGACGGTGTTGATATCGATGATTTCGTTCTTAATCTCGTTGAGACCAAAGAACTCATTGTTGACCGAGTTGTTGATGGCGACGATGATCTTGTTGATGTCAATGATTTCATTTTTGATTTCGAAGACGCCTTTGTTGCCGTTATTAACTGTGTTGTTGATGGCGGTGATAATTTTGTTGATGTCAATGATTTCATTTTTGATTTCGAAGACGCCTTTGTTGCCGTTATTAACTGTATTGTTGATGGCGGTGATAATTTTGTTGATGTCAATGATTTCATTTTTAATCTCGAAGACGCCTTTCTCTCCATTGTTGACCGTGTTGTTAATGGCGATGATAACGTCATTGAGGCAGCCACCGCTGACATTAATATTGTTGATGGCCTCAAATAGGTCGTTTATGGCTTCGTTGATCTGGATGATCTCGTTCTTAATCTCGTTGAGGCCAAAGAACTTGTTATTGACCGATTGGTTAATAGCGACGACAATGCTATTGATGTCAATGATCTCGTTTTTGATTTCGAAGACGCCTTTGTTGCCATTATTAACTGTGTTGTTGATGGCGGTGATAATTTTGTTGATGTCGATGATCTCATTTTTGATTTCGAAGACGCCTTTATTGCCGTTATTAACTGTGTTGTTGATGGCGGTGACAATCTTGTTGATGTCGATGATCTCATTTTTGATTTCGAAGATGCCTTTCTCTCCATTGTTGACCCGTTGAGGCCAAAGAACTTGTTGTTGACCGATTGGTTAATAGCGACGACAATGCTATTGATGTCAATGATCTCGTTTTTGATTTCGAAGACGCCTTTGTTGCCGTTATTAACTGTGTTGTTGATGGCGGTGACAATTTTGTTGATGTCGATGATCTCATTTTTGATTTCGAAGATGCCTTTAGTGCCGTTGTTGACGGTGTTGTTGATGGCCGGAGGTTTTATTGTTAATGGTGTTGTTGATGGTGGTAATGATCTCATTTAGGTCGATGATCTCATTCTTAATTTCGAAGACGCCTTTTGTGCCATTGTTGACGGTGTTGTTGATTGCGGTGACAATGCGATTGATGTCAATAATTTCATTCTTGATTTCAAAGATACCTTTGGTACCATTGTTGACCGTGTTGTTAATGTCAACAACAACTTCGTTGATATTTGTCAGAAATTCACAGAAATTGCACGTGTTTTTGATAGAGTTAACTACTTCGTTGATAATAATTACTTCGTTCAGAATGGCAGTGCTAGTGATGTTGATTTCGATAATCTCATTTTTAATTTCCGGCAAGCCGAAGATAGTGTTGTTGATAAAACTTTCGATGAACTTGATCTCATTTTTGATTTCTGGCAAGCCAAAGGTAGTATTGTTGATAAAACTTTCGATGAATCGGATCTCATTTTTGATTTCTGGTAAACCAAAGGTAGTGTTGTTGATAAATCTTTCGATAAATCGGATCTCATTTTTGATTTCCGGCAACCCGAAGGTGCTGTTGTTGATAAAATCTTCGATAAACCGAATCTCATTTAACAGGATGCAGACCGCGACGCGCTCTGCCTTACAGACACTAGGCTTTTCATCCAGGCAGTCTAATACGCACTTTGTAACATCTTTAAGCTGCTTGAAACAGTTGACAAGTTCTATAATGTTCGGATCGCAGCAATCGCATGGAAATTCGCAGCAGCTAAAGCAGTTGCCATGGCTCATTGTGCAGCTGCTTCTATCGGTTTTGCCGGTCTTACTGCTTTTGTCGGTCTTATCAGGTTTGCCGTATCGAATGTTGCTTTCGTCCAATATTTCTCCCTCCCTTTCATGTATTCCATTACCATTATATGTAGAGTTGCTTATCGGGGTGAAGGAACGGGATATGGCAAATCGGATAAAAATAGGCACTTTGGTGTTTTCTTATGACGACTTACAGAAGAAAGCAGAACGGGTACATGCGTAACCGTTTGATACTGCCAACATATAATAATCTGCGAAGAACCAGTTGCAAGAACTGAGTTGTCATCGGGGAGGAGTTAAAGCCTTATGGATTCAGATAGCACAAACCTCCTTGTATTGGGGAATACGTTATTCGGAAGCGGTAAATTTGAAGAAGCGGCAAAATGCTACATGAAATACCTGCAGCAAAATCCCGGAGATCTGACCGCACTTTTTCACCTCGGGCAGGCTCTTTTTCAAGCGGATAATCTGGATGAGGCGGAGAAATGTTTCCGCCATTTGGTTGCGGTTATTCCTGGGAATAGCGCCTCTTTATGGCTACTGGCCAGAACGTTGATGAAGAAAGGCTCTCTAGAAGAAGGGGCTCGTTTCTACGAAAAGGTTGCGGAACTTGTACCCCAAAATGCCGCAGTTGCCTTTGAATTTGGAGTGCTTTATACCAACCAAGGACGGTATGAGAAAGCGATAAGTAAATTTAAGCAGGCGTTGCAGTGGCAACCTGATTTTGCTCAAGCGGAGCAATATCTGCGCCACACGGAAAGTATCAGAAAAAGCCTGTGTCAACATGCGGCAAATGCGTTCCTGCTTTTGCAAGGTGGGCAATATGAACAGGCCGAACAGGTATATAGAAGTATACTGGGGGATCATCCCATAAGCGCACTAGCTAGTTACTTTCTGGGACACGATGATGATGCGACTGATGCGCTGCAATTCGCCCATGCTCTGCGCTATTACTGGACAGATCAACTGCCGCAGGCAGATTCTCTCTGTCGCCAAGCATTGAAAAAAAATACGGAGAATGGTTGGGCTTACGTTATTCTAAGTTTGATCGCGCAACGAGTGGGAAGAACAGATCTAACAATTGAATACTTCGCGAAGGCCATGGCCAATTCTCAACCATCTAGGCCGAGCAAAAGCGGCCAGCCCAAGTTTCTTCTGATTAAAGCTTGGGGAAGCGGTTTTTGGTCCGACTTTGAGCACGTATTAGGGCAAATCCTCTGGGCCGAAGTATTGGAACGAGAACCGATAGTGTATTGGGGGCCTGAAAGCCTATATAGTAATGGCGATGAAGAAGAAATATTTACTAAGTTTTTTCAGCCTATCTCTAAGTACTCAATCAGCGATGTGCTAAAAGAGGGGCTTGATTATTACCCCGATATCTGGAAGCGAGACAACTTGTTGCATTATGATCGCCAGGCGAAGCTTAGCCGCTACCGTTCGGAGTCATGGGGAGTTGATTTTCTCGGGCGGTCTGAGGACGTCATTGTTAGTGATATCCACATTTTTGTTGATGTTTTACTGCCTTGGATTCCCCGGCAACATTGTCAGCATGACTGCGCTTCTATAGATATCTATCGGTATATCATAAATAAATATATAAAGCTCCAGCCTTATCTTGCTACGCGCATACAGGAGTTTTATGAACAACATATGCGAGGACATAATCTTATCGCAGTTCATGTAAGAGGTGGAGATCGAACCGAATCAGTGATTAAGTTGCGTGAGAATAACGAAGAGTACTTTCGTGCCATTGACCAGATTTGTTCGGTGTACCCCGCGATGCAGCTGTTTTTGTTAACAGATAGTGAATTTATTCTGAATGAGTTTAAACAAGTATACGGTGACAGAGTTTTATACACTGAATGTACTAGAGCCGTTGGGTCTTACGGTGTACACTACTTGGCGAGAAATGAGAATGATAAACAGGCAATGGCAATGGAAACAGTTGTGGATGTATATCTGGCTGCCAAGTGTGATTACTTTATTGGCTGCAATTCGAATGTATCCACAATGATAGCACGCTTAAAATGCTGGGAGAAAAACACTATATTTATTTTTGGTCATTTGCCCTCTACACGATTATAGGAGAACAGGCAAAAATAGCCTTAGCCCTTATTAGTAGACGGCTGAGGCCTTACTGTTTATTTGACTATATATTACCCGTTTTGTATTGCTCGAATATAATGCAACATGTAGTAACAACCGAAACCGTAAGAGTGGTGAAAAAAGTGGATATTTATCAACTGGTCCAGTCCCATCTTTCAGTGATTGAACAGCTACAAGCACATAATTTGAAGGGTATTCAAGAATTTGCCCAAGTCTGCCAAAAAGCACTGCAAAGCGGCAATACGTTGTTTTTCATGGGAAATGGAGGTAGTGCTGCCGATAGTCAGCATTTGGCGTCTGAGTTCGTCGGCAGGTTTGTTAAAGAACGCCGAGGTCTGCCGGCGGTCGCTTTGAATACTGATACATCAATATTGACTGCTATCGGCAACGACTATGGCTTTGAGAACATCTTTTCCCGTCAGGTAGAGGCGTTGGTCAATTCCGGTGATGTGGTTGTGGGGTTATCTACATCAGGGAAAAGTCCGAATGTGGTGAAGGCTATCGAAACAGCCAAAGCAAAAGGTGCCGTAACAGTCGGTCTAACTGGAGACAATGGCGGAAGACTGCAGGGGTTGTGCGATATCTGTATTGTTGTTCCCACAGGTATAACCGCCCGGATACAAGAAGCCCATATTTTAATCGGACATATCGTTTGTGAATATATTGATCAAGAGGATTTACCAGAATGTTTAAAAACTGTGATACCGTAATAACGTTTTTAGAGCACAAGGCGAGAAGTATTCGTGTCTTGGTAGTGGGAGATGTCATGCTGGATCGGTACTATTCCGGCGATGTCCGGCGAATTTCTCCCGAAGCCCCGATTCCGGTGGTGTCGGTTAAGGGAGAGCGGGATATTTTGGGCGGAGCAGCCAATGTGGCGCTAAACCTCTTGCAGTTAGGATGCGGAGTGAAACTTGTTGGCGTAGTTGGGGGAGATGACAACCGGAAAAGGCTGTTGTCCATCATGAAAGATACAGGAATGGATGAAGCAGGGTTGATAATTGATGATCGACCTACCACCACGAAACTTCGAGTTATCAGCGGTCAGCAGCAAATGCTCCGGTTGGATTTTGAGACAACGAGAGCCATCAGTCGAAAAACGGAACAACGGATAAATACTTATATCGAAACAGAGCTAGAGCGGGGATTGGATGGCATAATCATATCTGACTATGCGAAAGGGGTATGCACTACTGCTGTCTGTAAATTTGCTATCGCGCAAGCGGCGGCAAGGCATATTCCGGTTCTTGTTGATCCGAAGGGGGCGAACTGGAAAAAGTATGCCGGGGCGCCATATATTAAACCAAACATAAAAGAATTGGAAGACGTGCTGTGTAAAAGGGTAGTAAATGAGAACAACGCAGTAGAGAGAGCGGGAGTTAGAGTAAAAAACCGATTCAATATTGATAGCCTAATATTGACTCGGTCTGAAAAAGGGTTGAGTCTTGTGACTGGTGACAAAACAATCCATGTTCCTGCCCTCTGCCAGGACGTCTTTGATGTCTCCGGAGCAGGAGATACTGTTATTGCCACCATGGGTGCTGCACTATTTGGCGGAATTGAAAAGATCGATGCAATTCTACTGGCTAACCTTGCCGCATCAATCGTTATCGGAAAGGTAGGAACATACGCTATTCATGCCCGAGAATTGTTAGAGGCAGTGTGTGCTAAACGGGGAACAAATTTGAACTGGCAGGAGGTGGCGCATCAATGATTATCGTTACTGGTGGTGCGGGCTTTATCGGCAGCAATTTAGTAAATGGTTTGAATGCAGAAGGACACACAGATATCCTTATCGTAGATGACCTGGGAGCAAACAACAAATTCAAGAACTTGGTTGGGCTGCGCTATTTTGATTATTGCCATAAGGATGAATTTGTTAGATCCCTGGAAGCAGGCGCTTATGACTCGATAAATATTCAAGCATTGTTTCATCAAGGTGCTTGTTCAGATACTATGGAATACGATGGTAACTTTATGATGGCAACAAACTATGAATACAGTAAGAAGTTATTACACTATTGCCTGAAGCGGCGCATCCCGTTTCTCTATGCTTCATCCGCTTCTACTTATGGCAGCGGCCAAAATGGCTTTCGGGAAGAGGAAGCCTGCGAATCTGCACTGAACACTTATGCCTTTTCTAAATTGTCGTTTGACCGGTATGTTCGTCAATTACTACCCCAAGTGAACAGCTTGGTTGTAGGCTTAAGGTATTTCAATGTGTTTGGCCCCCAAGAACAACATAAGGGAAGAATGACTTCGATCTTTTATCAACTATACAACCAGATGAAAGATAATGGATATATAAAACTGTTCAAAGGCGCCGATGGCTGTTGTGACGGTGAACAGAAAAGGGATTTCATTTATGTAAAAGATGTGGTTAAGATAAACCTTTGGTTTTATAACAATGGTGGGCAAAGCGGCATCTATAACTGTGGAACCAGTAAAGCGCACAGTTTTAATGAAGTAGCTCAGGCAGTGATCAATTATTTTTCCAAAGGATACATTCAGTACATAGAATTCCCCTCAATTTTAAAAGACAAATATCAAAATTTCACCGAGGCGGATGTTGCCCGACTATTAGCAGTTGGCTATGATGGTGGATTTCACTCTTTAGAAGACGCGATAACCGAGTACTACACTTGTATGGATAAGACAGGAGGTTACCTCCACCTAGCTATTTCTTAAGCCTTGCTTGTAAGGAGAGGTAGAATGCGAATTTTTCACGCCCTTCAACAGCTATTTACAGCAGATCATCAAACTTTCGCTGTTGGAGTGTATAGGCAGTTTTTAAATCGTCAATTGGATGGTGAAGATTTAACAGTATTAGTGAATGACTTGCTTGCCGGAGGGGCAAGAATTGACGTATTAAAAAATATCGTAATAAGTCCTGCATTTGAGCAACTACTGGCTGGGGTGCCTAGATTGAGTGTAATTGAATCACTGCAGGAAGTAATGTGTAAAAACGATTATGAATTTGTGAAACGGCTTTACACCGTCCTGTTTGGCATGGAACCCAAGCTGACGCAGATTCAACACGGTGTAGATTTGCTGCATGCGGGAGCGTCGAAGGCGGATGTATTACAAGACCTAATGCTAAGTGAGGAGATGATGATAAGGCTTTCCCAAGCACAGCTGGAGCAGGGCAATAAGCTTCGCTGCAGCATTGCAAATACACTAGTATATATTTTGGGGATAGATGAACATGATTTTATAACAGTGCTATATCGGGAACTGCTGGGCTGCAATCCAGAACAGCAGGAGTTCATCGTGTTCTCTAAAGCTTTACGTACTGGCATGTCAAGAACAGATTTATACAAAATGATAATTCAAGGCAACAGGTTTGCCGGACTTGCTCAAAGTGTGACATCTCAAAAATGCATGGGGATCTTGCGGGAGCTCATGGAGATTACGGATGAAGATGTCTTCGTCACTGAAATATATCGCGAATGTTTAGATAGAGATCCTGACCCGGCGGGACTGGCAACCTATGTGTATCGTTTAGAAACCGGCACACCAAGGCCTGAAATCATTCGATCCGTCTTAGTAAGCGATGAGGCGGCAAATTTATACTATTTAGCGAGAGATGAGAAACCCCGGCAGGTTCGGGTTGCAAACTTGTCGCAACTGTGGCCCAACGCACCGCTATCTAATTGCTTTAGAACGAGTGTGAAACAATTGCTCCGGCAGCGTAATTTCCCGGACTCAACCAGCCTCTTGGTCAAAACAGGCGGATTAGGTGACTGCGTGCAAATGACCGCAGTTGCCAAAGCCTTAAAAACTAAGGAGCCGAACCGGCCGATTATTGCTGTTGTTGGCGACAATAGTTCGCTATTTGACCAACATCCCTATATTGATGCGGCCATTGAATTACGGTACAGAAATGGACTTGAATTGATCGGCAGCGTGATAGGGCTTACAGAAAACGTATTTGATTTGTATTATGTTAGTTGTGCTTATGGAACATGGCAGAATTCTGACTTTTTTTGGAATACTATATGGTATTATCAGCATTTTCCCCAGTCCGGAACACGGCTTGATGAATTCAATATGCATGTTTGCGACCTGATGCTGTATTCTCTTGGCCTTGAACAATATGCCAACTGCAACGATGTGTATATTAACCCGGATGAGGTGCCGGAAAAAATCCCAGGCGACTATGTGATCGTTTGTGATAGCGCAGGCAGCGCTCAAGGGGCACTAAAACGATGGTCGGCAGAAGGATGGAGTCAATTGATCAATTGGCTGCATCTGCGGGGGATTATTCCTGTCCAACTTGGCCCGGCAACAGAAGAACTGCTGCATCCAAGGGTTATGGATTTGCGGGGAAAGACGACCCCGAGACAAGCAGCTGGTTATCTCAAATTGTCGAAAGGTTATATTGGCATTGAGGGCGGGCTGTTTCATCTTTCTAAGGCTGCGGGAGCGCCTGCTGTGGTAATATTCGCCTCAACTTCAGCAACTTGCTTTGCTTATCCGGATACGCGAGTGGTTACGAGAAGACAGTGCCGTCCGTGTTGGTGGACTGACACTTGGATTCAGGCGGAATGTTTGCGAGGTTGTAAATCTTGTTTAAACCTTCCCGATTGGGAAAGTGTTGCTGCCGAAGTATCAAAAATGTTGTCCTAGTAGTCCACCAAGTCTAAAGCCATAGGATGAATTGCGCGAGATTTTCGTCCAGCAAGGCGGAGGAGCCGCGCAGATCGGCAATCTGTAAGGTGACGACAACGCAGTTGGGCGGGAAATATCGCGCCAAGAACACTGTGGATTTGGGCTTGGCGGACTACTAGTATCCCCCATGCGTGGAAGGCCGTCGCCCCCCAAAAAAAAGCCACGCCTTCTTATGAAAGGCATGGCTTTTTGGGGGGATTAATTGGGTATAGTGGAGGCGAAATTGCAGGCTAGAATACCGAGTTAATCGCAGTCGCTGTCGCTGTTGCTATCGCTGCAGCAGTCGGTGCTAAAACCGCAGTCAAGCTCGCGCAGGATCTTATCCAGTTTTCTCTCCAGCTTGTCAATCTCACGTAACACTATGCAGATGAGAACCTTTTCTTTTGTTACATGGGTTAAGTGCTTGTGTCCACATTGTTTTTTGACACACTCAAGCTCTTTCTCAAGTTCGCACAGACATTTACAAATGTCGTCCTCATCACAGCAACATTCTTTATGCACTTTCTTACATTCTTTCTCTTTCATCACTTAAACCTCCTGAATTTTGTTTTAATTAATGTGGCTCTAATTCATAATATGTTTCGAAAGTATTTATGGTACTTCAAATTCGTTCAAAAGAGCATGGAATGTTATGTTTTTTTTCGGATGGGTTTCTCAAAATGAAAATAGTCGGAAAGCATTGCTACTGCTTTCCGACTATTAATGAACGTATGTTCAGGCATTGTTTCGTTCTAACTGATTCGCATGCCAGCGTTTCTAGTTGTTAGTATTTGAGTTGGCAGGATCGCCTTTATCTCTGCGTGAGCCCCACAGCATCTGCAGGCTCATCAAACCGAAAAATGCACTGAACAGCTTTTTCAGGATCGGACCGGGTGTTACATTGGCGATGTAGGCGCCAATTGCACCGCCAACTGCAATTCCAACGGCTAGATACATAGCAACCTGGTAATTTACCAGTCTTTTGCGATGCAAATTGATTACGCCGATAATTGCAATGGGAACGGTTGCGGCAATTGCTGCTGCCTGAGCGGAATGCTGGGCTAAACCCATGAAAGAAACGGCGGCTACAACTAGAATGCCGCTGCCGCCAATACCAAGCAGTCCGCTCAGCATGCCAGTTGAAAATCCGGTTGCTAAACCAATCAGAATAGTTTCCGTTGACATGCCTATCACTCCATTCCCATCTTTATAGCCATCAATAATGCGACAACTGCCCAAATTCGTTTCAAGACAATGGGCCGTATATGTGGCATTAGCGACGATCCGACAAACGAGCCTACAACCCCACCGACGGCGAACAGGACTGTGAGGGACGGGTCTAGCTGACCGAACGAGTGATAAATTGTAGTGCTGACAATAGCACCGGGAATAACCACCGCCAATGATGTGGCGCTGGCCATGTGCTGTGTCAAGCCAAGGATGTAAGTCATGCCAGGGACCATGACGATTGCGCCGCCGATACCAATTAAGCCACTGACTATGCCTGCGGCAAAGCCAATGATTAAGGTCTTAACTTTCCACACGATAATTCCCCCAAGACCCTGAATTGAGTTGCGAGCCATACAATAACATTGTAGAATAGATATGCTAGAAATTAGGTGTCGGAAACAGTAAGGAGTATGCCATGTTCGGGTTTGAACTTTTTAAACAAACGACATATCTTCATGTCTGCCGTCTGGTGGAAGAAGGTCGTTATGGAGAGGCTTTGCCGCTCTTACACAAGCTAATTACCGATGGTGAGACAGGCGAGGACATCGTTGTGACTGCTTTATCTTGCGCTCTTCATCTGGAGAACTGGGAGTTAGCAAGTGATTATGTTAAACAGATAGAAAAAAACGAATATGACGGACCAGACGCCTTGTTTTGGTTGGCGGATTATTACTTCGGCAGGGGCGATACCGTTGCCGGACAGAAAGCGTTAAATACGGTGCTGAAAACCTATTCGGAAGACACCTGCCTGCTTTGGGACATTGCGGATATGCTGACAGACTATGGGTTCGATGAAGAATATTGGGAAGTATTGCGAAAAATAACTGTGATCAAAACACGGGATGCCTATCAATTGCTTGATCAAGCAGATGCGTTTCTGACTCTGGAGAACCGGCATGACGCTGCTGCTAAGGCGTATGAAGCGGCGCGCCGTTTACCCAAAGATAATCGCTATGATCTTTTTTATGCTGCATCTGTGCTGGAACAGTGCGGCGAAACACGAAAAGCGCTGGAAACCTATCAAATCGGTAATGATAGTTTCACCGGGGATGCCGATTTTGTACTAGGGATTGTACGCTGCTTGATCTCCCAAGGCGACTTTGCTGCAGCTGAAGCTGAGCTAAGCTCGGCGCGAACCCAGAACCCAGATTTGCCGGGACTGGACGCAGCCGCTAGAGCGGTAGCAAAAGCGAAGCGCAAAATCGTCGATTTCCAGTCATACCGGAAGCGCAAAGATAATCAAGAAGAATAGTACGTTAGGCCGGAGCAGGAGCTCCGGCCTTTTTTCTTTAAGCTATTTATAATTATTCAGGCGTTTTGAAGGCCTGTTATGCAGGGACGAAACACTAGCGCCACGAGATGACACGAGTGCCACTACACGATAATCGAATGAATAATAACGATACTTTTTGCCACTAGTGTACCGATAGTGCCGCTCGTGTTCATCGTGTTTTCGTATCTTTTACAAATTCACCGCGTTTGCGCTACGGCCAGGTATCCAGCCTTCTTCAATCATGCGTAGCATGACCTGGGCTGCGTTGAGAGCATCATCGAGCGCTAAATGGCTGAGCCCCTTTTGAACGATTTGCCGTTCTTCAAGAGCGTGTTTTAACGAGTGACGGCGTTCTAATTCATAGAACGATTTGTATTCTTCCGCCAAGTCGATATAGTCATCCCAACAGAAGGGGCAGGGAAGTTTATAGCGTAAGCAGGCATTTTGAATGACGTCGCGGTCAGCATTGCCCCAAGCTGCAAAAAACGTAACACCAGGCTGATAATATTGGCCGATAGCGGTCAGCATGGCTTCGAACGATATACCGCCATCCACATCTTGCTGTTTGATCAGGGTGATATTTCTGCACTCTTCCGTCAGCTTTGGAAAGTACCGCGGCTTGACAAAGACTTGATATGGCTCGGTGAACTCATATCCTGGCGGATTTAATAGCACGGCACCGGCTTCAATGATTTCAGGGAAGAAGGCCCGGGGACGGCCATAGGCACCATTAAATGTAGTAAACTCGAAATCGGCGACTAAAATGTTACGTTGTCGCCAATCGATTGCTGCGACTGTCATACTGTTCTTCCTTTCTCAACGAGATAAAGTAGACTTAGCTTCAGGTGGGGGTTTAACCCCATCTGAAGGTTAGTTGCCCTTATCCAGGGACTTAGTCGCTCTTACTCCCGCCTGTAGAGGCGGGAGTCTTAGAGCGAGTTAGTCATCGGATAAATCGCTATTATCTTCTCCGCGTATATGGCTATTCCCTTTAAGTGGTAGCTGTTTCCGTGTGGTTGTTTAAAAATGCCTTAAAAATATATACTCTCTTTCTAAGCAGGAAGTATAAAAAAGATATGGAAATAGTTTCTATTATTAGAGGACACTATGAATAAGGAGAGGGTAGATATGCAATATCGTACACTCGGGAATTCGAATCTTGCGATCTCTGAACTTGGTTTCGGCGGCATCCCTATTTTGCGTTTGCCGACAGACGAGGCTATCAGAGTGCTTCGGCATGCATATGAACAAGGCATCACCTTTTATGACACGGCGAATGCGTATCAAGACAGCGAAGAAAAAATCGGCAAAGCATTTGCCGGTATGCGCGATAAAGTAGTTATTGCAACAAAAAGTATGAAACGGGATGCAACAGGTACTACAGAGCATATTAACAACAGTCTTACAATGATGCAAACAGACTATATTGATCTCTTTCAATTCCACCAAGTTGCGCAAGATAGTGCGTGGGAGCAGATAACTGGCCCCGGTGGCGCCCTGGAAGCCGTGCTGAAGGCGCAACAGGCGGGAAAAGTTCGTCACATCGGGGTGACTTCCCACAGTCTGCCAATGGCGATCAAGTTAATTCAGACCAAGTTATTTGTCACAGTGCAGTTTCCGTTTAACTTCATTGAAAACGCACCAAGCAGCGAACTGCATCCGCTGGCTGA
This sequence comes from Anaerosporomusa subterranea, assembly GCF_001611555.1. Taxonomy (NCBI): domain Bacteria; kingdom Bacillati; phylum Bacillota; class Negativicutes; family Acetonemataceae; genus Anaerosporomusa; species Anaerosporomusa subterranea. The sequence goes on from NZ_LSGP01000001.1 coordinate 299,967, forward strand.
ACAACTCGGTCTGGGAATTATCGGCATGAAACCA